>MGTY01000027.1:0-69031 GCA_001799695.1 Elusimicrobia bacterium GWA2_69_24
GGTAATTCCCTGGCAGGAATACGTAACCCTTGATCTCGCCGAAATCGCCGATCGGCTGGGGACGCGGCTTTTCCTCGCACCAGGCGTCATAAAGACTCTGATAGGCCATGGCCGGTGTCGCGGTGGACTTCCCAGGTTCCAACCAGAAGGAATGGTCCACCGCGGCTTTCTTTGCAGGAAGATTGTTTGGCCAGCATTCTTTGGGTGGATAATGGTCCTCGGGTTGGAACCAGAAGTCCTCACGGCCCCGACCATCAAGAAACTCAATGTAGAGGCCCGTATCGAGGTAATGGCGCAATTCCTGCGGTCCCTCATTGAAGACATCGTCTAGGACGAGGATGCGCTTGTCGCTGATGTTGGTGAGGACGACTTGGACCCAAAGCGAATCCTCGCTCTGGGGCAGCTTGGTCTTGAGGAGCCGCAGGGTAAGACGGATGGGGCCCTTCTCGCCCTTCGCCTCCGCTGCCGCAGGGACGGGCAGGCTCGTCCGGCCGGGGAAAGCTTGATCGGGTGGGGCGAGCTTGAGCTGACCGGGCTCGGTCTGGAGGCTACGCTTCTTACATGCCGCCGATCCTAGGCATAGTACCGTTGCGAGGCAGATGACTGCGAAACAGTTCCTTGACGGCATTCCGATGCGATTCCCCCCTAGCGCGCTTGCATTATGGCGCGCTACCGCCGCGAAGTCCAGAAAGCGGCAAGAAGTAGCTAGGCTTTTCCGGCGCTGCCCAGCACGGCCTCGTTCTTGTGCTTGTAGAGCTTCACCAGCTCGTCGCGGGCCGGTCCCAGGTACTTGCGGGGGTCGAACTCCTTGGGGTTCTTGGCGAAGACTTCCCGGACCTTCGCGGTCATGGCCAGGCGGCCGTCGGAGTCGATGTTGATCTTGCACACCGCGGAGGCCGCGGCCTTGCGCAGCTGCTCCTCCGGGACGCCCACGGCGTTCTCCATCTTGCCGCCGTACTTGTTGATGAGGTCCACGTACTCCGGGACGACCGAGGAAGCCCCGTGCAGGACGATCGGGAACCCGGGCAGGCGCTTCTCGCACTCCGCGAGGATGTCGAAGCGCAGCGGCGGGACGCTCTCGCCCGGCTTCACCTTGAACTTATAGGCGCCGTGGGAGGTGCCGATGGAGATGGCCAGGCTGTCCACCCCGGTCTTCTTGACGAATTCCTCCACCTGCGCCGGGTCGGTGTAGTTGGACTTCTCGTGCTGGACCTCGTCCTCGATGCCGGCCAGGACGCCGAGTTCGCCCTCCACCGTGACGTCGTGCCGGCGGGCGAACTCCACCACCTTCTTGGTCAGGGCGATGTTGTCCTCGAACTTGTGGGCGGAGCCGTCGATCATCACCGTGGAGAACCCGGTCTCGATGCAGGAGACGCAGAGCTCGTAGGTGTCGCCGTGGTCGAGGTGCAAAGCGATCGGGATGCGCGCCCCGTAGGTCTCGGAAAGCTCGACCGCGCCCTGGGCCATGTGGCGCAGGAGGATCTGGTTGGCGTACTTGCGCGCCCCGGAGGACACCTGCAGGACCACGGGGGAGCGGGTCTCGGCGCAGGCCTGGATGATGGCCTGAAGCTGCTCCATGTTGTTGAAATTGTAGCCGGGAGCCGCGAACTTGCCCTTCACGGCCTTGGCGTACATCTCCCGCGTGTTGACCAGCCCGAGTTCCTTGTAGCTGTGCATGTGAGCCTCCCCTGTTGGATGGATTCTAATAACTTTGCGGGGTCCCGGGAAAGGAGAAGCCCTCCTTGCGGAGGGCTTCAGATGGTGGACGTGTCCCTAAGGGCTCGTAAAGAAATAAGTGGCATGATTCGCCGGGAGCGATTTTGGAGCGAGCCGAAGCGATGCGAGACGCGCAGGCCTTAAGGCCTGTAAGTCGAGCAACGCGAAGGCGCAGCCCCTGCGGCGATAGCGCCGCAGGGACCTGCGGCAGGGAGTAACTCCTTTCCGCAGGCCTAAAAGCGCCCCGGCCCTTCGGGGAAGCCCCTGCCGCCATCGACCGGCAGGGACCGTGCAAGAGAATGTTCTCCGTACGCACGGCCCGCTATTGGCCGATTTCGTCGTTGCTCGTCGCTTACATAGTTCACACTATGCGCGCTCCTCGCGCCTAGAAATCGGCTCAACATCGGGCTTCCGAATCGCGCCACTTATTTCTTTACGAGCCCTAAGCCTTTGACTGCATGGAGGGTGCGCTTGGCGGCAGAAACCCCTCATCCTCGATTCTCTGGCGCACCATGCTTGGCTGCACCTCAAAAACCCTAGAAAGATATTGGCTCACATACTGGAGCATGAGGGGAGAGCCGGTTTCGTGGAGACCCGCAGACGCTGTCGTCGCCTTCTGAATGGCAATTCCTACCTCTCGTTTTAGGGCCTGTCTGGGCACACAGATCAGACTTGCCAATGCTCCGGCCTGCCATTCCAAGTGCCTGAAGGCCTTCTCATCGATTGATTGGACCAACCGGATCCACCCCTCTTCGTTACTGTAACTGAATCGCGAGAAGATATCACGGTGCAATATGGCATGCGCCGCCTCATGGGCTATGGTAGTGCGATAAAGAAAGGGCTTCTTCTCCAACACGTTTTGGTCTATCCGAATGGTCAAGAGGTCCCGAGAAATAAGCCCGGGCTCCCCTAGGGCATGCGAGAGCCCTTCCACGGGAATGACAGAGATACGGAGTTCCAACTCCACAATATCGTCTATGGGAACGGGGATGGACCCGGAAGGATGATACCGCGAAAGGAAATCCTTCGCCTTATCGCGGAGATCATCCAACGATATGAAAGGGACGATGATCCTGATGGCTCAACTCTCTTTCACAATCTTGATTATTCGCCGCAATTTCTCGACACTAGGCTTCTTGCCGCTGAGTGCCATAAAGAGCACTGGCAATTCCGCCATCAGTTCTTTATTGGCCAGGACTCTCTTGGGAATCTTACCCGCAGAAGTGGCCGCGAGTGAGAAGAATCTATTCCACTCGGGTCCTTTGGGACTAAGCTTGAGGGCCTCCGCGTATCTCTGAAGAACTTTGTCAGAAGTGGACGGAGAAATCAACCCTCGCTCCATCCTGCTGATGTTTCCGGGGTCGAAACGATTATCTAGGCAGAATTGCCGGAGGGTCTTCCTGAGACTCATCCGCAATTGCATAAAATACGCGCCGAACTCATTTGCCATGTTGTTTGGTCCCTATTTGTTGTTTGGCGTTTGGGAGAGAACCGACCTGTTGTAAATACTATACAACGCGAGTGCTTGAGCGTCAAGGCCCATGAGGGTCCAGTCCCACCCCCCGCCCGATGGAGTCCGCAAAGCAAAGAGCCCTCCCATAGGCATCCTTCCCATGAAGAGGGCTCTTTACTTCCCCGGTGGTTCCCGCCGAAAATGGTGGACGTGTGGGGGATCGAACCCCAGACCTCTACCTTGCGAAGGTAGCGCTCTCCCAGCTGAGCTACACGCCCATCTGACGCTCCCGGCCGCTTCGCGGCCGGGCCTGAAGGCCTCGCTCCGAGAGGGACTGCTCCGCTCGGTGCGTCCCAAGGGGGCTGCCGCCCCCTTCGGCGCCGTCGGCTCGCTATCGCTCGCCAGGACGGCTGAACCCCCAGTTGGTGTCGCGGACCATGCCGCGACGGTCCATTATAGCAAAACGGTCACCACTTCTTCTTCTGCCACCACCGGATCATGGTCAGCAGGGCCAGCAGGGCCAGGAATATGATGATCCAGAAGGCCATGGGGTGATGCTGGAACGGGATCCCGACGTTCATGGAGAAGGCGCTGACCACGAAGGTTGGGACCATGATCCCGATGGTGATGAGGTTCAGCGTCTTCATCAGGATATTGAGGTTGTTGCTGACGATGGAGACGCGCGCGTCCATGAGCGAGGCCAGGATGTTCGAGTAGATCTCGGCTTGCCGGTAGCATTGGCTGTTCTCGATGAGCAGGTCCTCGAGGTGTTCCAGGCCTCGTTGCGAGATTCCGGCCTTGGCGCTGCTGTTCTTGAGCCGCTCCAGCGCCCCCCCGTTGGCATGGATGGCGCTCAGGTAGTAGACCAGGCTCTTCTCCAGGGAGAACATGTTCAGCAGGTACTTGTTCTCCATCGAGCTGTTGATCTTCTTCTCCATCTCGTCGGAGATCATGTTGATGACCTTGAGATGCTCGATGTAGTGGTGGATCGAGGAGGAGAGTATCCGCAGGAAGACGTCTTCCACCGACGAGATCCCCTTGGCCAGCTTCCCCCCCAGCAGGGGCGAGAGCTCCTCGGCCACCACCATCACCAGCCGGTCCGGGAAGAGGAAGAGTCCGTAAGAGGTGACTTTGAACAGGAAATGGTCCTGGGCCGAGTAGTTCTTCGGCCGCTTGAAGATCAGCGCGTAATGGGAGGGCTCGAACTCGAGCCGGGAGGGCTCGTCGGGGTCGAGGGCCGAGTTCAGCGTGTGCTCGTCGATCTTGAGCTCGTCGAGGAGGAAGCGCCGCTCCGCGTCCGTGGGATTGAGGTATACCAGCACCGGGCCGGCGGCGTCTTCGCCCTGGACCAGGGAGCCGTTATCGAGGCGGTAGCGGGTCAGCATCGGGTTTCAAGGCGAGCCGGATATGCAGCTCCTTGAGCTGCCGTTCCGAGACCGCGGAGGGCGCCTCGCTCAGGAGGTCGAGCCCCTGCGTGGTCTTGGGGAAGGCGATGACGTCGCGGATGGAGTCCTCCCCGGCCAGGAGCGCCACGAGGCGGTCGAGCCCGAGCGCGACCCCGCCGTGGGGCGGCGCGCCGTGCTCCAGCGCGTTGAGGAGCAGCCCGAAGCGCTGGCGCTGCTCCGTGCGGTCGTAGCCCATCAGGGCGAGGATCTTCTCCTGGATCTCGGGCCGGTGGTTGCGCACCGAGCCCGAGCCCAGCTCGACCCCGTTGAGCACGATGTCGTACTGGTGGGAGCGGACGTTGCCGGGGTCCGAGTCGAGCTTGGGGAGCTCGGCCTCCATGGGGGCGGTGAAGGGGTTGTGCGTGAAGGTCCAGCCGCCCGCCTCGTCGCGCTCCAGCAGAGGGAAATGCAGCACCCAGAGCATGGCCCACGGCCGGGAGGGCTTGAGGTCCAGCTTCACGATCAGATGGTTGCGCAGGGCGCCGAGGAGCTTGGCGGCCTCTATGGCCGGCCCGGCGGCCAGGAGCAGAACCTCCCCGTCCTTGGGGCCTAGGCGCGCGCGCAGGTCCTGGAAGATCTTGGGGTCGAGGAACTTGGCAACGGGCGAGTCGATCTGGCCGCCCTCTTTGAACCGGACCCAGACCAGTCCCTTCGCGCCCAAAGTTTTGGCCAGGTCCACGAGCTTGTCGATGTCCGTGCGGTTGAGGGCCCCGCCCGAGGCGAGGATCCCCCGGACCACCCCCCCGTTCTTCACGGCGTCGGCGAAGACGCGGAAGCCGCAGTCGCGGAAAGCGTCGGACAGCTCCTGGATCTCGAGGCCGAAGCGCAGGTCCGGCTTGTCGCTGCCGTAGCGGGCCATGACCTCCTCGTACTCGAAGCGCGGGAAGGGCAGCTCCAGCTCCACCCCGATGGCGGCGCGGAAGACGTCGCGGAGCATGCCCTCGACCACGGCGTGGATGTCCTCCTCGCGGACGAAGGACATCTCCAGGTCGATCTGGGTGTGCTCCGGCTGGCGGTCGGAGCGCAGGTCCTCGTCGCGGAAGGCCCGGGCCAGCTGGAAATAGCGTTCGAAGCCCGAGACCATCAGGATCTGCTTGAAGATCTGCGGGGATTGGGGCAGGGCGTAGAACTCCCCCGGCGAGAGCCGCGACGGGACCAGGTAGTCGCGCGCCCCTTCGGGGGTCGACTTGGTCAGGATGGGGGTCTCGATCTCGATGAATCCCGCGCGATCCAGGTGGAGGCGCGCCGCGTGCGCGGCCCGGTGCCGGATGGTGAGGTTGCGCTGCATCCGGGGCCGCCGCAGGTCCAGGTAGCGGTGCTTGAGCCGAACTTCCTCCGAGACGGTGGCGTGGTCGTCGATCTCGAAGGGGAGCGGCTTGCAGGGGTTGAGGAGCGCGATCTCGGCCGCCTCGACCTCCACCTCGCCGCTGGGGAGCTTGGGATTCTCGCTGCCGGCGGGGCGTTTCATCACCACGCCGGTCAAGGAGACCGCGTACTCCGAGCCGAGCTTGCCGGCGGCCTCGAACGCGGCGGCCTGCTGGGGCCGGGCCACCACCTGGACGAGGCCGCTGCGGTCGCGCAGGTCGAAGAAGTAGACCCCGCCGTGGTCGCGCCGGGAATGGACCCAGCCGGCCAGGCGCACCGGCTCGCCCGCGCGGGACGCGTTGAGTTCGCCGCAGGGGATGCTGCGGAAGGGGTGGGTCATGGGGCGGTCTCCAGCCGGCGGCGTACCGCTTCAGGAACCTGCGTCAGGGGGACCTCGGACTGCTGGCTGCGGAGCATGTCCTTGACGATGCACGAGGGAGGCTCTTTCTTGATCTCCTCATCTCCCAGGATGATGCAGACGGGAGCTCCCTGCCGGCCCGCTTCCTTCATCTGGCTCTTGAGGCTCGCCGCGAACAGGCCGCCGGCGGTCCGGAGACCGGCGGCGCGCAGAGAGGCCATGAGACGCATGCCTTCCGCCTCGGCCCGCGGGTCCTGGCTCTGCAGGGCGACGAAGACCGCGGGTTTGCGCTCCGGCGCCAGGGCGCGCAGGAGCCGGGCTTCGGGGTCCGCGGCCGCCACGGCCAGCAGGGTGCGCTCCACGCCCAGAGCCCAGCCCACGGCGGGGGTCGCGGGTCCGCCCATGGAGGCGATGAGGGAGTCGTAGCGCCCGCCCCCCGCGATGGCGTTCTGGGAGCCGATGCCTTCGGCCTGGAACTCGAACACGGTGCGCGTGTAGTAGTCGAGGCCGCGTACCAGGGCCGGGTCGGGGTAGGTGTGGGGCAGGCCGTGGTCGCCGAGGAAGGCCGAGACCTGGGCCACATGGTCGCGGCAGGGAACGCAGGGCTCGAGCCGGGGAGCCCCCCCCGTCAACTTCTCAGCGTCGCCCTTGCAGTCCAGGCAGCGCAACGGGTTGCGGTCCAGCCGGCGCCGGCAGCTCTCGCAGAGCTCCGCCTCGCGGGACTTGAGGTACTCCCGGAGGCGTTCCCGGAAGCGCGGCCGGCATTCGGGGCTCTCGTCGCAGCCCAGGTTGTTGAGGCGCAAGGTCAGCCGGCCGGCGAGCCCGGCCCGGTCGAAGAGGTCTTTGAGGGCGAGTATGGCTTCTACGTCCGCCGCCGGGTGGGGGTTGCCGAAGAGCTCGATCCCGATCTGGCCGAACTCCCGGTAGCGCCCCTTCTGCGGCCGTTCCGCGCGGAACATGCTGCCGACGTAGAAGAGCTTGCAGGCGCCGCCCTGCTGGTTGAGGTGCTTGTCGAGGAAGGCGCGCACCGTCCCGGGCGTGCCCTCCGGACGCATGGCCAGGTGCCGGCCGCCGGCGTCCGAAAAAGCGAACATCTCCTTCTCCACGATGTCGGTGGTCTCCCCCGTGGTCTTGATGAAGAGCTCGCGCGATTCCAGGGTCGGCAGGCGCACCTCGCCGATCCCGTAGAGGGCGAACACCTGCCGCGCCAGGTGCTCGAGCGCGGCCGTGCGCTCGGACTCGGGCGGGAGCTGGTCTCGGAAGCCGCGGACGGGCTGGGTCAGGGGGTCGGACACGGGGTCAATCCGTGCGCAGGGAGTTGTGGATCAGGGTCTCGAGCTTCTGGGGCTCGCGGATGACGATGCGGCCGTCGCGGCTCTCCACCAGGCCGGATTCCCGGAGGATGGACAGGGCGCGGGACAGGGGCTCGCGCGTCGTGCCGACCAAGTCCGCGAGCTCCTGGTGGGTGTAGCGCTGGCGCAGGACCAGCCGGCCGGTGCCGATGCGCTCCGCGTTGGCGAGGTCGTGCAGGGCCTTGGCCACCCGTCCCAGGATATTGCGGTACAGGAGGCTCTCGATCTCGTCGTCGGCCTGGCGCAGGCGGGCCGAGAAGGCCCGCAGCATGGAGAAGCAGAGTCTGGCGTCCGACAGGAGCAGTCGGCGGAAGTCGGCCTTGCGGATGATGAGCAGGCGCGTCGCCTCCACGGCCTCGGCCGAGGCCGAGCGCTGCTTGTTGTCGATGACCGCCATCTCCCCGAAGAAGTCGCCGGGGCCGAGATAGGCGAAGGTCTTGCGCTTCTTGGAGCCGGAGCGGCTGAAGATCTTGACCCGGCCCGCGAGCACGACGAACATGTTGTGGGCCGTCTCGGATTTCCGGAAGATGAGGGTGCCGGCCGGGAAGGAATCCATCCGGGAGATGCGGGCGATGCGCCGGAGCTCGGAGAGGGGCAGGGTCCGCAGGAGTCCGAATCGTCTGAGGGATTTTATTGGCATCGGTTTCAGGGGATACTACCTTTTCACGCCAGACGCCCGCAAGACGATGGCGGGGACCGCCGCTACAGGCTCAGGCCGGGGGCGGGGTCGGCCCCTGGGGCAGGCGGACGCGGAAGGTGCTCCCCTTCCCGAGGATGCTCTCGGCGCGGATGCTGCCGCCGTGCGCGTCGACGATCATCTTGCTGATGGTCAGTCCGAGTCCAGTCCCGGTGCGCTTCTTCCCGGGCGCTTCGGGGACGCGGTAGAACTTGTCGAAGAGCCGCGGCAGGCTCTCCGGCGGGATCCCGGGGCCTTCGTCGCTCAAGGCTACCTCCACGGAATCCCCCTCCCGGGTCACGGAGAGGCGGACGAGGCCTGCGGGGGGCGAGTATTTCAGCGCGTTGGAGCCCAGATTGAGGAT
The DNA here is from genome assembly GCA_001799695.1 of Elusimicrobia bacterium GWA2_69_24. Classification (GTDB taxonomy): domain Bacteria; phylum Elusimicrobiota; class Elusimicrobia; order UBA1565; family UBA1565; genus UBA10166. The sequence goes on from MGTY01000027.1 coordinate 8,730, forward strand.
CACGCGTTCCAGCTGGTCCGGGTCGCCCGGCACCGGGGGCAGCGTCTCCGGAGCCGAGACCTCGACGCGCGTGCCCGGGGAGTAGCCGCGCAGGGTCTCGGCCGCGCGCAGGGCCAGTTCCCGCAGGTCCACGCTCGTGAACTCGGGCTTGACCGCGTCGGATTCGAGGCGGCTCAGGTCCAGGAAGTTGTTGACGAGCTTGCGCATGCGCCGGGACTCGCGCAGGATGACTTCCAGGTGCCGGCGCTTCTCCTCGTCGTCCAGGGTCGGCCAGAACTCCAGCAGGGTGTCCGAGAAGCCGAGGATGGCGGTGATGGGGGTGCGGAGCTCGTGGGTCACCATGTTCACGAAATCGCTCTTCATCCGTTCGATCTCTTTGCGCCGGGTGATGTCCCGGGAGACGCAGACCATGGCGAAGGGGCGGCCGCGCTGGTCGTGGATGGCGGTGAGGGTGGATTCGACCGGGACCAGGGAACCGTCCTTGCGCAGGTTGAGGCTCTCGACTCCCTGCACGCTGCCCTTCTCCATGGCCTCCGCGAAAACTCGCCGCATCTCCCCCGCGTGGTCCTGGGGGATGAGGAAATCGGAGGGGTTGCGGCCCAGGACCTCCTCGGCCGTGAACTGGAAGGTCTCCGTGGCGCCCCGGCTCCAGGCCTGGAGCCGGCCCGCGGTGTCCATGAGGAGGATGGGGTCCACCGATTGCTCGGTCACCGCGGCCAGGGTCTTCTCCTGCCGGTGCTGCTCCTGGGCGCGCAGGGCGTTGCGCAGCAATCTCGCGGAGTCCGCCAGCAGGGCGTTGACGTCGGCGTCGGGCGGCGTCGCGGAGCCGAGCCCCAGGACCAGCGCGCCTTCCAGCCGCCCCTCCGGGGTCTCCAGGAGCGGCGCCGCGTACCACCCCGCGTTGGGGAGCGGCTCCCAGAGGCTGCGCCGGGTGCGTTCCAGCTCGGACAGGATCCGGGCCTGCTGGGCCAGGGCCTCCTCGGACTCGAAGGACTTCTCACCGAGGGCGACGACCGTTTCCAGGGCGCCGCTGCCGGCGCGGCGCAGCAGGGTGACGTGCTTGCCGCGCGTGAGGGCCAGGAGGATGGGGAGCACGCGGTGGAGGGCGTCCTCCAAGGCGTCCGAGGCGAAGAGCTCGACGGCGAAGCGGTTGAGGAGGGTCAGGCGCTGATACCGGGTCTGGAGCGTGAGGGGTTGGGGAGCGGCCGGCGCAACGGCGGCCGGGATCCGCGGGCCGCCGGGAGCCGCGACCTTCCCCCCCTCCAGGACCCGGACTCCGGCCGCTCCCTCCAGACGGGCCGCGGCGAGCGCCTGGGCCGCGGCCGCGTAAAGGGCGTCCGCGCCGGTCTCGGCCGCGCCGCCCAAAGACACCGCGAACCGGAAATTGCGCCCCAGGTGCTCCTGCAGCCGCTCGACCAGGGGCTCGACCGAGCCCCCCGGCAGCACCGGCAGGAACACGCAGAGGGTGCCCTGCTCGAAACGCGCCACGATGTCGGTCGCGCGGCTCGCGGCCCGGAGCTGATCGGCCAGCTGGGCCATGAGGCGCAGGGACACGGCGGCGCCGCGCGCCTGGTGGATCTCCGCGAGCTGGTCCACGCGCGCCAGGATGAGTCCCTTGCGGGCGGAAGACGGCGCCGCCCCGGGGACGGCGGCCCCAGGGCCGCCGTCCATCTCCGCCTGACAGACGCGGCGGAGGAAGGCTTCGGAGTACACCCCGGTGGCGGCGTCGATGGCCCCGGTGACGGAAGCGGCGTCCGACACCCTCTGGGCCGCGGCTTCCGCGAACAGGGCGAGGAGCCGCAGACAGGCCGGTTCCGCCGACCGCGGCTGGGAGTCGACGAGGCAGAGGGCGGCCGCCTCCGAATGACGCAGGGGCAGAAAGGCGCCCGCGGCGAACGGTCCCGCCGGCGCCGCGGACAGGAAGGCGGGTTCGCCGCCAGCGGCCGCCTCGCGCATGGCCAAGGCCAGGGCCGCGGCCGGTCCCGGCGGAAGGGCCTCTCCGGCCAGTCCCGCCCCGCGCAGGAGCAGCGGGAGGCCGCCCGCCTCGGCGGCGGGACGGACCACGGCCGCCGGCATGCCGAAGCGCTGGGAGACCCAGGTCAGGATCTCGAGGAGGATGGGGTCTTCTTGGGGACGGGCCATGGACCTCGGCCCAGTATATCAATTCGTCGGCGAGATGAGCTTGATGCGTTCCGGCCGGACGGTGAGAGCCCCCCGGCGGTCCAGCACTTCGCGGATCGCCTCGAGCTCCCCGCCCCGCGCGGGACGGGGCCGGCCTCCGTCGATGTTGAGCGGCACGAGCTCGGCCGAGACCCCGCCGCGCCGCAGGAGCAGGCGCACGATCACGGTGCGCTCCGTGCCCGGCGTGGGCGAGACGAACAGGAAGTTGCCGATGCTGTAGAACACCAAGCAATCCCCGATGAACTCCACGGGCTGGAGCATGTGCGGGTGGTGCCCGAGCACCACGTCGGCCCCCGCCGCGGCGGCCAGGCGGGCGAAGGCGGTCTGGATCGCGTTGGGCTCGGTCTCCCGCTCCGTCCCGCCGTGGAACGACACCAGGAGCACGTCGCAGCGCGCCTTCGCGTCGCGGATCCACTCCGCGGCGCGGTCGAAGTCCGCGAAGGCTACGCCCGGGCGGGCGCGGCCCGCCCACATGGCCTCGGGTATCGTGCTCGTCAGGGAGAGGATCCCGACCTTCAGCCCGTGCTTCTCGATGAAGAGCGGACGCCGCGCGGCCTCCCGGTCCGCGCCGGCTCCCACCACCAGGAAGCCCTGCTCGCGCGCCGCCTTCAGGGTGTCCTGGAGACCCTGGACTCCGTAGTCCATGACGTGGTTGTTGGCGAGGTTGAGGACCGTGAAGCCCGCCCGCTTCAGGATGCCGAGCCCGGCCGGCCGGGTGCGGAAGGTCCAGAGCTTGAGGGCGGCGAGACCCCGCGTCGTGACCGCGGTCTCCAGGTTGCCCAGCACCACGTCGCCCTCGAGCCAGTGCCGGATGCCCGCGGTGGGCGCTTCGGGGCCTTCCCGGGCCGCGATGCGGCCCACGGGCCCGTCCAGGCGGTTGTCCCCGACCGCGACGACCGTAAGCCCAGGCCCGGACGGCGGGGCCTGAGCGCAAGCCCAGGAGAGCAGGGGCAGGATTACCGCAAGGAGAGCTGCCATCGTGCCAGGCTTCCCAGGAAGCGGTCCTCGGTGGCGTCGAGGCGGACCGGCGAGACCGAGGCGAGGCCGCGGCGCACGGCCGCGATATCGGTCCCCGGCTGCGGCGCGTCCTGCAGGACGCGGCCGGCCAGCCAGAAATAGGGGTGCCCGCGCGGGTCCAGGCGCCGGGTGACCGTGCGGTCGTAGGTGCGCATGCCCAAGCGGGTGACGAGGACCCGGCTGCCGCGGGACCTTTCCGGGGCGTTGGCGTTGAGGCACAGCCCGGGCGGCAGTCCGCGGCGGAGCACCGCCATGGCCAGCGCGCGGGCGAGCCGGGCCGCGGGGGCGTAGTCCTCCCGCCGTCCTACGCCCTGGCTGACGGCGACGGCGGGGACGCGGTTGATCGTCGCCTCGATCGCCGCGGCCACGGTGCCCGAGTAGTGGACGTCGTGGCCCAGGTTGTAGCCGCGGTTGATGCCCGACAGGAGCAGGTCCGCCTTGCCCCCCAGCACGTGGAGGATGCCGATGCGGGCGCAGTCCGCCGGGGTGCCGCTCAGAGTCAGGACGGTCGCCCCGTCCAGATGCGGGGAATGATGGGGCTTGAGGCGGAGGGGTTTGTGCAGGGTGAGGCTGTGGCCGGCGGTGGAGCGCTCCCTTTCCGGGACGACCACGGTGAGCCGGCCCAGGCCCGCGACGGCGGCCACCAAAGCCTCGAGTCCCTTGCCGTGGATCCCGTCGTCGTTGACGATGAGGATGGATGGGGTGCGCGTCCGGGACATCTCGTCAGGATAGCGGTTTTCCCGCCTCCTCCACAATGTCGGCCAGGACCGCCGCGCTGCGCTCCGGCGGCGGGAGCCCCAACCCCTCGTAGGCCCGGGTCATCGCGGACAGGGTGGAGCCGGCGGGGTCGAAGAGGCCGCCCAGCAGTTCCGCCAGCACGGCGGCCGACAGGCCGCCTTCCAGCGCCAGCCGCGCGGCTCCGGCCGCTTCCAGGATCCGCGCGTTCGCCTCCTGGTGCGCCCCGGTCGCGGCAGGGTAGGGGACGAGGAGCGCGGGCAGCTTCTGCGCCGCGAGTTCCGCCAGCGTGCTGGCTCCGGAGCGGCAAATCGCCAGGTCCGCGGCCCCGTAGGCCGCCGGCATGTCTTCCAGGAATTCCAGGATGACCGCGGGAAGTCCCGCATAAGCCGCGCGGGTCGCCTCCGCATGGCCTTTGCCGCAGAGGTGGAGGACTTGGACCCCACTTCGTGGGGGAGGAGTCCTCTCCGCGAGCAGGCGGAGCGCTTCGGGGACGAGGCGGTTGAGCGCGCGCGCCCCCTGGGAACCCCCCACCACCAGGAGCGTGGCCAGGCCCGGGTCGAGACCGAGGGCGCGCCGGGAGGCCGCGGGATCGGCCTTGGCCCAGAGCGCCTCGCGGATGGGAGTCCCGGTGAGCGCGGTCCTGGTGCCGGAGCCGGGACGCTTCCCGGGCAGGCCCAGGGCCAGGCACGCGGCTCCGCCCGCGCTGAGGCGGTTGGCGAGGCCCAGGACGGCGTTGGATTCGTGGAGCACCAGCGGGACGCCGCGCAGGCGGGCGGCCGCGGCCACCGGGACGGTGAGATAGCCGCCCATGCCCACGGCGACCGCGGGCCGCCAGGCGCGCACGATGTTTCGGGCGGTCCACAGGCTGCGCGCCAGCTTCCCGGGCAGGGCCAGCCAGGACCGGGAGGGCGAGCGCGAGAGGCCGCGCAGGTCCAGTTCCGCGAAGGGCAGGTCTTCCGCGCTCAGCCGGGCCGCGGCCGGATCCTCGCGGCGCAGGACGAAAAGGGTCTCGTGCCCCCGCGCCCCCAGGGCTTTTCCCAGCGCGTAGCCGGGATAGAAGTGTCCCCCCGTGCCGCCGCAGGCGATCAAAATGCGCATGGTCAGCGCGACGCCGGGAGGACCCGGTGCCGGGAGATGTTGAGCAGGATGCCCATCGCCGCCAGGGTGACCAAAAGCGACGAACCCCCGTACGAAAAGAATGGCAGGGGGAGCCCCTTGGTGGGCATGAGGCCGATGGACATGGCGATGTTGAAGAAGGCCTGCAGGCAGATGAGGAAGGTCAGGCCCGAGGCGAGGAGCATCCCGAACAGGTCGGGCGCCCCGCGGGCGATGCGGATGCCGCGCAGGAGCAGGGCCGTGAACAGGCAGAGCACGGCGACGGCGCCGAGCAGGCCCAGCTCCTCGCAGAGCACCGGGAAGATGAAGTCCGTGTGGGGCGCGGGCAGGTACATGAGCTTGATCTTGGAGGCCCCCAGGCCCTGTCCCGCCCAGCCCCCGGCCCCCACCGCCAGCAGGGACTGCACCAACTGGTAGCCCGTGCCGCCGGCGTCGTTGAAGGGGTGCAGGAAGGTCATAAGCCGGGCCCGCCGGTAGGGCAGGCGCAGGAGCTCATAGAGGAGGACCGGCATAGCCGCCAGGCCGACCACGGCGAGGTGGTGGAAGCGCGTCCCGCCCACGAAGAGGACGAGCAGCCCCACCCCGAAGAGCAGGGCCGGGGTCCCCAGGTCGGGCTGCAGCGAGATGAGCCCCAGGAGCAGTCCGACCACGGCCCAAGGCACGATCATCCCCTGGGTGAAGTTGGAGACCTTGCTGCGCTTGCGGTCGAGATAGTCGGCGAGGAACAGCACCATGGTCAGCTTCGCGAACTCGGCCGGCTGCAGGCCGAAGGGGCCGATGCGGATCCAGCGCTTCACCCCGGCGATGGGGCTGGTGAACAGCACCGCGACGAGCACCATGAGGGTCAGGGCCAGCAGGGGCCACACCCATTCCCGCAGACGGCCGTAGGGGATGCGGCTGAAGAGGGCCATCAGACCGAGCCCCGCCAGGGAGAAGAGGCCCTGCCGCTTCAGGTAGAAGAGGGGGTCCGCGTACTGCTTGTCGGCCATGATCGCGCTGGCCGAATAGAGCATCACCCACCCGAAGACGAGCAGGATGAGCGAGAGTCCCAGCAGGAAGTAGTCCGGAGCCGCCTTGCGCCGGCTCAGGGGCTTCATCATGCTTTCCGGCGCCCTAGTTCCTTCGCCAGCTCCTTGAAGCGCCGGCCCCGGTGCTCGAAATCCTGGAACTGGTCGAAGGAGGCGCAGGCCGGGGACAGGAGGAGGGTGTCCCCTTTCGCCCCGATCTGCAATCCCACCCGGACCGCGGATTCGAGGGTCTCGCAGGGGAAGAAGTGGGCCGCGCCCTGCAGGTCCTCCTCGATCTTGGCCGCGGCGCTGCCGATGGTGAGGACGGCCTTGACGCCCTTCTCGACGGGCCCGAGCAGGGCGCGGAAGCCCCCGCCCTTGGGCAGCCCGCCCAGGATGAGCAGCAGGGTCTTACCGCGGTCCTCCAGGGCCCGGAGGGCCGCCAGGGTGGAATCCACGTTGGTGGCCTTGGAATCGTTCACGCAGGCGATGCCCCGGAAGGTCCCGCAGCCCTCGATGCGGTGCTCCACGCCCTGGAACTTCTTGAAGCCGCGGGCGATGACGGCCGGCTTCACGCCCTGGGAGGCGGCCAGGAGCGCCGCGGCCATCGCGTTCTCCAGGTTGTGCACCCCCGGGAGCTTGGGCGGGATCACGACGGAGTCTTTCGGGTCGCCCGGCAGGCGCAGATGGATCTTGCCGCCGTCCAGCCAGGCCGCGACCCGGGTCGAGGGATGCAGCGCGAAGAAGAGCTTGCGGGCCCCGCAGTCGCGCGCGAGGTGCAGGGAGATCGGGTCCGAGGCGTTGAACACGCAGAACTGCCCCCGGTTCTGCTGGCGGAAGACCCGGGCCTTGGCCGCCACGTAGGCTTCCATGCTCCCGTGGTGCTCCAGGTGGTCCGCGGTGACGTTGAGGATAGCCGCCGCGTCCGGCTTGAACCAGGCGCTGTCCTCGAGTTGGTAGCTGGAGACCTCCAGCACCACGGTGTCGCCCTTGCGGATATCGGCGGCGGAGCCGGAAACGGCCGAACCGATGTTCCCGAGCAGGTGCACGCGGCGCTTGTCCTCCTTGAACAGGGCCGCGGTCATGCAGGCCACCGTGGACTTGCCGTTGGAGCCGGTGACCGCGACCGTGGTGCAGGCCGGCGCGTAGGCCAGGGCGATCTCCAGCTCGCTGTAGATCGGGATGCCGGCGTCCCGGAGGCGCTGGAGGATCGGGGCGTGCGAGGGGATGCCGGGGCTCTTCACGGCGAAGGAGGCCGCGAGGAGGCGGTCGGAATGCCCGCCCCCCTCCCAGCGCGCCTTGGCGGGGAGGCGCTTGGCCAGGGCGCGGAGTTCCTTGCGGGGCCGGGTGTCGCTCAAGAGCACGCGGAAGCCCTTCTTGGCCAGCAGGCGCGCGGCGTCGAGCCCGGAGCGGCCCATTCCGAGCACCGCCGCCCGCTTCTTCCGGAAAGACTTGGGGTCGAATGGCTTCATCAGCGGATCTTGAGCGAGGCCAGCGCCGCCAGCATCAGGCCGATGCTCACGATCCAGAAACGCACCGTCACTTTTGGTTCCGCGATGCCTCCCAGCTCGAAATGGTGGTGCAGGGGCGCCATGCGGAATATGCGCTTGCCGCGGCGCAGCTTGTAGGAGGCCATCTGCAGGATGACCGAAAGGGTCTCCGCGACGAAGACGCCGCCTACGATCGGCAGGAGCAGTTCCTGCTTGACGCAGATCGCCACCGTGCCGATCACCCCGCCGAGGAACAAGGACGACGTGTCGCCCATGAAGACCTCGGCCGGATAAGCATTATACCAGAGAAACCCGAGGCAGGCTCCGATCAGCGCCCCGAGGTAGACGCTCATCTCCCCGGCTCCGGGCACGTGGCTGATCTGGAGGTAGTCGGCGAACTTGGCGTTGCCGGCCATGTAGGCGAACACCGCGTAGGTGATGGCGCAGAAGATGATGCAGCCCGCGGCCAGTCCGTCGAGCCCGTCGGTCAGGTTCACGGCGTTGGAGGAGCCCACGATGATGATGGCGGCCAGGACGAAGTAGAGGGGGCCCAGCTCGATGAAGGTCTGCTTGACGTAGGGGACCAGGATGGCGGTGGCGTGCGCGCCTTCCGGCGGGTAGGCCGCCAGGTAGCCCACCACCAGCAGGGCGGTCCCGATCTGGATGAGGAACTTGACCCGCGAGGGCGCCCCGCGCGGGTCCTTCTTCACCAGCTTCTGGTAATCGTCGTAGAAGCCCAGAGCCGTGAGCACGGTCGAGACGAAGATCAATATCCAGGTGAAGCCCACGTCCGGCCGCATCCAGAGGAGCGAGGAGACCAGCACCGCGATGAAGAGGAGGAGCCCGCCCATGGTCGGGGTCCCTTCCTTGGAAAAGTGGCTGGCCGGGCCGTCCTTGCGCTGGGACTGGCCGACCTTGTAGGCCCGCAGGGTCCGGATGAGCTTGGGCCCGAGCAGCAGGCAGATCAGCAGTGCGGTCACCAGCGCCCCGACCGTGCGGATGGTGATGTAGCGGAAGACGTTGAGCGGGCTCCAGAGTTCGCGCAGTCCGGAAAGATAGTAGATCATCCCAGCTCCTCGACGAGACGCTCCAGCGCCAGCGCCCGCGACGCCTTGAAATAGACCGCCGTGCCCGGTTGGAGCAAGGAACGCAGGGGCTCCCGCAGGGCCGCGGCGTCCGGGGTGTGCACGACCGGGAACCGCTCCGCCGCCGCGGCCGCCGCGGCCGCGCCCGTCATGAGCTCCCCGGTCAGGAACGCCGCCGACAGGGGGAGTCTGCCCACCCAGCGGCCCAGCTCCGCGTGCATGGCGGCGGACTCCGGCCCCAGTTCCTTCATGTCGCCCAGGACCACGATCCGAGAGCCGCCCGGGAAGGTCTCCAGGAAGGTCTCGATCCCGGCCCGCATCGAGGCCGGGTTGGCGTTGTAGGCGTCCACCACGAAGACGGCTCCGGAGGGGTGCCGGCGGACCGCGAAGCGCAGGGGCGCGGGCTGGAAGGCGCGCAGGCCGGCCTCGATCTCCGCGGGAGTGAAGCCCAAGGACAGGGCCGCGGCCGCGGCCGCGGCCGCGTTCATGCGGTGGATGCTGCCGTAGTGCTCCCCGGGCACCTGGACCCGCTTGCCCGCGACCTCCAGGGTGATCCCGGTGGCCGGCCCGGCGGGAGGGTGCAGGGCGCGGGCCCCGAGTCCGGGCCGCTCCGTCGCCCCGAACAGGAGCACCGGGCGCTCGAGCCCGGCCGCCAGCCTCGCCAGCAGGGGGTCATCGGCGTTGAGGATGGCCGGGCCTCCGGGCGGCAGAGCGTCGATCAGCTCGGCCTTGCCCTTGAGGGTCCCCTCCAGGCTCTTGAAGAACTCCAGGTGCGCGGGGCCGATGTTGGTCAGCACCCCAGCCGTGGGCTGCGCCGCGCGCGCCAGGGCGCGGATGTCGCCCGGCCGGGACGCCCCCATCTCGAACACCGCGAACGCGTGGGAGGCGTCCAGCTCCAGGATGGAGAGCGGCAGGCCGATCTCGTTGTTGAGGTTCCCCGCGTTGGCGCAGACCTGCCCCCGCGTGGCGAGGATGGCGCGGAGCATCTCCTTGACCGTGGTCTTCCCGTTGCTCCCGGTGATTCCGACCACGGGGATGCGGAAACGGCTCCGGTGCGCCGCGGCGAGCAGGGCCAGGGCGGCGCGGGTGTCGGACACCGCGAGGACCGCCGGGGGCTGTTTCTCGGGCAGGGGGGCGCCGCGGGCCACCACCCAGCCGGCGCAGCGCGCGGCCCCCTCCGCGCCCAGGAAATCGTGCGCGTCGTGGCGTTCCCCTTTCAAGGCCCAGAACGCCTGGCCGCCGTCCAGGCGGCGGCTGTCCGTCGCAAGGGACGCGAAGGGCCGCCGGGGGTCGCCGCGCAGCAGGGACCCTCCCGTGGCCGACGCCGCCTCGCCCCAGTTCATCTTGAGATCCATGTTCAGCACCGCCCCGCTGTCTTCAGCGCGGTCCGCGCGGTCTCTCGGTCGTCGAAGCGCTGGGTCCGGTCCCGGAAGATCTGCGTGTCCTCATGCCCCTTTCCCGCGATGAGCACGATGTCCCCTTCCTGGGCGACCCGCATCGCCTCGAGGACCGCCTCGGCGCGGTCCGGGACGATCTGGTAGTTGTCATAGCCGCCGGCCTGCATCCCGGCCTCGATCTCGCGCAGGATGTCCATCGGGTCCTCCCCGCGGGGGTTGTCGGAGGTGGCGATGGCCAAATCGCTGCCCGCGCAGGCGGCCGCGCCCATGGGGCCGCGCTTGCTGCGGTCCCGGTCCCCGCCGCAGCCGAAGACGGTGATGATCCGGCGGTGCGGCAGGGCGCCCAGGGCCTCGAGGACGGTGGCCAGGGCGCCGGTGGTGTGCGCGAAATCGACGAAGACCGCGAAGGGCTGTCCCGCGTCCACCCGCTCCAGGCGGCCGGGGACCCCGTCCGTGCTCTTGAGGCCCTCGAGGACCGCCTCGGGAGCGGCGCCCAGTTCCATGGCCGCGGCGGCGGCGGCCAGGGCGTTCTGGATGTTGTGTCCGCCCGGGAGCTTGATCTCGGCCAGCCATTCCCGGTCCTTGCGGCACAGGCGGAAGGCGCTGCCCCGCACGGTGCAGACTGCTCCCTCCGCGCGGTAATCCGCTTCCGGTCCGGAGCCGAAGGTGACCTGGCGGACGTCGAGGGAGCGGCGGCGGAGCTTCGCGTAGGACTCGTCGTCCCGGTTGAGGACCGCGACGCGCGCCTTCCGGGCGGGGTCGGAGCGCTCCAACAGCTCGAACAGGCGCGCCTTGGCCGCGAAATACTCCTCCCGCGTCTTGTGGAAATCGAGGTGGTCGCTCTGGAGGTTGGTCATGATGGCGGCGTCGAAGCGTATCTCCTCCACGCGCTGGGTGGCCAGGGCGTGGGAGGAGACCTCCATGGCGACGTGGGTCGCCCCCCCGTCCCGCATCCGGGCCAGGAGCCGCAGGAGTTCCAGCGAGAAGGGGGTGGTGTTCTGGGCCTTGGCGATCTCGCGGTGGCGCAGGCGTACGCCGATCGTGCCCACGACGCCCGGCGTCCCGCCCATGCGGCTGAAGATGGATTCCAGGAGGTAGGTCACCGTGGTCTTCCCGTTGGTCCCCGTGACCCCCACGACGGTCATGGCTTCCGTGGGGTCCCCGAAGAACACGCCGGCCACCCGGCCCATGGCCGCGAAGACGTCGCCCACCTGCACCCAGGTCACCGAGCCCCCGCCGGCGCCTTGGCGGAGCAAGGTGATCGGGGCGGGAGGCGGCTTGAGCTCGCTGAGCACCGCGACCGCGCCTTTGGACACGGCCTGCCGGACGAAGCGGTTGCCGTCCGTCTTGGCGCCCGGCAGGGCCACGAACAGGGAGCCGGGGGTGACGGCGCGGGAATCGAAGGTGATGTCCTGGACGGGGACGGCGAGGTCGCCGCTGGCGTATTCGGGCTTGAGACCGGCCAGGAGCCCTTGCAGCGTCATCAAGCGGCCTTGGACGCAGATCCGAGCGCCTGCTCTCCGTGCAGTATGGGGCGGGCGGGAGCGGCCGCCGGGCGGGCTGGAGCGGGGAACTGCCGCGGCGCCGGGAGCTTCGGCGAGGCGGGGACCGGCGCCGGGGCGGCTTCGGCCGGGGCGATCTTCTCGCCGCCGCGGTCCACGGCCAGCGGCGTCTCGGGAGGAACGCCCTTCATGGCCAGGAGGATATTGGCCAGCTTGGCGAAGACCGGCGCGGCGACCTGGGCGCCGTAGTACTCCCCCTGGGGGGAGTCGATGACGACGAGCACCGTGAACAAAGGGTCGCGGGCCGGGAAATATCCCACGAAGGAGGCGATGTACTCGTTCTCGGAATATTGTCCCGTGCGGGGGTCCACCTTTTGGGCGGTCCCGGTCTTTCCCGCCGTGCGATACCCGGCCAGACGGCTGGTGGAGCCGGTCCCCGCGTCCACCACGAGCTCGAGCATCTTGCGGACCTCGGCGATGGTCTCCGCCTTGGCCACCCGGCGCACGCGGACCGGGCCCGGGGTCGGCTCGTCCCCGATCGCCAGCACCAGCCGCGGTTCCAGGAGCTCGCCGCCGTTGGCGATGGCGGAATAGGCGCTGAGCAGCTGGATGGGGGTCACCGCCACCCCCTGCCCGAACGCGGCGTTGGCCAGGCGCACGTCCCGCAGGGTCGCGGCGGCGCCCATGATCCCGCTGGATTCCCCGGGCAGGGGCACCCCGGTCCGGTAGCCGAACCCGAACAGGGCGCATTGCTTGAGGAAGGCCGCCGCGCCCATCTTGAGCCCGAGCTTGCCCGACCCGATGTTGGAGGAATGCTGGATGATCTCGGGCAGGGTCAGGAGCCCCTGCTTGTCGTGGTCCTTGATGGTGACCTTGGAATTGACCGCCCAGCGCCCGTTCTCGCAGTCGAGCTTGTCCGTGAGGTTCATGACCCCGCTCTCGAGAGCGCCCGCGGCCACCACGACCTTGAACGTGGAGCCCGGCTCGTACACGTCCTGGATGGCGGCGTTGCGCAGGGCGTCGTTGGGCGCCAGCGCCATCGCCAATATCTCCCCGGTGCGGGGGTCCTGGACCAGGACCGTGCCCGCCTTGGCGCGGTGCTTGGCCATGGCCTCGCTGAGGGCCGCCTCCGCGTAGTACTGGATGGCGCTGTCGAGGGTCAGGCGCAGGTCGGGCGGCGGGGCGCCCGCGTCGCCGATCCGTTCCCGGATGGAGCGTCCGTCGCCGTCGCGCATGCTGGCCACCGGGATGGCCTGGGCGCTGATCTTCCGGTCGAAGGAGAGTTCCAGGCCGGAACTGCCGCGGTCCGAAGAATTGACGCTCCCCAGGATGCCGCGGGCGAGTTCCTCGTTGGGATAGCGGCGCTGCTGATCCGCCTGCAGCCCGATCCAGGGATAGCGGGTCTGGAGCCCGCGCAGCGCCAGCAGCTTGGCCTCCGGCACGTCGCGCTGGATCCATACGTTGCGGGTGCGCTGCCGGAGCTGGGCGCGGATGGCGGGAAGCGGCTGCTCGAGGACGGCGGCGAGCGCGCGCAAGCCCGCCTCCCCGGAGGACTTGTCCGCCCGGAGGCCGTAGCGGTCGACGAAGCAGGAATCGACCGTGGTGGACTGCGCTAGGACCCGGCCGCTGCGGTCCAGGATGCGGCCGCGCGGCACGATCTGGAGCGTCTGGGATTCGGTGCGGTGGAGGATCTGGGTGGAGAAGTCCTGATGGCGTACGATCTGCAGGTAGCCGAGGCGGAGCGCGATGGGGATGAGCGGGACCAGGCACAACGCGGCGCTGAGCTGGAGGCGGAGGCCCGTGCGCATCCTATTCTATCAGCCGGCTCAGGAATTGGAACTCCTCTTTCTTCTTGGTCGGGACGGTCTTCTCCGGGAGCCGGGCCACGGTGCTCCCGATGAAGACCACGTTCTCCGGGCTGGTCGGGGCCATGCCGAGCTTCTGCCGGGCGGCTTTGGCCAGCCGGTCCGGCGCGTGCAGCTTGTCGAGCTCGAGCCTGAGGAGGGTGACCCTGTTCTTGCGCAGCGTTAGCTCCCCCTGCGCCGTGCTCACCCGGTAGCCGAGACGCGTCGCCTGCACCTGCTCCCAGAGGAATAGGAACACGATGCAGGTCGCCGCTGCGCACCATTTCGCCGTCGCCGTTCTATCCATGTTCCTTATAAAATCGGCGAGCACCCCGCCGAGTAGGTGCTCACCCAATCGTGGGACCTGCGGCAGGGAGCAGCTCCTTTCCGCAGGCCCCGGGTTCCGTCCTCCTTCGTTTCCGTCACAAAGTCGGCGAGCACCCCGCCGAGTAGGTGCTCACCCAATCGTGGGGCTCTGCGCAACCCCTTGGTTCTCCACATGGTCCTCATGTCTCAGTCTCAAATTCGGGGGCACCCCGCCGAGTAGGTGCCCGCCAGATCGTTTTCAACGCAGGGCCGCCTGGCGGTCCCCGCTCTTAAGGAAAATGCGTCTCCAGATGTAGCCCGCGATCGGGGACGGCGCCGGCCGCAGGCTGATCACCTGCTGCCGGGTATTGAGGAAATACATGGAGTTCGACGGCATGGCGACTTGTTTCATCGGTTTCTCTCCACTACGCGCAGTTTCGCGCTGCGGGATCTGGGATTGCGTCCCGCTTCCTCGGTGCTCGGGCAGATCGGAGATGCCGTCACGATGCGGTATCCGCCGTGCTCCTCGAAGGATCGGAAGACGTGCTTCACGATGCGGTCCTCCAGCGAATGGAAAGAGATGACGGCGATGCGGCCCCCGGGGCGGAGCAGGGCGGCGATGGACTCGAGCCCCCGGGTCAGGTTCTCGAGCTCCTGATTGACCGCGATGCGCAGGGCCATGAAGGTCTTGGTGGCCGGGTGCAGGCGTCCGGTCCGGGGCAGACGCTGCTCGATGAGCTCCTTGAGGTCCCGCGTGGTGCGCAGGGGCTGGTCCTGGCGGGCCGCCACGATCCAGCGCGCGATCCTCTGGGCCTGGCGCTCCTCGCCGTACTCCCGGAGCAGGAGCGTCAGCTGCTCCTCGGGCCACTCGTTGACGATGCGTTCCGCGGTCAGCGGGCTGTCGGGATCGAGCCGCATGTCCAGGGGGCCCTCGTGGTTGATGGCGAAGCCGCGGCTGGCCTTGTCCATCTGCAGGGAGGAGACGCCGAGGTCGAACAGGGCCCCGGTCAGGAACGGCCCGGAGGCCCCCAGCTCGACCTGGAAAGTCTGGCTCAAGTTTCGGAAGTTCGCGCGGACCAGCCGGAATCTTCCGGCGAAGGGCTGGAGCCGCTCTGCGGCTATCGCCAGCGCCTGGGGGTCCATGTCCGTTCCGATGAGACGTCCTTGAGCCGAGATCGTGGCGAGTACGGCTTCGGCGTGCCCGCCGAGGCCGAGCGTCGCGTCCAGATAGGTGCCGTCCTTGTCGGTGACGAGGTGCTCGATCACCTCGTTCAGGAGGACGGGTTCGTGCGTGTATTCCTCATCCATGGTGGCCACCGGCGTCACAGGTTGATCTCCTTGGCGAGCTCTTCCATGGAGGGCTGCACCTGCTCCGTGGAGTGCTTCTTCCAAGCCCGGCGGTCCCAGATCTCGGCCTTGTCGCCGGTGCCGATGATCACCACGTCCTTCTTGAGGTCGGCGTGGTCCACGAGGTTCTGCGGCACGAGGACGCGGCCCTGCTCGTCGAGCGTCACGTCGATGGCGCGGCCGAAGATGGCGCGCTTGAGGGCGCGCACCTTGTTGGCGTCGGCGATCTTCTTCGAGTTCTCCTTGAAATCGAGCAGCATCTGGTGCCACTGGGACGGGCGGAGCATCCAGATGCAGTTGTCGAAGCCCTGGGCGAGGTAGAAGCGGGTCTCCCCCTCCGCGGTGAGCGCGTCCCGGAACGCCGGAGGCACCACGAGGCGATGCTTCGCATCGAGGGTGTATTCGTACTCTCCGATCGTCACCGCGGTCCCGCTCATCTCACCACCTTTCCCCACCTTTCACCACTTCTACCCACCAGGGACACAATTATAGCGAAATAGTTTTCTTTGTCAAGACCCAGGTGAAAATATATGTCACGAGCCGGCGCGCGGCGCGCGCGGATCCTCGACGGAGAACGGCGTCAGGGGGAGGCGGAAAGATTTCCGTCAAATATCCGTTGCATCGCGGCCTTGCGGATGCCCCGGGATGCCCAGGCCCGCTCTGGGCCTATCGGGCCCCCCACCCCTGCCCCTCCCCCGCTTCGCGGGGGAGGGGTTGGGGGAGGGGGATCAGGTTTTTTTGGGTTGGAGGTCGTAGCGCCACGCGTATTCCAGGGCCTTCACGCGCGTGAAGGGCATCCCGTACGCGCGATAGAGGGCCTGGTCGAGCGGCGCGCCGTCGCGGAGGAACTTGCAGAACTTGTAGAAGGAGGAGCGGTACTGCGAGCGGATGAGGAAGCGCACGACGCTGTACGACTCGGCGTACCAGAGCCGGATGTCGTCGTCGGCGAAGTCGGCCGTGGTCTCGAAGCCCATGAGCTTGTCGAGCGGGAACCCCCCCCCGGCGCGCAGCGAGGCGATGTTGGAGTTCAGCCAGTTGGGCGCCGCCAGCCCGCGCTCGGTCTGGATGAGGGTCGCCATCCCCTCGCTGAGCCACAGCGGGTTCGAGCGCCCGTCGGCGAAGAAGCTGTCGAAGTAGATGTGGGAGAGCTCGTGGGCGAGGATGCCCACCAGCTCGTCGGTCTCGTAGAGGTAGATCTTGCGGCGTTTGATCGAGGTCGCGCCGCCGGACCAGGAGGGGCGGCCCGTCACGCGGCGGTAGCTCTCCTGGTCGCGGAAGAGGTAGACCGAGACGCGCTCGTCGCGCGCCCAGGAGGAGAAGGCCGCGAGATCGAGCATCAGGTTCCCGTGCAGGTTCTCCAGGGTCTCCAGGAATTCGAGCGACGGTTTCTTGCCCTCCGCGTAGATGGTGAAGTGGGGCGTCTGGGTCTTCGAGAAGCCCTTGGGCGGGGCCGATTCGGGCGGCGTTGTCGGCCGCGGGCGAGCCGGGGCCCGGGCTTCCTCCCGCTCCGCGGACGGCCGCGTGGTCCGGTTCGGGTCCGCCCCGACCACCCGGGCGTCGTCGTCCTCCTGGGCCGCTTCGGGCGCGGCCGCTCCCACGGGCCGGGGGCCGGTCCCCCACAGCGGGCCCGGGGGCGGCTGCGGGAACGGCGTCTGCGGCAGGGCTGCGGCGCGAGGGTCGTTGAGGGAGGCGGGGATGCGGGCGAGCTTCGCGCCGGTCCCCTGGCTCATGATGGCCCCCGAGGGCTCGGTGAGCAGATCGTCCGCGGTCTTGGCCGGGAATAGTTCCGAGGCCGGGATGCGGATGTTGTCCTGGTCGTCGGGGACGTCCTCCTCCGCGTCCTCCGCGACGCGGTAGGAGACCCATTTCATGTTTTCGTCGGCGCGCTCCTCCTCCCCGAGGAACTGGTAGATCATGATCCCCCAGAGGCCGAGGACCATGACCCAAAGGAGGACGCGCAGACGGATCAGGATATCCATGTATTAAGGTATTCCTTAATTGTAACCCGATTCCCTAAAAATTCAATCCCCCGGGCCCTATCGTGTCATGTCGCGCATGCGCAGCGCGGTCTGGGCCAGGGCGTGAACGAAGAGCGACAGGGTCGGGATGAAGGCGGCCTGGCAGAACGCCTGCCCCCAGTGCTCCGCCCCCAGGGGCATCCCCACCGACAGCTGGCGGAGATAGTACATCCCCAGGACCGACAGGCCGCAGACCATCCCGGCCGCCAGCGTCTGCCAGCGCCCCTGATAGAGCGCGGCCGTGACCGGCGGCATGGTCAGGAGCAGCCACATGGGAGCCCAGTAGGGGATGAGGAGGTACGCCAAGAGGACCGACCAGAGGAAGGTCAGCCATATCTGGATGACCTTGAGCCGGCTCGCCCAGCCGACGAAGCGGTAGGTGTTCCGCGAGAACCAGTGGTTGACGACCAGGGATGCCACGAGGATGCCGAGCGAGATGTACTTGGGGCGCGGGTCCGGCTCGGACACGTAGATGGCGATGAGGACCAGCATCGTGGCGAAGGGGGTGAAGTACAGGTTCAGAAGGTTCATTCCGTTCTCCTTAATAACACGACATGCCGTGCGACCGTCTCGCCGGGAAGGGTGTAGGCGAAGCCTTCCTCCAGCGCCAGTCCCGCGGCCTGCAGCGCCTCCCTCGTGGGAGGGTCTTCCGGGTCCGGCGGCCGGCTCTGATGCAGCGCCACCGTCCCCCCCCGCCGGGCCAGCGGGGCCGCCAGCGCCGCCGCCTCCGGGAACTTGGCCAGGGCCCGGGCGAGCACCGCGTCCGCGCCGTCGGCCGGCGCATCCGTCGCCGAGGCCTGGCGCCCTCCTCCGGCGCCGAGCCGGTGAACCATACCGCCCGCCGAACGTCCGTGCACGACCTGCAGGTTCGCCAGCTTCAGATGGGCCCGCGTCCAGTGCAGGAAGCAGACCTTGCGGTAGACCGATTCGACCAGGGTCACCCGGGCCTGCGGCCAGGCGATCTGGAGGCAGATCCCCACGAATCCCGCTCCGCAGCCCAGGTCCAGCAGCCGGGGAGCGTCCCCCAATCTCCGCCTCAGCGGACCCAGCGCCGCCAGGGCGTCCAGCGCGTGCCGGCGCAGGAGTTCCCCCGTGTCCAGCGCGGCCGTCAGATTCGTCTTCCGCCCGTATTCCAGCACATCTCGCAGATACAAGTCGAGCCGGGCCCAGCCTTCCTCCCCCAACGGGGTTCCCCAGCGCGCCAGCGTTTCCTCCGCCTCGGCGCGCGCCGCCGCGGGGATCATCGCGCCGCCTCGATCCTCTTGACCCAGACGGAGAGTATCTGGAGGTCCGCCGGAGTGACTCCGGGGACGCGGGAGGCCTGGGCCAGGTTCCCCGGGCGTATGCGGGAGAGCTTCTGGCGGGTCTCCGTCTGAAGCGGTATCGCTTCGTAGGCGATGGCCTCCGGGATGAGCGTGGCTTCCAGGGTGCTCATGGCGGCGAGCCATTTCCGGGAGCTCGCGATGTAGCCCGCGTAGCCGCGCTCGATGGCGATCTCCTCCTCCGCCAGGGCCCGCGACCAGGGGGAGAGCTCGCCGGCGGGGGGCCGCCCGCCCGCCCGCAGTTCCGCCACGGCGTCCCGGTAGCGGCCGAAGGCGGCGTACAGGCCGTCGCCGATCAGCCCCAGGGCCCGGCCCCGGTCCATCAGCCTCAGGTCCGCGTTGTCGGAGCGCAGATGCAGACGGTGCTCCGCCCGGGCCGTGAACATCCGGTAGGGCTCGTCCACGCCCTTGGTCACCAGGTCGTCGATGAGGACGCCGATGTAGGCCTCGTCGCGGCGCAGGACCAGGGGCTCGCGTCCCCGGATCCCCGCGGCGGCGTTTACCCCCGCCAGGAACCCCTGCGCCGCGGCTTCCTCGTAGCCCGTCGTCCCGTTGAGCTGTCCCGCCATATAGAGCCCGGGGACCGCCTTGGTCTCGAGCGTGGTCCGCAGCTGGGTCGGCGGGCAGAAGTCGTATTCGATGGCGTAGCCCGGGCGCATGAGCTCGGCCTTCTCGAGCCCGGGCACGGTGCGCGCGAAAGCCTCCTGCACGTCCTCGGGCAGGGAGGTGGACAGGCCGTTGACGTAGACCTCCTGCGTGTCGAGCCCTTCCGGTTCGAGGAAGAGCTGGTGACGGGGCTTGTCCGGGAACTTCACCACCTTATCCTCGATGGAGGGGCAGTAGCGCGGCCCCAGGGCCTGGATGCGCCCGGAATACAGAGGCGAGCGGTCCAGGTTCTCGCGGATGATGCGGTGCGTCTCGGAGCTGGTGTAGGTGATCCAGCAGGGCAGTTGGCGGTTCTCCACCCGGACCGTACGGTGGGACATGGGTTTCGGGTCCGCCGGGGGCGCCTGGAGTTCGCAGCGCGAGAGATCGAGCGAGCGCGCGTGCAGGCGCATGGGGGTCCCGGTCTTAAAGCGCGCCAGGGTGAAGCCCAGCGCCTGCAATGACGGGGACAGCCCGTCCGCCGGCGGGTCGCCCGCGCGTCCGGCGGGGAAGGACTGCAGGCCGATGTGCGCGATCCCGCGCAGGAAGGTCCCCGTGGTAAGGACGACCGCGCGGGCGCAGTAGCGGACGCCCCGGCGGGTCAGGACGCCCCGGACGCGCCCGTCGGAGGTCCACACCGCCGCGGCCTCGGCCTGCTTCAGGTGGAGCCCCGACTGCCCTTCCAGGGCGGTCTTCATCGCCAGCTGGAACGCCCTCTTGTCGCACTGCACGCGGGGGGAGCGCACGGCGGGGCCTTTGCCTAGATTCAGGGTCTGGAAATGGATCCCGGAGCGGTCGGTGTTGACCGCCATCTGCCCCCCCAAAGCGTCCAGCTCGCGCACGATCTGCCCCTTGGCCACGCCCCCGACGGCGGGGTTGCACGACATCGCGGCGACCGTGTCCAGGTTCTGGGTGAGGAGCAGGGTCTTGAGCCCCAGGCGCGCGCCTGCGAGCGCGGCCTCGCAGCCGGCGTGCCCGGCGCCGACCACGATGACGTCGAAGTCCTCCGCGGTCGTGGGGCTCATGCGGCGAGGAGGGCCTTGAGGATCTCCTTGGGCAGCAGGCCCAGGAGGCGCATGGAGAAGACGAACAGGAGCTGGCAGGCGACCGAGAGGAAGACCGCGCAGAAGGCCCGGGCGGCCTGCAGTCCCATCACGCGGCTGGTCCCGTAGGCGGCCAGGCCCAGGGTCCAGAACAGCATGACGATCTCGATGGAGTGGTAGAAGACCGCGGAGCGCGACAGGACGGCGGCCGCGAACAGGGGCAGCAGGGCCAGGGAGGCCGCGTTCACGGCGAGCAGGACGGAGGCGAGGCCCAGCCAGGTCCCGCGGGAGACCCGCCGGAAGCCGGGGACCATGCCGGCCGCGAGGCCGGCCCAGGCCAGGCCGAACGCCCAGCGCGGCATCCCGGTGTTGGTGTAGACGAGGATGAGCAGGAGCGGGATGGCGCCGCACAGCACCGACGCGCCCAGGCGCAGCGCCAGTCTCCCCCCCTGGAGCATGGTCCCGAACCAGCCCGTCATCGCGATCCAGATCAGCGTCAAGAGCGGCGCCCAGGCGTGGACCTTGGCCCAGAAGAGCAGTCCCCCTGCCACGGCGACCTCGGGGGAATCGGGGGGCGGCGGCGGGAACCCCGCGGGCTTCAGCGCGTAGAAGAGCACCGCCGTGACCAGGTAGGCCGCGTAGACCCACAGGGCCTCGCGCAGCAGCGCGTCGGGCGCGGCGAGCATGCGGTCCAGGGCCAGGCGCGGACGCAGGAGGAAGTCCCGGGCCAGCTCCCAGGCGCCCCGCATCGAGACCTTCTTCACGATCCTCGCGTTATGCGTCACAAGTCCCCTTGCTTTCGTCATCCGGCGCGAGAGGCTGTGTCATAATGCCCGTCCGTGAGTCGTCACCCCGGCGGAAGCCGGGGTCCTTAACCTGGGTCCCGGCTTTCGCCGGGACGACGAAGCCGGCAATGTAAAGAAGCGTTGGACGCTCCCCACTAGGCATGCAGGGCCTCCCGGGTGTCATCCGCGACCGAGGAGGCTCCCCAGAAACAGAAGAGCCCCGCGGCGCCCATGGCGAGCATGGCGCCCAGCAGCGCCGTCTTGAGTCCGAACCGGTCCGAGGCCAGGCCGATCAAGGTCGGGCTCAGGCTGTCGCCCAGCGCGTGGATGACGAAGATGTTGGCCGCGAACGCCATGGAGCGCACCGAGGCGGAAGTCACCCCGACGATGACCCCGTTGAGGGGGCCCATGTTGAGAAAGGCGAACAGCTCGGCGGCGAACAGGGAGGCGAGGCAGAGGGGATAGGAGGGCGAGAGCACCGCCAGCACGCCCAGCGGGAGCGCGGCCAGGAGCCCCGCCCCGGACACGAGGAAGTAGGCCTTGGGCGTCGTCCGCAGCAGCCGGTCTCCCAGCCAGCCGCCGAGTAAAGAGCCCGTAAGCCCGGCCCCCACCGTGAGCCCGCCGAAGAGCAGCCCCCCCTGCGCCACGTCGAGGCCCCAGAAGCGGTTGAAAAAGGTCGGCATCCAGACCGCCAGCCCTCCCAGCGAGAAGGTCATAGCCGCCATGGCCAGCGTGCACGCCACGTAGCTCCGGATGCGGTACAGGGCCAGATAATCCTTGAGACCCGGAGCCGCCGGGCGGGCCGCGACAGCGCCCAAGAGGGCGCCGTCCTTGAAGGCGCGGTCCGTTTCCCTCCCGCCGGAAAGGACGGCCGATCGTTCCTCATTGGCGTCCCGTGGGTCGCCGAGGAAATACGCCAGCGCGGCCAGGATGAAGCCGGGGAATCCCACCACCATGAACGCCGCCCGCCAGCCGTGATGGTACCCGATCCACCCGCCCAGCGCGAAACCCAGCGCGCTGCCGACCGGGATCGCCATGGAGAAGAAGGCCAGGACCCGGCCGCGCGCGGCGGGCGGAAAATGCTCGGCGACGAAGGAGGGCGAGACCGCCCCATAGCCCGATTCCCCCACGCCGACCGCGGCCCGGGCCGCGAAGAGAGACCAGTAGCCGCGGCAGAACCCCGAGAAGAAAGTCGCCAGGCTCCAGAGGCCGATGCCGGCCGCGATGAAGTCCTTGCGCGAGCCCCGGTCCGCGAACCAGCCCACGACGGGCGCCGCGCACATGTAGACCAGCATGAAGGCCGAGGCCAGGGCGCCCAGGCGGGTGTCGCTCAGGGAGAACTCCGATTTGATGAGCGGGAGCAGGGCGAAGAGCACCTGGCGGTCGATGTAGTTGACCAGATTGATGAGGAAGAGCAGCCCCAGCACGGCGCAGGGACGGCGCAGCAGCACCCTGATCATTTGCCCACGCAGAAGCGGGAGAAGATCTCGCGCAGCACGTCCTCGGTCGTGGTCCGCCCCGTGACGTCGTCGAGGGCGTCCAGCGCGGCGCGCAGGTGGAAGGCCCGCAGCTCCCCGGGGGTGCCCTCCAGGCGGAGGGCGTTCTCCAGTTCGGTCGCGGCCCGGGCCAGGGCGCCGTCGTGGCGCAGGGCCACGGGAAAGGTCTCCGCACCCGGCGCGGCGGGGTCGGCGTCCAGGGTCTCCTGGATGCGCCGGGCCAGGCCCGCCAGGCCGTCCCCGGTCTTCGCCGAGATCGAGGACGCCCCTGCGAAATCCCCCGGTCCGCTGCCGGCCGGGAGGTCGGATTTGTTGAGCACGAGGATGCGGGGCGCCTCCCCCTCCGCCGCGAGCTCCGCCAGGAAGGTCCGGTGACCCGCGGGGGGCAGGGAGCGGTCGAGCACCGCCAGGACCAGGTCCGCGCCGCGCAGCGCCGCGCGGGTCCGCTCCATCCCCAGGGCTTCGACCGGATCGGCCGGCTCGCCGGAAAGGGCCCGCAGGCCCGCCGTGTCCACCAAGACCGTCTCCAGTCCGCCGAGGTCAGCCGACTCCTCTATCGTGTCGCGTGTGGTCCCGGGGGTCTCCGCCACGATGGCGCGCTGCGTTCCGAGCAGGGCGTTGAGGAGGCTTGATTTCCCGGCGTTGGGCCGGCCGACGATGGCGATGCGCGCCCCGGCCCGGGACAGGCGTCCGCGCTGGAGGCTCCGGCGCAGCCCCGCGATCGCCGACAGCAGGGAGCGCAGCCGGGACGCGGCGTGTTCATCGTCCAAGAGCGGGACGTCCTCGTCGGGATGGTCGAGCCCGGCTTCCACCAGGGCCAGGAGCCCCGTCAGTTCCCCGCGCAGTTCCCCCACGCGGCGCGAGAGCCCGCCCTCCAGGCGGGACACCGCGGCCCGGTGGGCCAGGCGCGTACGGGCCGCGATGAGGTCGCAGACGGCCTCGGCCTGGGCCAGGTCCAGCCGGCCGTTCAGGAAGGCGCGCTGGGTGAATTCGCCGGGCCGCGCCAGCCGCGCTCCGGCCCGGACGGAGAGCTCCAGGAGCCGCTCCAGGACGTAGGGGGAGCCGTGGCAGGACAGTTCGACCGATTCCTCCCCCGTGAAGGATCCCCCTTGCGGGAACCAGGTCAGGAGCAGCTGGTCGAGACGGGCGTCCCCGTCGCACGCCCAGGCCAGCGTCGCCGAGCGCGGACCCACGGCGGCGGGGAGGCGCAGGAAGCTCCGGGCCGCTTCCAGGGCGCCCGGACCGCTCAGCCGGACGATGCCGATGGCGCCGCGCCCCGGGGGCGTGGCCGCGGCCGCAATAAGCTCGGAGCGGCGTCCTATCCGCCCGAACGCGGCTTCAGGACGACTTTCCGCCAAGGTCCCTCCCCCTCTGAGGCGGTCTCGACGTCGGGATTGCCGGCGAGACGCCGGTGGATGAGGCGGCGGAGCGCTGGTTCCATGGGCTCGAAGCGGAAAGGCGCGCCGGTCCGCTTCACTTCCTCGGCCGCGCGCTCCGCCTCCGAGAGGAGCTTCTCCTCGATACGTTTCCAATAGTTCTCGGTCTCGACTTGGATGGCGGTGGGCTTGCCGGTCTTGCGGCCCACGATCACGGTCGTGAGGAACTGGAGGGACTCGAGCGTCTTGCCGCCCTTTCCGATGAGGAGCCCGGCGTCCTCCGTCTCCACCTCCGCCAGCACCCGGCTCTGCCGGGGGTCCCAGCTGGTCTTGATGCGGGATTGGGCCAGGCCGGCGAGCTGGAAGATCTCCTTGAGCACGGTTTCGGTCACGGCGCAGGCGTTGGCCCGCTCCGCGTCGGTCAGCTCGATCTCGCGGAGCTCCTTGCGCGGCGCCGGGGCGGGCCGCGACTCGGGACTCGCGGTCCTCGGAAGGCGGTCGTGCGCCTCTCCCGAAGAGGGCCGCGGCTCGGGCGCCGGAGCGCGCTGGGGGCGGGGTTCCGGGGCGCGGCCGCGGCGTTCCGGCGCCGCGGAGCGCGGCGGCCGGCTGTGGGCGTCGCCCGACGAAGGGCGGGACTCCCGGCGCGGCGGGCGCTCGGAGGCGGGGCGCGGGCGCCGGCGCTCTTCGCGCTGCGGCGGCGGGGTCGCCGGGGCCGGGGCCGCGGCCGTCCCGTCGGCGGACCAGTGCTTGGGCCGGATGCGGACCTTCGCGGGCTTCATCCCGATGCCCAGGAACCCGGCGGAGCCTTCGTCGATCACGACCACTTCCACTTCGCTGCGCGCCATTCCGAGCTTCTCGAGGCCGGCTTCCACGGCGATGGTGACGGTCTTTCCTTCGATCTCGATCTCTTTCATGGATCCTCCCCCTAGGGTCAAGGCTATTTCTCCAGATGCTTGCGGACGGCGGTCTGCTGGATCAGGCTCAGGACGCTGTTGGTGAGCCAGTAGAGCACCAGGCCCGCCGGGAAATTGAGGAACATCACCGTGAAGATGACGGGCATGTAGGTCATCATCTTGGCCTGCATGGGGTCCGCGCTCTGCACCGGGTTCATCTTGCTCTGGAAGAACATCACCGCCCCCATGATGATGGGCAGGATGTAGAACCGGTCGTGCGCCGAGAGGTCCTGCACCCAGAAGATCCAGGGCGCCCCGTGCAGCTCCCAGGCTCCCCGCAGCATGTTGAAGAGCGCGATGAAGATCGGCATCTGCACCAGGATGGGCAGACAGCCGCTCAGGGGGTTGGCTCCGTGCTTCTTGTACACCTCCATCATCTCGACCTGGAGGCGCTTGGGGTCCTTCTGATATTTCTGCTGGATCTTGACGATCTCGGGCTGGATCTTCTTCATGATGGCCATGGACTTCATCTGCTTGTAGGTCACCGGGAACAGGATGACCTGGAGACAGATCGTCAGCATGATGATCGCCCAGCCCCAGTTCCCGGTCCAGCCGTGGAACTTGTGCAGGACCTGGATGGTGAAGCGTCCGACCCGGTGGAACCAGCCGAAGCTGACCGAGCGCTCCAGGCCGTGTCCGATCTCGCTGAGGCGGATGTAGCCCTTGGGCCCGAAGTAGAAGGGGATCTCGACGGTGACGCTCCCGCCCGCGGGCAGGGTGAGCGGCTTGGCCGACGCGGAGATCCAGGGCTGCAGCACTTCCTCCTTCTTCGTCCCTCCTGTCCAGGAGGGGACGTCCAGGGTCACCGCCTTGCCGCCGTGCGCGTAGCCCTCGAACCGCTCCGTGGGCGGGAACATGGCCGCCAGGAAATAGCGGTTGTGCACCCCGAGCCAGCGCCAGGCGTCCGTGGAGCGCCCCGGCTCCTGGCTCGCCTTGAGGTCCTTGAAAACGTCGACCTTCTTCCCGACCGGAGCCGGCAGGAGCGCGGCCGCCGACCAGAGGGTCGGGTTCTCCTTGCGCTCGCTGGGGACGGTCCCGATGCCGGGGCCCACATCCAGGTTCCAGGGCGGCAGCATGGCCTCCTGGCTTCCGGGGTTCTTGAAAGTCAGGCGGAGGGTGTTGAGGTTCCCCGCCTCGCGCAGCAGGAACTCCTTGCGGATGAGGATCCCGGAGGGATGCGCGGCTTCGAAGGTGGGCCAGTTCCCGGCCTCGTCGATCTGCCGGAAGCGCAGCTCGGGCCAGGTGGCGAAGAAACCGGGGTAGGGGGTGTCGACCAGTTCGACCGCGCCGAGCGGACCGGGATAGCGGTAGCTCACGATGGAGGCTCCCAGGGGCTGGAAGCGCATCTCGAGATCGTCCACGCGGAAGGCCAGGGACCCGTCCAGGCCGCCCGCGCGGGGAGCGTCCATGGGCGCGGCCGGGCCGAGGGAAGTCTCCTTGGGCGGGGTGGGCTCGCCGCGCAGCTCCCCGGAGGCCGGGGGGCGCAGTCCGTCGGTCTTCGCCGGGGCGGCCGCGGCCGACGCGGCGGGTTTGGCGGGCTGGGGATAATAGCGCTCCATCATCTTATACCAGCCGAAATAGACCGCCATCGAAAGGGCGATCGCGAGGATGAGGTTCTTGTCCATGGTTGGGTCGCCGCTAGTCGCCGCTCGGGGGCGGGACCGGGTCGTAGCCTCCTGGGTGGAATGGGTGGCACTTGAGCAGGCGCCGCGCGACGAGGGGCGCGGCGGCGAGGGGTCCGTGGGCGGCGAGGGCTTCCTCCGCGTAGCGGGAACAGCTGGGCGTGAACCGGCAGCTCGCCGGCAGCAGCGTCGAGCGGACGGCCCTCAGCAGGGAGAACGAATCAGCCAGGAGTCTGCGCATTCATCAATCCCGCGCGCCCGCACGCCGACAGCAGGGCCGCTTCCGCATCCTGCATCCGGAGCCAGGCACAGCCCGGTCTCGGATAGGCGATCATATCCGCGTCCGCCGCGAACCGCCGCTGGTTCAACCGGAAAGCCTCCCGCAGGAGCCGCTTGAGCCGGTTCCTGCGCACGGCCCCGCCGGCCTTCCGGCTGATGGACACTGCGAAACGCGCGCCCGACGCCGCCGTCCCGCTGGAAACCGGACGGCGCGCATGCCAGACGATCACGTCCCGCCCGACGACCTTCTTCCCCTCCGTGAACACGCGCTGCATCTCGGAGCCGCTCAGCCGCACGCGGCGGCCGAATCCTGCCGTGCGGGTCTCTTTCAACTAGGGGATGAGTTTGTGGCGCCCCTTCTGGCGGCGGCGCGACAGCGTCTTCCGACCGCCGGGGGTGCTCATGCGGGCACGAAATCCGGTTTTCTTCGCTCGTCTGCGTTTGTTGGGTCTATATGTCGGTAACATAAGGCGAAAATTATGCCCTTTAATGAAAGATGTGTCAACGATGCCGCGGATGCGCCGCATCGGAAAATACGATATAATCGCCTGCATGGCGGTCATGAACATCCATGGGTAAGGCTCTCTTCCTCGGCTCTGCGGCCCTCGTCCTCTGGGCGTCCCCCGCCCGGGGCGCCGATCCCGGCTACGACGGCCCGCTCGTCCCGGGCGCTTCCGTGGAGTCCCCCGCCGTCCCGACGGTCCCGGACACCGCGGGGACCCATCTGCGCGAAGTCTGGATGAAGGCGCGCACGAAGCATCGCGACGCCCTGCTCATCTCCATCAGCGCGCGGACCCAGACCGACGGGACGGTGCTCTGCGACCCCAAGGAGCCTTTCCAGAAAGGCTGGCTCTACACCTTCTTCTCGCCCAAGGCCACCGACTTCGTCATGATGGCGGAGTGCCAGGGGGAGATCGGAGGGCCCCTCAAGGAGTTCGTCTCCAAGGACGCCGGCGCGCTCAAGTGGTCGGTCTCCGGAAAATTCCTCGACTCCGACGGGGTGATGGGCGTTCTGAAGAAGAACGGGATCTCGCTCGACCCCCGCGAGTACGGCGGCGGCAAGACCCCGTTCCTCCTTACCCTCTACCGCCTCTCGGACCCGCGCTTCGAGGCCCACCCTCCGGTCTGGACCGTGGTGGTCGGGGCCAAGACGCACCTCATCGACGCGGTCAACGACGAGGTGTTCAAGCCCGAGCGCTTCGGCGTCTCGCTCGACGAGACCGAGCTGTCGAGCTCCACGGCCCAGGTCTCCAAGGCGCTGAACCTGCGCCCGAAGAGGGACGGCGTCTTCACGGCGAAGCAGGACCTGGAACGCGTCCTGCGCTACGCCCAGGAGAAGCTGCCGCAGTCCAGCCTCATGGCCATCGAGGGCTTCGTGGACGCCTGGGGCGGCTCCCCCTGCACCGGCCCCGGCGACGGCTGGCTGTTCTATTTCTACTCCCCCCGGATCCGGGACTACGAGACCGTGTACGCCTGCAACGGCTACGTGGGTCCGGGTCCGTCGCGCTACGTGCCGGTGGACATGGACATGCACGAGCCCATCACGGGCCGCTTCATCGATTCGGACCGGGTCATCGATTCCGTGCTCACCAAGTACGGCGACGTCATGAACGAGGGGCTGGGCCGAAGCTACAAGCGCACGGGCACCCTGCTCCTGCGCCACTACCGGGTCACCCCTTTCGATAAATCGGCGATGTTCAAGATCCGGATGCTCTGGGAGCTCACCCTCGGCCGGTCGCGCTTCCGCATCGACGCTCTCACCGGGAAGGTCGTCGACATGCTGGGCCAATGAGCGCCGGATGACGCTGCTCGCCTTCGGGGCCTCGGTCCGGGTCCCCCTCTTCTTCCTGGTCCTGGGCGGGGCCGCCGCGCTCGGGCTCTGCCTGGCCTTCGCCCTGGCCCTGGACCCCCGCCTGTCCGATATCACCGGGGCGCCGCGCGCGGAGCGCCTGCGCCGAGCCGTGGGCTTCGCCGCCTGCGCCCTCTTCGTGGGCGGGCTCCTGTGGCCCCTCTGGCCCGTCCGGGTCTTCGGCATCGACTTCTGGCCCGTGCACGCCACGGGGGCCGCGGCCCTGCGCCACGTCGCCGCGCTCGCCGGTCTGGGCGCCCTGGCCTTCTTCATGAGCGCGCCCGGGGAGGCGCCCTGGGCGCCGTCCCTGCGCCGCGCGCTCGCCGGCGCGCTCGTCGGAGCGGGCGGCGGTCTGGCCGGCTACTTCCTCAACGGCTCCTTGTTCCTCTGCGATGCCCTCATGCGCCTCGGCTGGCGGAACCTGGGCGGGCTGGGCCTGCTGGCCCTGCCCGCGGCGTTCGTAGTCACTATCGCCGTCATGACCGCCCTGGTCCTCGTCCCGCTGGGGCTGGGCCCGCTCCGCCGCCTGGCGCTCGGCTGCGCCGCGGTCGCGCTCTGGGCCGCCGCCGTGCCCGCGGCCGGGGAATATTTCCGCGCCGTCTGGGACCTCGGCCCGAAGTCCCTGGCCGCGGCCGCCGGCGTCCCCATCGGGGCGGAGGCTCCCCGCCGGGGGATACTCATCCTCTCCGACGGGGAGGGCGCGCCTTCCGTAGCGTACCGGGAAACGGCGCTGGCCGCGGCGGGGGTGGACGCTTCCCCTGGGAGCCTGCGCAAGATCCGCGCCTACCTCGACGCCCGCGGTCTGCGCACGGTGTTCCTCTCCGAGGCGCTCGACGCCCTGCGCCGGGGCTGGGCGCTCAACTGGGACCTGGACGAGGCCTACGCCGCGTCCATGCTCTCCCGGGGCCGGGCATTCCCGCCGGACTTCAAGGGGTTCCTGGAACTCATGACCGTCGCCCCCGCGACCGCGGAGAACTTCCAGCGGCTCGACGAGATGGGCCGGGCCGCGACCCGCGCCTCCTTCCGCACCGTGCCGGTGGCCCAGGGCATGTACGAGGGCTTCTCCACGTCGTACGCGCGCTTCGGGGACCTGGAGATGTCCAACGCCTGGCTCGAACGCATCCGCGGCCTGTGGCCGCTCTTCGAGGCCGACATCCACATCGAGCCCATACAGGAGGCCCACGACGGCCGGATCTCGGGCAGCGTCCTGGTCGGCGGCCGCCCCGCCCCGGATGTCCGCATCGGGCTCTTCGCCGTCCCTTCCACCATGACGGTCATCGGCGCCTACGATGCCCTGACCGCCGCGGCCCGCCCCGACGAGGACGGCCGCTTCTCTTTCGATAGCCTCCTGCCCGGGCGCTACTACCTGGCCCTGCAGGGGGACCCGGCCCTCCTGGGAGGGATGCTGGTCGTCCGCCATGCTCCCGGGGTGCTGAAGCTGGAGGTCCCCCAGGAGATGGAGAAGACTCTTTTTCCTATTGAAATATCGCGTGAATGATTTTGCTACAATAGCGCGACCTTGCTAAGGGAGGCTTGCGATGGGTGGAAAAGTGGGCGGTAAGACGGCGGCGGCCAAGGGGAAGACCATTTCCGTTCTCATCGCGGAAGACCAGACCCTGTTCCGTGAAGGGATCAAGGACCTCCTGGAGGCCGAGAAGGAGATCGCGGTCGTCGGCGAGGCCGTGGACGGGCAGGAAGTCCTCCGGATGGCCAAGAAGCTGAAGCCCGACGTCATCCTGATGGACATCAAGCTCCCTCACCTCGACGGGATCTCCGCCACCCGCCAACTCCGGCAGGAGCTGCCGGCCACCAACATCCTCATCCTCTCCGCTTTCGAGGACGAGGCCCACGTGCTCGAGGCCATCCAGGCCGGAGCCAACGGCTACCTCTCCAAGATGCTGCCGGCCGCCGAGCTGGTCCGGGCCCTCAAGACCTTCGCCTCCGAGGGGATGATGATCCCCCAGTCCGTGATGGGCAAGCTCCTCTCCGGCCTGCGCACCAAGGGCGGCGCCGACGCCTCCCTCACCGCGCTCACCAAGACGGAGGTCAAGGTCCTCTCCGCCCTCGGGAAGGGCATGGCCAACAAGGAGATCTCGGCCACCCTCGAGTGCAGCGTGAAGACGATCAAGAACCACCTCAACAGCATCTTCCAGAAGCTCGGCGTGAGCAACCGCACCGAGGCCGTGGTCAAGGGGATCGAGGCGGGGATGATCTCTCCCGAGGAATCCCGGGTTTAGTGCTTGTCGGCGGCGACGGCGGCCGTAGCGCCGCCGTCCCCGGAGTCCAGATGTCCACCGTCGGCCCCCTTCGCAGGCTGCTCTCCGTCTGTCCGCTCCGCGTCCTGGCCCGGGCCTGGATGTCCTATACCCCGATGGGCCGCCTCACCCTGTTCCGGCTCCTGTCCCCCCGGCGCGCCGAGGGCCTCTGCCGTCTCCTGCCCCCGGGGGAGAGCTATTTCCTCTACTGCGGCCTGGAGCCGGGGGCGCTCGGCCCCGTCCTAGAATCCTTGCCCGCGGCGGAGCGGCGGCTCTTAAGGACCTTCCCGCGCGCGGCACGGGAGCGGATCCGGGGACTCGCGCAGGCCGGGCTTGTCGGAGCGTCCCGATGAAGGGGGTCCTCGCGACCGTCTCGGGGCTGACCCTCACCGTCTCCCCCCACCGGGAGTCCGACCGCCTGGCCGTGGTCTTCACCGACGAGTACGGCAAGGTCCCCGTGCGCTTCATCGGCGTGGAGCGCCCGGCCGCCAAACTGCGGGCGTTCTCCGAGCCCATGGTCCGGGCCGAGTTCCGCTTCTACGTGCGCGACGGCGCCGAGTTCTGCGTGGCCGCCGGGGGCGCGCTGTCCACGGTGTACCCCGGCATCCGGACCGACCTCGACGCCACGGTGCGGGGCCTGGGGGTCTGCGAGCTCCTGCACCGGCTCACCCCTTCCTGGCGGCCCGCCCCCGACAAGCTCGCGCTCGCCTGCGAGGCGCTCGACGCCATCGAGAGGGTGGCATCGGATCCGGGCGCTGACGGCGAGCGGCGCCAGGCCGGCTACGCGTGGCTGGTCTCGGCCTTCGCCCTGCGCCTTTTCGAGAGCGCGGGCTACGGCCTGCGCGCCCGCCGCGTCTCGGCCGAGAACCGGACCCTCTGGGAGCTCCTGCACGGCGGCGCTTGGTCGGAACTCGCCGCCCTGCCGCCGGACCCGGAACGGGAGAGCCGCCTGCGCACCATCATCGAAGGGACGGTCGAGCGCGTCGCGGAGAAGCCCCTACGCTTTCCGGCGCTCGTTCAAGGAGTGAAAAAACGATGACTTTGCAAGAGATCATGATGAGCCTCCAGGCCTACTGGGCCCGCGAGGGCTGCCTCATCGCCCAGCCCTACGACCTGGAGAAGGGCGCCGGCACCTTCAACCCGGCGACCTTCTTCGGCGTGCTGACCAGGACCCCGATGCGGGTCGCCTACGTCGAGCCCTCGCGCCGCCCGTCGGACGGACGCTACGGCGACAACCCCAACCGGCTGGCCAAGTACTTCCAGTACCAGGTCGTGCTGAAACCCGCTCCCGCCGACGTCCAGCAGCTCTATCTGCGTTCCCTGAAGGCCATCGGCCTCGACCCCCGCAAGCACGACGTGCGCTGGATCGAGGATGACTGGGAATCCCCCACCCTCGGCGCCTCCGGCGTTGGCTGGGAGGTGTGGCTCGACGGGATGGAGGTCACCCAATTCACCTACTTCCAGCAGATGGCGGGCGTCCAGCTCGAGCCCATCTCGGTCGAGATCACGTACGGCCTCGAGCGCCTCGCCATGTACAGCCAGCGCAAGGACAACGTCTACGAGCTCGCCTACAACGACCGGGTCACCTACGGCGATGTGTTCAAAGAGGGCGAGCGGCAGTTCTCCCGCTACCACTTCGAGTCCTCCGACGCCAAGCTGCTGTCCCGGCACTTCGACGAGTACGAGCGCGAAGGCCTCCGCATCGCTTCCGAAGGGATGCCGCTGGCCGCCTACGACATGGTGCTCAAGTGCTCGCACCTGTTCAATCTGCTCGACGCGCGCGGGGCCATCTCCGTGACTGAGCGCGCCCAGTACATCGCCCGGGTACGCGGCCTGGCCAAGAAGACGGTCCACGCCTATCTAGGCGTCGACGCCAAGCCCGCCGACCCCGCGGGGACTCCGGTTCCGGAGAAAGTGTCATGAAGGACGCCCTCCTGGAGATCGGCACCGAGTCCCTGCCCGCGCGCTTCCTCGCGCCCATGCTCCGTCAGCTCGAGACCAAGGCCGCCGAGTTCCTCAAGGAGCATCGCCTGCCCTGCGCGGGCATCCGCTCCTTCGGGACCCCCATGCGCCAGGCCCTCCTGTTGACCGGCCTGCCCGAGGCCTCCGAGCCCGAGACCCGCGAGGTCACGGGACCTCCGGCCCGACTCCTCAAGGACGCGGCCGGGAACTTCACTCCCCAGGCCGCGGGCTTCGCCAGGTCGCAGGGAGTGTCGCCGGAGGCCCTGACCACGGTGACGCTCCCGAAGGGCGAGTTCCTCGCCGCCCAGAAGACCCTGCCCGGCGAGCCCGCGGCCGAGATCCTGGCCAAGGTCTTCCCCGCCCTGCTCTCCGCCCTGGAGTTCCCCAAGAGCCTGGTCTGGGAAGAGACCCGCTTCCGCTTCGCCCGTCCCATCCGCACCCTCGTCGCCCTCTACGGCGCCCGCGTCGTCGGGTTCCAGGTCGCGGATGTGCGCTCCGGCGGCAAGACCCGCGGCCTCGCCGCGCTGGGCGGCAAACCGGTGAAGCTGGCCTCCCCCGGGAAGTATGTGGATACCCTGCGCAACGAATCCATCCTCGTGGACGTGGCCGAGCGCCGCGAAGCCCTCCTCGAGACCTTGGGCGCGGCGGCCAAGGATACGGGCGGGCGCATCGATCTGGATCCGGAACTCCTCCATACCGTCCTCTGCCTGACCGAGCATCCGGTCGCCGTGGTCGGTCATTTCGACCAGCGCTTCCTCGAACTGCCCCAGGCCCTGCTCATGAAGGTCCTCAAGCGCCAGCTCATGTTCTTCCCCGTGCTCAACGCCCGGGGCGGGCTCGCGGCGGACTTCGTCGGCGTGCGCGACGGGATATCGGAGGGGCAGAAGGAGGTCCAGGTCGGCTTCGAGCGCGTCCTCACCGCCCGCCTCAGCGACGCCCGCTTTTTCTTCGACCGGGACCGGGAGACCCCGCTGGCCGTCAAGGCCGAGGGCCTCGCCCGAGTCTCCTTCCAGAAGGGCCTCGGCACCATGGGCGACAAGACCGTCCGCGGCGCGGAGCTCTCGCGCTGGATCGTCGGCCAGCTCCTGCAGGACCGCGACCTGGACGCGGACGCGGTCGAGCGCATCTCCCGGCTCTGCTGCGCCGACCTCCTCACCGGCGTGGTCGGCGAGTTCCCCGAGCTTCAGGGCGTCATGGGCGGCGTGTACGCCCGGCACGAAGGCCTGCCTGAGAAGGTCGCCCTGGGTCTGGAGGAATTCTATTTCCCGGCCGCGGCCAAGGCCCCCCTGCCGACCTCGGCCGAGGGCTGCATCGCCTCCTTGTCCGCCAAGCTGGATACGGTCTGCGCCATGCTCGCCGGCGGCTTCAAGCCTACCGGGAGCGAGGACCCCTTCGCGCTCCGGCGCCTGGGGGTCGGCATCGTCCGCATCCTCCTGGAGAAACAGCTTCCCCTCTCCCTGCCCGCCGCCGCGGACCAGGCCCTCGCGCTCGTGGCCTCCACCGGCGCCTCCATCTCCTTCGACCGCCCCGCGGCGCGCGAGGAGGTCCTCGAGTTCCTGTGGCAGCGCTTCGAGACCCAGGCCCTGGAGCAGGGTTACCGCATCGAGGAGCTCCGCGCCGTGAAGGAGGGCGGGCTCGAGAACCTGGTCCGCACCTACCAGCGTCTCGCTGCCGTCCATCTCCTGCGCGCCGAGGCCGATTTTCCGGCCCTAGCCCAGGCTTTCAAGCGCGCCTCCAACATCCTGCGCCAAGCCGCGGCCAAGGGCCTGTCCTCGCTGGGGGACGGGGTCCAGCCCAGCCTCCTCGCCGAGGCCTCCGAAAAGGACCTGTACGACGCCCTCTGCCGCGCTGAGGGCGAGGTCCGCGAAAAGGTCGCCCAGGGCCTCTACGAACCCGGCCTGCGCATCCTGGTCGGCCTAAAGCCCCAGGTGGACCGCTTCTTCGATGATGTCCTGGTCATGGCCGATGACGAGTCCATCCGCGACAATCGCCTCCGTCTCCTGTCACGGATGCTGTCTCTCTTCAAATCCATCGCCGACATCTCCCAGATGTGACTCGGAGGCCTGACCCCCAATCGGAGGCCTGACCCCCAAATGCTGATCTCGTTCTATAAACCGTACGGGGTAGTGACGCAGTTCTCTCCCAGCGGGGAGGCTCGCACGCTTGCGGATTTTGGCCTCCCCCCCGCCGTCTACCCTGCCGGCCGCCTGGATGCGGATAGCGAAGGGCTCCTGCTTTTGACCGATGACGGTGCCCTACAGCACTCCCTCACGGACCCGCGGCACGGCCATCCGCGGACCTATCTGGTTCAGGTGGAGCGTGTCCCCTCGGCTGAAGCCCTCGAACGCTTGCGTAAGGGGGTACTCCTTAAAGATGGGAAAACACGCCCTTGTAAGGCCAAAATGCTCGATTCAGACCCCGATCTTCATCCACGAGACCCCCCCATTCGATGCCGGAAGGCCGTTCCCACGACCTGGCTGGAGATGACCTTGACCGAAGGCCGCAACCGCCAGATCCGGCGTATGGGCGCCGCCATCGGCCATCCGGTATTGCGCTTGGTGCGCTCGAAGATAGGGAAACGGGGACTTGAAGGCCTGACCCCCGGCCAGTGGCGACTCGAAGGCCTGACCCCCGACCGGAGGCCTGACCCCCAATCGGAGGCCTGACCCCCGATTACTTGCCGCGGGCCATGGGCATTCGTCTTCCGATGCCGAAAGCCTTGGGGCTCACGCGAAGGACGGGGGGCGCCTGGCGGCGCTTGTATTCATTGGTGTCCACGGCGTTGAGGATCCGCTTCACCAGGTCGGCGGAATGGCCGCGGCGTGTCAGCCAAGCCGCATCCTTGCCGTCCTCCACGTACGCCTTAAGAATGTCGTCGAGGACATCGTAGGGAGGCAGATCGTCCTGGTCCTTCTGGTTCGGCTTGAGTTCCGCCGAAGGGGGCTTGTCGATGGAGGCCAGCGGGATGCGTTCCCCGTCTCGGTTGATCCAGCGCGCCAGCGCATAAACCGTGGTCTTGAGCACGTCACCGATCACGGCCAATCCGCCGTTCATGTCGCCGTAGAGGGTGCAGTAGCCCACGGACATCTCGGATTTGTTCCCCGTCGCCAGCAGGAGGGCGCCCGTCTTGTTCGAGAGCGCCATGAGCAACAGGCCCCTCATACGGGCCTGTATGTTCTGCCCCGCGACTCCCGGGTCCGTGCCGCGGAAGGTCTCATGCAGCGAGTCCAGCGCCGTGTCGTGCAGCTTGTGGATGGGGATCTGGATGAAGCGGATGCCCAGATTCCGCGCCAAGGCGATCGAGTCCGTCTTGCTTCCCTCCGAGGAATAGCGGGAGGGCATGGTCACCCCCGTCACGTTCCCCGCGCCGAGGGCGTCGGCCGCGAGTACCGCGACGACTGCGGAGTCGATTCCGCCGGAGAGCCCGAGGATGGCCTCGTGGAACCCGCATTTGCGCGCGTAGTCGCGAATGCCTAGGACCAGGGCCCGGTAGATCTCCTCGACCTCATCCAAGGGAGCCCGCCGCGATTCCGGGACGCCGGAGAATGGATCCGCCAGGATGAGGTCTTCCTCGAAAGAACGGGCCTGCCGCAGGAGCCGCCCGGAGGCGTCCATGCAGAAGCTGTTCCCGTCGAACACCAGTTCGTCGTTCGCCCCGACCAGGGCGCAGCTGACCATGGGGATCCGGTGGCGCAGGACGTGCCGCCGCATAAGCTGATGGCGCAAGGGGGCCTTGCCGCGCTCGAAAGGCGAGGCGGCTATATTGACGAGGAGGTCCGCCCCGGCGCGGGCCAGCCGCTGTACCGGGTCCACGGGGTAGAGGCGCCGCTTCCAGAAGGGAGGGTCGTTCCAGGCGTCTTCGCAGATACTGAGGCCAAGATACTTCCCTAAGAATGGGATGGGTTTGTTGTCCGGGGCGGGTTCGAAGAAACGACCCTCATCGAACACGTCGTAGGTCGGGAGCAGTGTCTTGTATCGGCGGGCTGCCACCTTCCCTCGATGGAGCAGCGCCGCGGCGTTGAAAACCACCTTGCCCAGGCGCGATGGGTTGGCCTCCACATAGCCGACGATCATCCCGGCCTTCCGAGCGCTGCGCTGCAGCTCCTGGAGCGCGGCTTGGTTCGAGCGCACGAATTCGGGACGGTCCAGAAGGTCCTGCGGCGGGTAACCGCAGAGGGCCAATTCGGGGAAAACCACGAGCTCGGCACCTTGCGAAACGGCGCGCGCGTAGGAAGAACGGATCTTCTCCAGGTTCCCGGGGAAATCACCGACCGTGGTATTGATCTGCGCGATCGCGATCTTCACGGGTGGCTATTTCGGCGGGATGTAGGCGGGGTGGGATTGGTCGGTATGTCGATATCCGCAGTAGCGTTCGAAAAGCTCCTTCGCGCCGAGCCGGACCTGATTGAGAGCGAGCGCCGCCATGTGGAGTGTCTCGGGATTCGCGAAGCGCTGGGCGGCGGAGAGCCCCTTGATGGCGGCGATATCCACCAAGTTGGGTTCGATATCGGCAGCCATCCCCGCCTGACGGGCGGCGATGAAGGCGGCCGCCAGACCGCGGGGCAAGGGCACTTCCATGAGCACCATGCCCGATACCGCTCCGCGGCAGACCGCGACCACCGCCTCCTGAATCTCGAAGTTCGAGAGGCGGTGCCCCTTGAGGCGGGCGATGAGCGTCCCGCGGATGACCTCCCCCGCGACCAGGGCGGGGTCCTTGAGGTTGCGGAGCTGGTGGACGACCATCTCCTTGGTGAGCTGCGCGAGGTTAAAGGTCTCCATGTTTCGCTTTCTCCGCCAAGTTGATGAATATCTGCCCGGCTCCCATGAACGCGACGTCGATGGCGTCATGGATCTTGTTCAGCTGCTGGGGTTGGAGGATCTTGGCGTTGGTCGCGATCCCTTCCATCACCCAGGTCATCATATCGGCCGGGTCGAGGCTTACCTGGTTACCCGCGTCCGCCGTCCGCCGTAGGATCTCCACCACGGTCGAGGCCACGTCTCCGTCGAGCAGGACCATCCCTTCGATGATGCCCTTCGCGATCCTTCTGACCGATTCCGCGGGGGATTGCTGGGCGCCGGCGGCTTGGGTGCCCTTGATCCCGACGACGATGGCCTGGACCGCGATCTTCGCGGCCTGCTCCGGCGCGTCCTTCGCGCCGCGCAGGCGGGAGACGACGATCTCCCGCATCAGAGTCTCGAACGGATACCCCTCACCCGCCATGGTTGAGTATTTAAGTATTTTCCAGTAGAATTTGCAAATCTAAAACAGGTCCGGCGGCGTGTCGGCCTAGGCCTTATGGCCCATATCGGCCTGGGCCCACAGGGCTTCTTCGTTTGGGACCACCGACCCTTTGAATTTCCGGGGTCCCTGCTATCCTGTGAACATGAAGTTAGTGAACCTGATCCGAAGAGCACGCAACCCGATTTCGGCCTCGGTTGTCGACTCCCCAATTTCCACGGTCACTAGCGTGGAAAAGCGCAAATCGCTGAGATTCCAGCAGGACTTCGAAGTGGAGATGCTGGACTCCGAGAAGCGCCCCGCCACCGAGGCCGTCCGTTTGATAGACATGAGCCTGAATGGTATCGGCATCGAGACCAGCCGCCGCTTCTCAGTAGGGGAGACGCTGGGGCTGCAGATGGCCGTGGAAGGCGGCCGGGTCCTGCAGGCCCGTGCCCGGGTCCGCTGGGAGCGCGATGACGGGATCTACAACGCCTGCGGCCTTGAGATCGAAGGCCTCGGCATTTTCGACCGCAGCCGCCTCCTCAGGGCTCTTAAGCCGGACTATTTCGGTCTCCCTGAATTGATCAACCTCGTCCTTCAGGCCTCCGCCACCCTGCTGGGGGCCTACGTAGCGGTGGATTGGATGACCTCCGATCCCGCCCACATGCAGGCTGTGATGTTCGCGGTGCCGTGGCTCATCTACTGCGCCGCGGTAGCGATCGGTGCGTGGGTCGCCTACGAACGGGCCTAGATAGATTTTCACTCCTCGTCGAGAAACCGCAGAAAGGACCTATATCGCGAATAGGTCTTTAGGCCCATGACGTCATGGGACCCGGGACCCATCATTACAGCAAGACGATGGAAGGCAACAGCGGCTGGGCTGAGCGACGCAGGCACCCGAGGATCGAAAGATCCGATATCTCCGCCAGGATATTCGATTCCTCTCGCGAGTGCGGCGAAGCCAGTGTCACCGATGTCAGCCTCGGCGGCATAGGGATATATTTCCCCCACCGCGTGCAATGCGGTCAATTCCTTCGTTTCCAGCTGCAGCTCCCCGATGGAGGCTCCGTGTCCGGAGTCGGCGTAATCCGCTGGGCCGCCCCGCATCACCTCGGCTTCCGCACCGGTGTAGAGATCCGCGACATCGGCTGGCTGGGCAGCTGGCGCCTGCGCAGGTTCCTGGAACCGGGCGACTCCGCCATCGATTGGTTCAATGTGTGCGACACCGCCCTCTGGGCCG
This sequence comes from Elusimicrobia bacterium GWA2_69_24, assembly GCA_001799695.1. Classification (GTDB taxonomy): domain Bacteria; phylum Elusimicrobiota; class Elusimicrobia; order UBA1565; family UBA1565; genus UBA10166. The sequence goes on from MGTY01000027.1 coordinate 47,826, forward strand.
CCGCCATCGTCGTGGGTCTCGTGGCCGTCTCCTCCTGGCTGGGAATCAATCTGTTGGACCTTCCCAAGCTCCTCTCCCCCCTCGACGTCCGCTAAGTCGGAGGCCTGACCCCCAATCGGAGGCCTGGCCCCCAAAGGTCAGAAGCTTTCCCGGCAGCGGGGGTCGAGGGTATCTTTCAGGAACAGCTTCGGACCCTTGGTGGTCACCTGGAAGCCCCAGCGCTCGTGCCCCCAGAGCGGGGGGTCCTGTGTGTAGGCCAGGATGAAGGGGGTGCCTTTGCCGCTGGGGTCGTAGGCCACGAACTGGAGGCTGCGGGTCTCCGACATCAGCTCATGGGGCATCTCGACGCAGGAGCCGACTGGCCGGCCCGCCTCGAAGAGGCGTAGACAGCGGCGGAATGACTTGGACAGCTGCACTCCTTCGATCAGGACGAAAGCGTCTTCGAAACCGCGGAGGCGTAGCTTGGAGCCGAAGTCGATCTTCATCTGGATCTTCTTGGGGTCCGGCGACTGTGCGTACGCGTGTCCCAGCGAGTCCCCCAGCTTGATCTGGAAGGTCCCTGACTTGAGGTCCTCGACCACCGAGTCGACGATGGGGCCGCTGAGCTTCTGGTAGACCTCTTCCTTCACCTCGTTGCGCAGGGCGTAGAACACCGCCCGCGAGGAATCGAACGACGCTCCCGGCTTCATGGCGATGGCGATGATGGGGGTGCCGACCTGCTGGAAGTTCTTGGGCGATTTGGCGGAGAGCAGGAACGCCAGTGTCTTCGCCGGCTTTGCGTCGCGGCAGGCGGGCAGATAGCTTTGGGTCGAGGTCGCCGCATGGAACTGGGCGGCCCCCTTGGAGCCGATCACCACTAACTGGGTGTCCTGCTTGACGATGCGTTTCCCGCCGGCCGGCACCCGTTCGACCAGCATCCAGCGCTTGTCCGCCTCATAGACCGGGAAGATCCCGGGGACCCGGCTCCCTATCAAGCCCTTGGGCGGCGGGACTTCGGCGGTTTCCGTCGTTTCCGCGCTCGGGGCCGCGCTGTCGTCGGCGACCGGTTCGGCGGCCGGCATTCGATTGCGCCGCCGTTTGCCCTCGTTCACGGCCGGACCGACCTGGATGTCCCCGCCGGAAGGCGCTTCCTTCTTCCCCCGCTTGCGCCCGCCTTCCCGGCTGTATCCGGGCTCGCCTTCATCCACCGAGATGATGCCGATCCCCCGCGCTTCAGGCCCCCATAGGATCAGCGCCAGGACCAGGGCCGCGAAGGGGGCTGGGATGGATCTTCGGGACGCGCTCATCAGATCGGAACTCTCATTTATGCTAACAGGCCGATGTTACAGATTTTGACGCCGTGGCGCCACCCGAGGGTCCATGGGCTCATTAAGAGCTAGGTCCTTCGACGCCGCCGGAATGGGCACTCGTGCCCCTGTGTTCCTGCGGGCTAACCCTATACTTGGAGAATGCGGATACGGACGATCTTCTGGGCGCTGGCGCTGGGCATCGTTGCGGCCCCGGCGTGGGCCCAGCGGGATCCCAAGACCGGACGGCTCCTCTTCGGCCCCATGACCACCTTGGCCAATACCGGCGGGATATACTCCATCCCCGACGGAGGGCAGTTGGAAGCTCCGCACATCGGCCCCGCTCAAGCCGTGGCTCCGGAGCAGAGCGATGCTCTCGACGCCATCGCCAGGACTCGGACTCCCGCCGCGCTCGTGGACGTCTCCCGCATCACAGGACGGCATTATCATGGGGACAAGTTCAACGACGCCTCCGGGCCCACCATAATGGGGATGGCTTTTGATTATCAGGGCGAGGTGTACGTCACGGTCCTCCCCCCTGGAGCCGATACCCCGTTCTTCTATCAGCTCGGCATGGGGATGGCGGGCGCGTGGAGGGTCGGGCAGGACGCGGTCTTTCGCATCCATCTCGACGTCAACATCTTCCGCGCGAAAGTCAACAACATCATCATCGTCCGCAAGGACGGGGTCGAGGACCCGCTCTACGAGAAGCGCATCCGCGAGCTCATGTACAGGACCTACGTGAGCGGGACGCCGGTGACGGTCGGCAAGACCCTCTACCGGGTGTTCTTCGGCAACAACATGTCAGGCAATCCCGCGAAGATCGAGAAGGACCGCTTCGGCATCGTCCTGGTCCACCGCTCCGACAGCGGCGAGATGGACCGCTATGTCATCAACTACTCCGATCTCGACGACGGGCAGACCCACTTCTACACTTTCTTCAAGGGCCAGAAGATCGGCCTCCGCCGCCAACCCAACACCACCAATCTCGAGTTCTATTAGTCCAGGCCGATGCTTCCCAGGGCCGAGATCTCGTCCTCCGATGGAGCGGAGCGCCGCCCGCTATCGGCGAAGCGCCAGATGAATTGTCCGGTCCGTGCGTCGAACACGCTCGAGCCCTCCCCGGGCACGCTGACCACGATCCGATTGCCGTCCTCACTGTAGAATATCTTGGTCCCCGTCCCCGGATGGATGAGCCCGTTCCTGCGCCACTCGGCGAAATGGCGCCAGCCCCAGGGTTCCCCGTTTCGGAGCAGGAACCAGCCGTCCTGCGTCCGCCACCACCAATTCTCCTCGTACCGGACCATGCGCTGGGCGCCGTCCGCCGCGGTCCACCAGCGCCGACTGCTAAGAATCATCCATGCCCAGCTCCCGCCATCCGACCGCCCCCATGAGGTCCCGATGTGGTAGAACGGCGTATCGCGCGCATCGATGTGCCAGTGAGGCTTCGAGCCTGCCCCGCGATGTTCGTCCTTCTCGAGCCACTTCTCGTAATCCCGGTGCTCGCCGGGGGTGATGAGCTTGTCGAAATGCCGCGGCTCGGGCGTTTTTCGCGAGTACGGTTTCCCATCGGGCAACGCCGCGGGGAACTTGTCCTTGAGCGCGGTGAAGCTCGGGGCGGTGAGCTTGCCCGTCGGGGGTTCGACCCGTTCCCTGCCAATCCAGTCCGCAAGGCGCATGACGTGGGGCCTCTTCGCCCGTTCCCGGGCTTCCTCCGTTCCTCTGGACCCCGAGCGCCGGCCGCCAGCGGATGACTCGGCGGAATGCCCCAGCGCGAAGCCCATCCCGCCTCCTCCTGACCTGGCGGCGCTATGGCCGTCGAAGTCGATGCTCTTGGCCGACCCAGAGCCGCCCGAAGCGGGCACGCGCAGGGGGGCCGCGCCCCCGCTGCGCGTCTTTCCCCGATGAATCATGTCTTGAATGGTCTGCACCCAGCGGGTGACGATGCCGGTGTCAGACGCCGATTTGTCGGGACCTTTCACGGTCCGTGCTTTCCAACGGCTGGTCGGGAATGCGGAGCGAGCGGAGGGAATGCTGGCTCGCAGCCCTCCGTCCGGGTCCCGGCGTATCGATCGTATCCCGCTGAACGCGTTCTGCCAGAACTGCAGCATGACCGGATTCGTTGGACCCAAGGCGTCCCGCAATTCCTCGTCGAGCGTAAGCTTGCGGAACCGAGATGACTTATCGGTTCCGGCGTCTCTCCGCCCCGGGTCATGTCTCTTCCAGACCGAAGGCGGCCCCTCGACGAGGTCGAGCGACGACCCCTGTCCCACACGCTCCCAACCATCGGACGTCGGCGCCAGCCAATTCGTCCAGCCAAAAGGGCCGTAGTCTTCCTTCCCGACTAGGAAGAGCACGGCCAGGACCGTCACGACCCCCGCCAACGCGGCCAAGCGCAGCTTCATGGCTACAGTATCCCTCCGCCCGCCCACGAGGATTGTGGGCCTTGGGTACGCCCCTGGCATCGGAAATCGCCCCTGGTCATTTTAGGGCCCCGGTCCCAGGAAGTTGAGGCCCAGATCCGGTGGTCCGACAACGTCGAGGTACCATGCGACCGTGGAGTTCGCACGGTTCAGGAAGGCGGCAATATGCGCGGATCGGTGACCAAGAGCAGTCGCCCGAGCAGCCAATAGGCGCCGAGCAGTTGCAGCGTGGTGGGATTTGTCTGGGCCGCGGAGGGTCTGAGGCTCGACTCCGGTTTCTGCGCTGACCGACTCCGCGATCTCCTCGAGTTCGACCGGGGCAATGATTTTCGCTGGTTCATATGATCTCTCCTTCCCTGTTGATTTTCGCAGCTTCATCGCGACTTCGACCGGGTCTGGACCGTTCCGGCATCCCGCCTTCCAATCGTCAATGTGAAGTGCATAACGCGACGCCGCCTTTTTCAAGTCGGCATCGAAGTAGGAAAGGGGGGTTTCCGCATCCAGGAGGGCCGAGTTGAGTCCCTGACAGAGTGACTGATGGCTGGACCAGCGCCAATCGGCAGGGTCATCTGCGTACCCGTGCTTGACCGAGTTCAGGTTGATGTAACGGAGCAGCTCGAAGAAATATCCGTCATCACCGCAAGTCGAGGATCCAAACCGGCCTTGGAACAAGTGCCCGCGGTGCCCATGACGCCGGTTGTAATACATCGCGTATGAAGTCTGTATCCAGTGCATGACGCGCGAGATGTCGACGTTCCCCGTCTGGATCAGGAGGTGGAAGTGGGTCGGCAGCAGGCAATGCGAGTACACCTTGCATTTGAATCGCGACACCGCGCGTTCCAACGTCTGGAGGAATCGCAGGTAGTCCTTCTCGTCGAGGAAGATCTCCAGCTTGCCATTCCCGCGATTGAAGACATGCGTGATGTCTCCGGGAAAAACGTCTCTGAGTCCTCGAGCCATCCCTCCTGTACGAATGACCCCCCGTTTAAGTTCCATGCATCGGAGGCCTGACCCCCAATCTACGATTGGGGGTCAGGCCTCCGATTGGCCCTGGCGTTGATGGGGAAATGTCTTTACACTCTGCACATGGGGGTCGTGGGACGCCTTCGGGTGGCGGCGTTGTTCGCCGCCTCGTCCGTATTCGCCTGCGCCGGTCAAGCTGAATCGGCCGGGGAGGTTGCCCCGTCCCCCCTCCAGCGAGCCATCGTCCAGGCCGTCCTCAGTGCCCTCCCCGCGGGCCAGCAGAAGGGCCTGCCTCAGGGAGCCACCTACGACCAGTACATCCTCCGCATGGACCTCAACCAGCGGGTGGCGGCCGCCGGCCGGTTGGCCCCCCTGGAGTCCCGCTTTCCGGCCCCGGAGCAACTCCAGGAACTCGGCGAGGCCTATCTCAAGCTCGGCGCTTTCGCCGAGGCCACCCGCCTGGGCGGGGACATCCAGAAGAAGTTCCCCAACAGCGCCGTCGGCTTCATGCTGACCTCTAAGTCCCAAGCCGAGGGCGGCGACCTGGATGGCGCGAAGGCGTCGGCCATGCAAGGCGTCCAGGCGGACCCGAGCAACGCGTCCGCCATGACCTACTACAAGCTCCTGCGCGAAGGCCGAAATCCCACATTGCGCGTCGGCAGCGTGATGACCCCTGCCGCGGGCGGCGGCAATTTCCAGCCCGACCCCTCTCTCGGGACCAACGGCGCCCAGACCGTCAACCGGGCGCTCAGCGAGCTCCGCAAGAGCAAGAACGGCAAGCGCATCATCCTCGCTATCGTTCCCGACTCCAACGGCACCGTCACCCTCGAACAGCTCCAGCAGCACGGCGTGGTCGTGCAGGGCGACTACAGCGACCGCGTCAAGGAGTTCGGCAAGGTCGAGAAAGTCAAGCGGCCGGACGGGTCCACCGTGTATGTCATCCGCCTAAACAAGGAAGTCCTCACCGAGGGCAACGACCCCCGCACCGTCGCCGCGGCCATGGGCGGCAAGCTCGACACCGTCCAGGAGCTGAAAGAGCACCCCCAGGAAGAGAATCCGGTCACCCTGCTGGATTGGCGCGATCGCACCGCCCAGGCCTACATCCTTTTCGACCTCGGCGTGGTCCCCAACGCCACCTCCTTCTCCTCGCCTTTCACCCAGAGCGTTCTGTTCAACGAGCGCGTCCTCCAGGGCGGCCTGCAGCAGACCCCCCTCAACGCGGCCAACGGCGAGACCTACGGCGCGGACAACGACCGCATCTTCCAGCTCGTCGCCATCTCCGAGATATCCTTCAGGCTCACCCCGGTGGACCTACTCTCTCAGGTGAGCCGCCAGAAGAACCTGGGCCAGGACATCGCGGACCGGAAACTCCCCGGGTTCGAAACCCGGCAGCGTCAGTTCTCTCTAGACCTCAAAGCGGATTACCCAGCCCAGTGAGGAAACCCATGAAACGACCTCTCGCGGGGGCACTCCTCTGCGTCCTTGCCCTAGCCGCCTGCCGCAAGGAAGCCCCCCCCGAATCCGCCGCCCCCCCTCTCGGCAAGGGCGGCGACCCTAGCCCGATGCTCGTCGGCGCCATCGCCCACAGCGGTGAATGGTCGGTGTTCGAGGACGCCTTCATCCGGTTCGAGTATCCCAAGTCCTGGCGCGCGGTCGGCCCGCTTGCCGGCGAGGAACTCTCCAAGCCCGGCTACATCGTCCTCTCCCCCGAGTCCGGCGGCTTGCCCGGCCCCATGGACATCTACCTCACCCACAAAGCCACCTTCGACACCGACCCCAATATCCGCGAGAAGATCAGCCGGGACCTGACTGGCTACGTGAAGGACGGCTGGCGCCTACTGGGGAGCACCGAACAGATGACTGTTCCGGGGGGCCGCTGTACGCTCTACCGCGTGGAATCCAAGCAGAACGAGGCCTGCCCTTCCGGGGACGATCCCAAGGCCCTCTGCCACAACCTGCGCATCCAGACCGAGTGTTCCACCGATTCCGCCAGGCGAGTATCCGTCACCATGCTCCTGACGCCCTACCCTGAGCTGGGTAAGCCGGCCGAGGACACCCGGAAGCAACTCGGCATCTACGAGCGCTTCATCAAGAGCCTGAGCTTCAAGTAATCGGGGGAAACTTGGGGGTCAGGTCTTCGAGTGGAGGTAGCCCACGAATCGGGGGGTAGTCCTTCAGTTGGGGGTCAGGCCTTCGAGGAAGGCCTCGAAGGCGGCGTGCTCGCGTTTGAAGGCGTCCTTGGGGGCCCGGAAGCGCAGGACCAGGAACCCTCCGGGAACGTCCCGCAGGTGGAGGCACTCCCGCTCCAGCCGGCGCGCCGCGCCGTGCGCCCACTCGTCGCGGGCCATTATGCGTAGGCGGGCCATGCTGGGTTTTTGGATCTTCGGAACGGGCTGTCTCTCGGCCACCGCGTGCATCACCGTCCGGCCGAAGCAGGGGGCGATCAGCTTGCCGTCCGTGGAGCCGCGGATCTTGCTCAAAAAGTCCTCTACCTTGCCCGAGGCCAAAGCCCGCCGGTAATCCCCCAGCACGTCCCAAGCCCCCAGCCGCCGGCACCGGTAGAGCTTGTAGGCCTCCCCTCCGATCGGGAAACGCCTGCCCTCCAGCCACGAGAGCTTCGGCGGCTGTATGGACCCTGCCAACGCGTCCGAGTACGGGTCCCCTGGCCCGATCCGGCGGTCGTAGAACGTGAAATCCAGCCCATGGTATACACTGAAGGTCTGACCCCCGATCGTATGCTGGACCGGGCGGACCTCACGCTGGTCGGGAAGGAGGTTCTTGATGAAGGTCTCCTTATCCACCGCATTCCCATCCTGGACCGCATACCGCTCCACCACCACCGCCGCCTCGCCCCCGTAGACCTCCTTGGCGATCATGAGCAGCACCGGCTCCGAGACTATCGCGTCGGCCAAAACGTATCCTTCCGGAAGAACAGCCGACAAAAGCGGCCGCTGCGACTTCGCGCCTTCCGAAGATTTCACCGTCTCAAAGAACGTCTGGGGCTTGGGTCCCGTCGCTCCCAGGGGATCCCCGGCCGTGTACTGTACCGGCGAGGTCCTGCAGGCTGCGGCCAGAAGTCCGACCAGCGCAAAGAGCAGCCCTCTCATGGCTGGACCGCAAGGAAGAGCCCCAAGGGGCTCACCCCCGGCTCGCCATCCGGGATCGAGCGCCCGCGCGCCGCGAAATACCAGCGCCACACCTCCCTGGTTTGCGAGCCCTCCTTCCCGAAGTACATGGGCCGGGGAGCGAACGCCGCCATGCCATCGTAAGCCAGGGTGACGAGCTTGGAACAGTACGCTCCGGGTGAGCCCCAGGCGAAGTCGTCATCGTAGGGCAGTTGAGCGAAAGACTTGACCCGCGCCGCTGCCGATTCCCCCAGCGAACGCCACGCCGAGGGCAGGCGGCCCAGGTAGTAGCCACCCGGCATCCCCTCTCCCCCCTGAACCCGGGACAAGAAGAAGCGCAGCGGCACCCGGCTCACGCCGCGCCCGGGCCAGGCCTCCCAGACGAATGGGACGCCGTCCACGAGTTCCACGATCCCCACATGGCTGAGCCGGGGCCCCGACACCCCGAATTGCTCGATCGTCGAATCCGCGATCGCGTCGCAGAGCGCCCCACAGTCCAGGTCCAGAAACACCAGGTCCCCGGCCGAAAGCACCGGCAGCGGCGCCGCAAAAACAGCCTGAGGCTCCGCCGCCGCCACCTGCGTCTTGGCCAGCACCGGCGAAGCCGACATGGCCCGTACCGACAGCACACTCAACGCGGGCACCGGCATCAACGAAAGGGTGGCCGAAAAGACGCTGGGGGCTGCCAGCGGCTGTCCCAGGGACCCTTGAACGGATAGCCCGAGTCCAGGGACCGCGGGAACGGGCCCCAGGGGCGTCAGCACCACCGTAACCCCGGCCCAGGCCGTTGCGGCGCACAAAAGCGCCCCCAGGCCCATCGCCGTCATTCCTACGCGCGTTCCCTTCATCGGAAGCATCTATGATACCCCATCCCAGCCTCCCCGGGAAGGGTCGAACGACCCAGGGTTGGAGGCCTGTCCCCCAACTGGAGGCCTGACCCCCAAGTGCAAAATCCCCTTGAAATTTCTACGAACCGGGATTAAACTCAACTCATGGGGGTTTTCGTGCGCCGGGTCCTCCCTGTCTTGATTCTTGCGCTCGCGGCCGGTATCGGCGCGCGTGCCGCGGCCCCTGACCTCCAGACCTCCCTGCGCGACAAGTTCTTCGCCACTCTCAATCCCGCACAGCAGAAAGGTCTGCCCCGGACCTCCCCCATCGACCAGCTCATCGGCAAGATGGACCTCCAGCAGAGGCAGAGCGCCGCCGGCCAACTGCCCGCCTTGGAACAGCAGTTCTCCGATTCCAAGAGCCTCAGCGAGATCGGCTCGGTCTATTTGAAGCTCGGCGACTTCAGTGCAGCCTCACGGGTCGCGGAAGCCCTCAAGGTGAAATTCCCCGATGACTCAAGAGGACCGCTGCTGGAGGCCCACGCCAAGGCCGAATCCGGCGACAAGGAAGGCGCGATCGTCGCAGCCAAGCAAGCGGTGCAGGCCGACCCGGCCAACGCAGAAGCGGTAGCCTACTTCAAACTCCTACGGAACGGGTCGACGCAGTCCTCCCAGGTCCCCCTCCAGGGGACCCGGGCCGCCGCTACAGCGACCAGGGATCCGGGCGAGAACCACACCATGGGCGAGCGGCAGTTGGAGCGGGTCAACAGCGCCCTAGCCATGCTCCGCCGCAGCACCCACGGCAAGCGCATCCTCGTGGCCATCGTCCCCGATTCGGACGGCACCGTCACCGAGGCGGACCTGAGGGAGAATGGCGTCCACCTCTTGATGAAGCAGGAGCCCCTGGTAGGGCGAGCTTTCGGTCAGGTGGAGCGGAAAGTGGTGGAGGGCCGACAGGTCTTCATCGTTTCCATCAATAACGCGGTCCTCGATGAGCGCAACGACACCCGGGAGGTCTCCGCATACGTGGGCGGTAAGCTTAAGCAAGTTGATGCGCAGAAGAAGTCGGCAGAGCCCCTCCCGAACGTCCTCATGGATTGGTGCGATCGTGCGGCCCAGGCTTACATTCTGATAGACTTGGGCGTTGAAGCCATTGCCACCTCAGTTAGTTCGGTGTTTTCACAAGAACTTCTAGGGAATGCGCGGGTTGTCCGCGGCCAATTAGCCGAGGTCAAGACGAGGGATGGTCAGTCAGAGTTCTATAGCCCGATTTTTTCAGCGCATCGCAAGACTCTCTCAAACAGCGAGTCTCTTGGGAAACTGTCGGGCATCGACCTCCTGTATGTCTATACTACACTCAGCAACAACGAAACCGCGGTAACACTTCAAAATAAGATTCCCAACTATGCAGACAAAAAAACCTACTTTTCGAATACATTGCGCCAAGATTTTTCGCCTCAATAGTCATTTGCCGAGGGAATGGCCCCTCATTTGGCGGTCGGTACCAGTCCTAATGGCGATTGGCATTTTCGGGGGGGTCTTTTTGGGGTGTCGGCCAAACCAAAGCGATGGAACAGCTCAGAGTCAGCCTGCGGCGCAGACACTGGTAAAGAGTATCGAGTGGAAGGTCCAGGATGACTCGGTTATCCGATTCGAATATCCACCAGACCGGAGGGCATTGTCCGATACTGGAGCTAAGGCCTATATGGTGATGGCATCAACCGCTCTAGATGCTTTGCCGGATATCGAGTCCATATCGATTGGGCTCGTCAATCCATCATCGTCTGAGGCCTCATTGGGCTTGAGGGAAAGTGCGGCAGAAGACATTCGGATGTGGTTGAAGGACAATGCGAGAATTGTGGTCTCTCCGACGCCGTTAACGCTGAGGGGTGGTCGATGCCTCCGCTTCCAGTTGGAGCGCATTATTCCCCCATACAATAATGAAGGTCCCCACCGGTATGGAACGGAGTTGTCCGCAAAATGTGATGCTTCTGCCGGAGGAAGGTACACCGTCAATTCCGGGACTGAGAATTATCCCGACGAGGGCAAGCCGAGCCCGCGGGCGCGCGAGCAGATCCAGGTGTTCGAGCGCCTGGTCAAAAGCATCGAATTCAAGAAGTAGTTTCCCTCAATCTGCTCAGGGGTGTCGGTTGCCGTGCTGCCCCAGCCAACCGGCGACTTTCGGGAGCAGTTCATCCGGAACTACCAATAGGTGGCAATTCAGGTTCCTCGCCAGGGAATCCAGCGTCGAAAGGCGGGGATCATTCTGGGCCCGCTCAGCCCTGGCGACATGGGGTTGTTTGACCCGCATCTTCTGCGCCAGGACTTCCTGCGTCAGCCAACGCCGCCTTCGCATCACCGCAAGCTGGGTCGTGAGCGGTAGCCCCGCGAATCGTTCCGAGTACTCTTTGGCTAGGGAGGCGTCCCGCCCCAACGACTGCCGCAATTGGCGGTCGAAGGCGCTCGTCTTGCGTCGTCTCATAGCATGACCCTCTTCATCCTCGTCTTAGCGACCCGCAGTTCATCCTGTGGCGTCTTCCGGCTCCTCTTCTCGATCGCATGAAGCAGCCAAAGAATCCCGTTGCCTACACAGAAGAAGACGCGATATTGGATTCCCTCGAATCTCCTCCGCAGTTCCCATAGCCCATTGCCCAGATTGCGCACGGAAACCTGTTTCGACCTAATCCCCTCAGCCCCGAGAACTTCGATGTCCAGTGCGACCTTGGCATAACCTCGCGGTCGTTCGAACGCCAGATGGTCCAGGAAGGCCTTCACCGGGCCATCATCCCCGTTCGGATAGAACTCGATGCGGAGGAAAGCCATTACAATTATAACCCAAACGTTATATTTGTCAAGCCTGGGATACCCATGCAACATGTACGACTGAGGGGGCCGAAAAGTTCCATCCGGGGATTGGAGGCCTGACCCCCAATCAGTCGGGGAAGAGGCGGGCAGCGGCTTCCGAGTCGGCGAAGTAGAGGGTGCGGTGCAGCAGCTGGGCCGGCAGGAGCGGATGGGTCTCCCGTTCGATGACCCGGCGCAGCACATCCGCCTTCCCGCGGCCGCAGACGAGGCACATCCGCAGCCGGGCGCGGTTGAGGACTGGGAGCGTCAAGGTGATGCGGGACCGCACCCCGACCGGCGAATAGGCTGCGCAGACCCAGCGGCGCTTCTCCATCAGGGCGGCGTCTCCCGGGAACAAGGAGGCCGTATGCCCGTCCCCTCCGAGCCCCAGGAGCACCAGGTCGAAGCGGGGCCAGGGCTGCTCCGGGAAATCGATCCGCAAGGCGGCCTCATAGGCGGCCGCGCCCACCGATGGGTCCCCCCCCAACGTCAGCATGGGGTGGATGTTCTCCGCTGGGATCGGAACATGGGACAGCCAGGACTCCCGCGCCATCCTGTAATTGCTCTCGGCGGAATCCGCCGGCACATACCGTTCGTCGACCCAGTAGACGTGGATCTTGGACCAGGGCAGCCCAACGGAGACCGGGCTCGCCAGAAGGCGGTAGGTCGCCAGAGGGGTCGCCCCGCCCGAAATGGCCACCCGGAACACGCCGCGCAGGTCGATGGCGGCCAGGGCCTTCTTGGCGAAGAACTCGGCGGCGGCCAACGCGACGGCGGCCTCATCCGGGTAGCAGCGCAGCAGGGCAGGCATCAGTGTCCAGCCGCCGCAGCCGTGGACCGGAGCACGGCGTCCGCCTTAGCGGCCTTCTTCTTGGGCATGGCCTTCGGCTTTATCATGGGCAGGAAGCGGGAGTTCCGTCCGCCAGTCGCGGCCGGCAGGCCTCTTGTCGCGGCCTGGACCGCTTCCTGCATGGGGTCCATCATGTTGAAAGGCTTCTCCACCCAATGCGCGGGGTCGCCTTCCTTCCAGCAGCGCCGCACCCCCATCACGGGATTACCGGTCTTCATGTTGGCCGAGGGGTCGGCGACCTGGACCGGATAGACGTCCTTGCTGCAGATCCACTTGGTTGACGGGTCCGGGGATACCGTTTTTTCCTTCGCGCGTGGATCAGCCGGCTCCACCGCCGTCTTCTTCTGTCTCCAATCGATGGGGGTCAGTTTCCCCGGCTCCGCGTCCTTCTGGCCGAAGGCCCAGCCGGCGGCGAGGATGATCGAGAAGACCGCGGCGCGCATCCTGGAAGTATACCGCTTTGCGGGGCCTCAGACCGGTCCCCTCAGCGGCTCCGCATTGCCCTGCTACATGTACGGCCGTGAGCCAATGACGGGCTGGCGCGACGCAGACAGTCGCAAGCCATAAATGTGTGGGCGGCGTAGGCCGCCATCGAATGGACACGGACGGGAACCAACGGTTTTCTGGGCCTTCGAATGAAGGCGGGGGCGCGGCAGCCTTATCGCCGCAGCCTGGATCCTGATGAGTGCCTGGTGCGGCTTCGTGCCGACACCTAAAGATAGAGAACCGGGATGCGCCTGGACCTGAGACAGTGGCAAGAAGGGCAGGGAGACCAGCCACGACTTGTGGGCGGCCGTATTTTGCCCGTTGACACGGGGACCTCTAATGAGTGCCCGGGCAGAGTCCGTGCGCGACTGAGGCGCGGGGAAGCCGTGCAGGTCGGCGGGCTTGAAGGTGGGCACCAGTTCCTTCCAGGCCGCGGCTGAAGATCTCGAGGTCCAGGATGCGCTTGGGCGGGTCTTCCGTAGGATTAGACGAATTGGACGCGCAGTTTCTTATGGAACGCTTCCGCGATCTTCTCTAGAGTGGTGAGTGAATGCCCCCGATAATCCAATGATTCCAGACGTGCGATCGCCTGCTGGGAGGTCCCGATGGCCAGGGCCAGCTGCTTTTGCGTCCAGCCCGCCTTCTTCCGCAAACGCAGCATCTGGTGGGCGACCTCGATGAAGGGATCGTCATCCACATCTTCGTAAGCCTTGCGGACATCGCCGTCCTTGAGGGCCTGCTCCCGCCATTTCCTATATCTCATGGCCGCGCTCCCTCGCCCCCTGCCTCTGACGAAAATCCTCTCTGCTGCGCAAGGCTCGCTCGATCTCTCCCGGGGGCACCCGTTCCGTCTTCTTGACGATCGCATGCGAAATCACTATCCGATCATCGATAACGAAGAAATATAGCGCCCGATATCGCTTAGTCCCGTACCGGACGCGCAGTTCCCGGATGCCATCCCGCAAGAGGTCCGCATAAGGCCTCTTAAGGTCGGGGCCATGCTCCTCGAGAAGGTCCAGGAGCTTGATGAACTTCGCCTGAACCTTCGCGTCGGAGGAATCCAGGAACGCCCTGAACGGACACTCACCACGGATCGACTCATAGAACAGGATCTCCCACATGGATCCCCCTCAGCAGCCGGGAGTCCCAAGGATTGCGCCCATAGTATACATCAATAATGATGTAAATGCCACCCCTGAGCGGCTCCGGATCGCCATGCATCATGTACGACCGACCCCCCGGAGAAGTTCCCTTATGTTGTCAGTCTCCGGGGACCCCTGCGTACGAAACCCCGGACGGGTGGGGTGCGTGAACCCGACGGGCGGTGGGGCGCTCAGGCTGGCGAAAACTGGACAGTCAGGAACCGGCGCGAACAAGGGACGAGGATCAGTTGTCCGTAGGGCGACTCTGTCTGGGCAGAGTCCGTGCGCGACTGAGGCGCGGGGAAGCCGTGCAGGTCGGCGGGCTTGAAAGTGGGCACCAGTTCCTGCAGCTTGCGCAGGTCTTCCGATGCTCGCCGGCCGCACGGCCTCGTCCTAGGCGGCTACCATTCTCCTGATGAACGGGAGAACCTGTCCCGCCTTATCCTCAGTGACGCAAAACGAGAAGAACCTCAGGCCCAGGGCTTCCGCCATCTTCGCTACTCGGGCCATCGACGCGGACCGCAGTCCGCCGCCCTTCAAGTCGCGCGAGATAGCGCTTTTTTGAGTGTGCATGACCCGTGCCAGATCGGCGTAAGTCCAATGCTTCTTTTCGAGCGCGTTGAGAAGCTGGATCTCCAACTTCAAGAGTTCGTAGCTCTCTTCATGACGCTTTCGATAGGCGGGGTTCGCCATCTTCCGGGCCAAGAGCCCGCGGGGCTTCTCATCGCTTTTCATAATAGGTTCCATCCTTTGCGCGTCTCAAATAGTCCCTCTTGCAGCGAGCGGCTGTTTCCAGGCATTCCATATCCGCCTTGGTCATCTGCTGAGAGTGCTTGTGATAGGCATTGGTGACGATGATCTTGGCATCTAGCGTCGTGAAAGTGAAGAAACGCTCGTCGCGAGGCTTCAGCGCGTAAATCTTATGCACCGGGTCCTCGATCCGGTAAAAAGTCTTCGGCATCAAAGTCCCCGGCTTTGCATCGCAAAAATACCGGATCAGATCGTCGAAACGGTCCTGGTCCAATTCGGACAAGACACTGTAATAATCGAACGCCGGGACACGGCCCTCGGCCGTGAAATACCACTCCGCCGCGAAATAGTGACCAGCATGGATGAGGATGTCTTCATATTTCAGTTGAGCAGGCATGTCTCCATCCTCCACAGGTTAACAGATATGTGAACGGCTGTCAACCCCCCCGGGGGGGCCAATCGCCCGGCATCCCCATGGAGCATGTACGACCGAGGTGCCAAATAAGTTCCATTCCGAGGCGGAGTTCGGTCCAGGACCGAGAAGGACTTTGTCCCCTCTCCCCTTGTGGGAGAGGGCTAGGGTGCGGGGTCAGTCAGGATGATGGGTCAGGGGATGTGGGACAGGAACGTCGCGGCCGGCAGTACCCGGACTCCGCCGGCCGAGCCCGGCGCCGGCGCCTCGGCACAGACCAGCAGCGTGCGCACCCCCGGCAGACGCGAGGCGAAGTAGCCCAGGTGGTTGCTCGGGGCGGCTCCCGAAAGCTTGGCCTCGATGAGGAGCCAAGGCTTCTTGCCCAGGGTCAGGAGGAAATCAACTTCGCGTTTCTCCTTATCCCGCACATAATGGAGCCCCAACTCCTCCTGCCCCCAGTCCTGGGTGAAATGGCACCAGCGCAGCAGCGCGCAGGCCAGCATGTTCTCGAAGCGCGCGCCGGGGTCACCGGCCTCGGACCAGTCATGCAGGAACAGCTTGGGCTCCCGGCGCAGGGAGCGCTGGAGCCGGCCCGCGTAGGGCCGCACCCGGTGGCAGATATAAAGCCTTTCGAACTGGTCCATCCACAATCGGACGGACTCCAGGGATACGCCGAGGTCCTCGCGCAGGGAATTCATCGAGAGCCTGGACCCCGCGCGTAATGGGAGCAGTTCCATCATCTGCTCCACGCTCGACAATAGATGCACCCGGGTCAGATCCCGGAGGTCTTCGCGCACGAGGCGTTCCCTCCGCTCCCGGAGCCAAAGTCTGTGCTTGCGCTCGCTTTGTCCGAGGAAAGGCTCCGGGAAGCCACCGAACCTCATAAGCCGGTCGAAGCCCTCGCGCTCCTCCGCGAGCACTGCTGGCGTTCCGGCCATGAGTCGATCCAAGATGGCGGGCGGGGTGTCCTGGTCCGGATCGAAGCTCCGCCCGCACAGTTCCGACAGCGACAGCGGGTGCAGACGATAGGCATGGTAGCGTCCCAGCATGCTGTCGCCGCCGCGTTGATAGACGTCAAGCCTCCCGCTTCCGGTCACCAGTACGTCCGCCCGGTCGGCGCGGGTGTCCCAGAGCCCCTTGAGGTAGGTCTTCCACTTCGGGAACTTGTGGATCTCGTCCAGGACCGCCAGGGGCCGCGGGCCCGAGGGCCGGTACTCATCCAGGAACCCATAGGGCGACCGGGATATCTCCCGGCGGAACCCCAGATCGTCCCAGTTCCGGTAGAGCCCGGGGCTCCCCCGCCGGGACTGAAGCATGCGGGCCAGATAGGTCTTTCCGCATTGCCTCGGTCCCACGATGAACGCCATCTTGGGCGATGCCTCCGAGAAATGCAGCTTCTCGAGCAGCGGGCCGAGCGAGCGATCCATATGACTATTATGTGGCATGGCCGTTATAAAGTCAATACTATTATCAGGTATGGCGGTAGAAAGTCATGTCAGATTGCTCCCCCCATGCCTCATGTACGACCAAGGTGCCAATTTAGTTCCCTGCCAGGGACAAGGATCAGTTGTCGGAGGGCGACTCTGTCTGGGTTAGTCCGTGCGCGACCTCCAGGCCGATCCTTTCTTACAAATACTCGACCAACGGAGGCAATAGCTCCGGGGCCCGGGCCACGAGGTCGGCATGGCTGGGCTCGAACAGAAAGGGTTCTAGCCGCGCGGAAAGGGCGTGCAGCTTCTTCGGGCCGAGTTCCTGGATCTTGGCCAGGATGGCTTTGCCGGCGGGGCCTGGGGCTCCCCCGGCGGCCAGGACCTCGGCGTCCGGCATCCATTTCTTCCCGGCCATGAAGAAGGCGTCGTATACGTCCCGCCCGAGACCCCTGCCCAGCAGCGCCAGGATCTTCTCGGCGAAGATCAGGCCCGTCGAGGCGAAGCGCACGGCGACCATCTCTCCGAAGCCCGCCACGATGCGCGGCTCGTCGGTGAGCCGATAGGCCGGCCGGTTCGCCTCAACCTTGACGCGCAGCTTCTCGCCGTGGTCCTCCGTCAGGCGATAGGCCTGCAGGAATCCTCCGAAGCGGAGGTCCCCGGTCAATAGGCTGCCTTTCTCACCGGCTTTGCATTCGACGGCGAGGCCGAGGCCGCTCATGCGATGGCCGGTCTCTTCGATGACGCGCTTCCAGGTCGAGAGGGAGAGACCTTCCGCGTCGAAAATCAGGTCCTCCGAGAACCGCTGCAGCCCGTGGCCGAGCCGCAGGGCCGTGCCGCCCAGAAAGAGCAGGGACTCCGACCCTTTGATCCCGTATAGCGCCTTGAGAGCCAGGACCTGGAGGTATTCGCGCGCGGCGCCGCGCAGCTTGCCCGCCGGCATACCGCGTTCTTTGGCCTGCTCGAGCAGGCTATCGTAGGAGAGCATCGAACCCCTCCTTGAGCCGGGACGCCTTGGCGCCGAACAGTGCCGCGTGGCGGAAGAGCTTGGCGCGGTCCAAGGTCCGGATGCGGTCGATATCCAGGCGCAGGGCCTCCGGGTCGACCCCTTCGCCGTCCCTGATAGCGAAATAGAGGTAGTCGGCCAAGGATTTTTCGGGCTCCGCCATGCGGACCTGGAAGCCGCCGACCGACATGACCCGATAGCCGGTGAATGCCCCAGCCAGCACCGTCCTGTAGATGAACAGCCCGTGGCGATTCTCGATCCGTCGGGTGGCCTTGGGCGTCACCGATGTGACTTGGGCCGCGGTCTCGGGGATGAGCTGGTAGTGCGAGAGCGCCGTCTCCAAGGACACATACGACGGCTCATAGAGCCGGTTGGCCACATGGAAGTCCGGGATGGTCGAGTGCTCGGGATAGGTGAGCTCATACACGCCCCTTTTAAGGCGTGCGACCCACCCCTTGCGGGCCCATTGGTGGAGCTGGAGCCGCAGGATGGACCGGTCCCCCGGAAGAAGGACCGCCAAGTCGCGCATGGTGAAGACGGCCAGGCCGTTCTTCCTGAGACAGGAGGAGCAAGCAAGGATATCCATTTCAATTAGTTATATTTAAGTATAACTTGCTGAAATGAATATTTCAATACCTTTCTGGGGGTCCCTAAATTTCCGCCCGCCCGAAGTCAGGCGGTGTGATGACGAGGATCAGTCGTCCGAGGGCGACTCTGTCTGGGCTAGTCCGTGCGTGTCACGGGCGCAGCGTGATGCGCGCGGTTCAGTCCGAGGCCGGGACGGCAGGCCTATGGATTATCGCCGAATTCAGGTCCCTTCCTGCATGTAATCCACGACTATCGTGATGATCTTCCTGACCGTATCGTTGCACGACCGGAATTCGAGCCGGTCGAGCACTCCGATGCCCTGCTTGCGGATCAGGTCGCTGATGAGCGCATGGATGAATGATTGGGTGGCCGCGTCCACCTGGGCGAAATCCAGTATGACGTCCTGTCCCGCTCCCAGGGCCGGGAGTATCTCTTTCACGCGGAGCTCCCGGGCGACATCCTTGTTCTCGGCGAAGGCGCCGGTCCGCGGGAATATCTTGATGGTGATCATGTGAATCGCGGCCTCTTATAGCGCTCCTTGCGCCTCTCTCGGACGGCTGTGCCGTAGGTCTCGCGTATGGCGTCCAGCAGTCTGGTGAACTCCTCGGTCTGATCGAGGGTGATGTCCACCCCGACCACGGTGCCCCGCCAGCAGGGCATGTCGGCGTCGGCCGAATGACGGTCTGTGAACGGATCCGCCTTCAAGCGGAGGTTCTTGGCAGCCGTCTTCTTGAGCAGCTTGAAGAACCCGGCGCCGCTGTAGATGATGAAGAAGTCCCGATTGACGCTGGCGATGGACTTGATGAAGAACAGGCCGGCTCCGGCATTCTGTTCCGTTCCCCCCTCTTTGGGGGTCGTCCCAGTGATGCCGGGCATCAAGGCCAGGCGGATCGCATCCAGGTCCGTCTCTGCCGGATGGGAGCGGGTGATCGTCTCCTTGATCCCCAGGCCGGTATCCGCGATGCCTATGCGGATCGAATTGCTCTTCTTGTAGTACTGTGCGCAGAGGATGGCGCCATGCTCCGATTCGGCATGCTCCAGCACGTTGCGGACCAGCTCGCTTACGATGTATCCCAACGTCTTCGCCTGTTCCGGCTGCAGGTGGAGCAGGGGGATCATTTCGGTGATGAAGCTGGTGAGCTGGTCCGAGGTCCGGATCTGCGTCAGAGGGATGAACCTCCCGGCCGGCTCGTGCTCCTGGATGACGATGTCCGATGGGATATTCAGCAGCTTGAACAGTCCCATACGGACGAAATAGTGCCGCGAGGTCGCCTCGAATCTTTGACACCGGATCTTTTTCGCATCGACCGTCAGCCCTAACGCCGCGATCATGGATATGACCGCGGGATGGACCGCAATCCATTTGTCGTTGGCGGTGATCTCGAGGCATTCGGGGGAGGATGGATCGAATCCTCGCATGAACGGGTCGATATTTCCCAAAAACGCGCTATTTGGGATATGAATCTTCATAGTCGATAGTATACCGGGAATCCAGGTATATTGTCAATACACCGGGATTCCCGGTGTGCCTAGGCACAGTAGCGCAATGGTGGAGTCCTGCCCCAGATGCCATTGTTGGACTGAGCGAACTTCCCTCTTCGTCCCCTACTCCACGGCGACTCTGCCCGCGACATCCATGAAAAAATCCTTTGACCAGGCGGCCACGGTATCCGGCGAGGCCAAGAACCTGGCGACATCCTCTTTTGCCTGCGCGATGTCTACGGAATCGATGCGCCGGCGCAGCACATCCCGAAAAGCTTCCGCTGTCAGTGGACCGTCCTTGACCCACTCCTGGCTCTGGCGCATCCTTTCCTCAAGATGCCGCAGATCGACGGGCGTGCGCCGACCGACAAACCACACGAAATCATACCAGTCGCGGCCTTTTACGCGGGTCTTCCAGGCGCGGCAAAGCAGCGCGTGCATTTTCCCGGCGAACATGGATGACGGCGCAAAAGCCTTGATATTGAAAGGGATAGGATTAAGCAGCGCGCGCACTTCGGTTCGAAACAACCCCGGAGGATCCACATCGATCTCGATCTTGATCCGGATCTCCGGCAGGCCACGCGGTCCGTCCACACCCACGACAAGCAGTTGCTCCAAGGTGTCTGCCTTGAGGAAAGCCGATTTGATGCGGCTGGCGCGGCTCTTCTGTTTGACTTCGACCTTTGCCCGGAACCCGAACGCCTTGAGCTCGTCGCGGATATAACCGCAATACGGTTCCAGGGAATAATCCGGGCCGGGCTTCAAAAGGGAGAAATCCAGGTCCTCGCTGAAACGGTCCAGGCCGTAAAGCACCCGCAGGGCTGTGCCGCCGTAGAACGCGGCATGCTCGAAGAACTTCCCGCGCCAAAGCCCCAAAAGGGCTATTTCCTGCAATATCTCGCGTAAAGCCCTTGCCCTGTCCGCACTCCCAGCAAGAGAATACCTGGCAAGCATCGCCTCTATGGCCGGGTTCATGGGTTTCCCCCCCTTTTTCGCAGCAGGGCGCCGCAAAACCGTATCTTTCGCGATCGCGCCAGCCGCGCGCATTCCAGCAGAAGCGCGGCGTCCATCTTGAAAAAGCCGTCTTCGTCGAGGCGCAAGTCCTCGAATAAATACCGTTCCGCTTCCCGCCGGTTATTTAAGATATTCCCCGTGTCGGAAAGGATCTTATCAGCCAAAGCCCGTTCCGGGGACGCCGCCAGGAAAGCTCCGCCCTCGAACTCGACACGCCGCAAACCTAGCGGATAACATCCCAGTGGAACCCGGTTGTAGATGAATACGCCAAGCGGCGTCTTGAAGGTCTTGGGTCGTTTGAAGGTTGTGGAGGTCAATGCGCGCACAGCCTCGGGGATCAAGCCGTAATGCGCCAGCATATACTCCGAAGAAACCATGGAAGGGCCGTATATCAGGTTTGCAAGCAGCTCCCGGGAATATGGGTGATTGCGGTAACGCTCCCCGAAAACATACAGCCCCTTCTTTACGCGCACGATGTCCCCCGCATTGATGAGCGCGCTTACCTTCATGGCGGGGTTGCTGTATGCGGAAAGCAGCGCCACAAGGGTCTGGTAGTCAAACTCCTCACGGGGTATCTGCCG
>MGTY01000027.1:69169-70771 GCA_001799695.1 Elusimicrobia bacterium GWA2_69_24
GAATCGCGGGATTCCACTACCAGCTGGGGCGAGCCCATGATACATGTACGACCGAGGCGCCGAAAAGTTTCCTGCCAGCGTGTCTGCAGGGACGAGGATCAGTTGTCCGAGGGCGACTCTGTCTGGGCAGAGTGCGCGGCTGAGGCGCGGGAAAGCCGTGCAGGTCGGCGGGCGTGAAGCTGGGCTTCAGGTCTGATCGCCGAGGAAGCCCAGCAGCGATAGCGGGCATCTGCCATTCCCCGGCTCGGTCCCGTGGACCAGGATCAGTTTCCTGCCCGCCGTGATCCCCTTGAATTGCCGCCGGCCCTTGCCTGGGCCCCCGACCTCCAAGACGATGCCGCTGGGTCCCTCCAGCAGAAAGTCCGGGGTCTTGGCGCCGCGTGTGCTCTTCAAGTAGTGAAAGGGAATGGCGCTGCGGCGCAAGGTTTCGGCCACGAAATCCTCGCGCAGCGCCCCCAGGGCCTCCCCGTATTCCCGGTAGAGGAGCCGGTAGGGCAGGCCCATCAGGACCTTGGGTTCGCGCATGACGTTGGTCCCGGCAGGAAAGACCAGGTGCAGCACGAAGGCCCGCTCAAGAAGACGCAAGTACTCTTCGGCTTTGTACTTGGTGACGCCGACGTTCCTGGACACCGAGGAGTAGTTGATCCCGTCCACCGGCGAGCGGCCGATGAAGGCCAGCGTTTTCTCCAGCGCGGCGACCTCCGCCGGCGGCAAGCCGGCCACGATCGGAATATCCTGTTGCAGGATCTTCTGTCTGACGTTGGCCAGAAGCGGCAGGACATCCGGTTCCTCCAGTCCCAGCGGGAAAAGACCTCCCTTCAAATAGGACTCGAACCGATGCTCGTGCCTCAGGTGTTCGGCCATCCATCGGCCCGAGGCCAGATCCTCAAGGGTCAGCGCGGGGAGGGCGATGTCTCGGGCGAAGAACAGGTACTCCCGGAAGGAGAATGGATGGAGCGCGAAGAGTTGGACCCGCCGCGATAGATCGTCGGCCGAATCATAGAGTGCCAGAGCCATCGAACTGGTGAAGATCACCCGGAGGTCGAGGAAGTCGTATATCTCCTTGAGCGCCTTCGCGTAGTCCGGCAGGGCATGCACTTCATCGAGGAGGAGGAGCTTTATCTTATAGCGCTCGCGCAAGAGCCGGGCTGTTTCGAAGAGGCCTTCCCCCGCGGAGCCATCGAGGGAAAGGTAGAAGGAGTCGCTTTGCGAGGCCGCGATCTGCCTGAGGAGCACGGTCTTGCCCACGCCGCGCGGCCCGATGATGCCGGTGAAATGGCGCCCCGTTTCAGCAGTCAGCCGGCTGAACGCCTCGCGGCGTTTCGGATAGCGGGTGGCGTCCGCGCGGGCCAACTCATTGAGGCTCAATAATTTGTTAAGGTCCATTATCTTTGCCGGTCCTATATTAAATTATAGGTGTAAAAGTGCAATCTGTCAACTAAATAGCCTAATTGATATATATTCTGGAGACTATGTATCCCTAATGACATTTTGTTAGTGTCCTGCGACAACCTGCTTCCCCCCAGTACGACCGAGGTGCCCGAAAAGTTCCCATCCTGAGGCGGAGCTCGTTCCTGGACCGAGTAGAACTTGTTCCCTCTC
>MGTY01000028.1 GCA_001799695.1 Elusimicrobia bacterium GWA2_69_24
TCTCGACCGAGTTCACCCTGCGCACCCCCTCCGGAGCGGTCGTGGCGCAGATCCGCCGCGACTTCATGGGGAACCTATTCCGCGTCACCGACAAGTGGGACGCGACGGTCCGCGAGCCCAAGGCCGTGGACCCGCGCCTGCTGGTCATGATCGCGGCCTACAAGACCTCGGTGGACAATGACCGCCGCCGCGAGGAAGCGAGCAAGAAGTCGAAGCGCAACGACGACGACTAGGAGACCCCCATGCTAGCCAACAAGCGGATCGCGGTCATCGGCGCCGGACACATCGGGACCGCCCTCATCGGCGGCCTCCTGAAAGCCAAGCTCCTCGACGCCAAGAACATCACTGCCGCCCGCCGCGACGCCGCGGCCCTCGAGGAGCTGCGCAAGCGCTTCGGCGTCCACGTCACGCCCGACAACCGCAAGGCCGTCAAGGGCGCGCACATCGTGATCCTCTCGGTGAAGCCCCAGACCGCCCTGGCCGTGCTCGACGAGCTCGCGCCGGCGATGGACGAGAGCCAGCTCATCATCACCGTGATGGCCGGCATCGCCACCGAGACCATCGTCAAGCACCTGGGCAAGCCCAACCCCGTGGTGCGCGCCATGCCCAACACCCCGGTCCTCGTGGACCAGGGCGCCACGCCCATCGCCAAGGGGGCGCACGCCTCCGAGGAGCACCTGCGCCTGGCCGAGAGCGTGTTCAAGGCCGTGGGCATCGTGGAGACCATCCCGGAGTCCCTCATGAGCGCGGTCACCGGCCTCTCCGGCTCCGGGCCCGCCTACATCTACATGGTGATCGAGGCCCTGACCGACGGCGGCGTGAAGATGGGCATCCCCCGCGTCACGGCCCGGCGCCTGGCCGCCCAGACCGTGCTGGGCGCGGCCAAGCTGGTGATCGAGACGGGCAAGCATACGGCCGTGCTCAAAGACGAGGTCACCACCCCCGGCGGCACCACCATCGCGGCGGTGCATGAGCTGGAGTCCAAGGGCCTGCGCACCGTGCTCATGGACGCGGTGGTCACCGCGACCAAGCGCGCCGACGAGCTCAGCGACACCTACAAGTAGCCGCCCGCCGCGGCGGGATCCTCCCGCTGCTCGA
Source organism: Elusimicrobia bacterium GWA2_69_24 (assembly GCA_001799695.1). Lineage (GTDB taxonomy): Bacteria > Elusimicrobiota > Elusimicrobia > UBA1565 > UBA1565 > UBA10166. The sequence continues at coordinate 1,099 of MGTY01000028.1, forward strand.
AGTCACTGTGCCCGGGCACAGTCCCCGGCCCGGTCCAGGCCCGGGGCATCATCGCGGTGCATGAGCTGGAGTCCAAGGGCCTGCGCACCGTGCTCATGGACGCGGTGGTCACCGCCACCAAGCGTGCCGACGAACTCAGCGACACCTACAAGTTGTCAGGAGGGGGTTCTCCGGCGTAGCAACACCTCGCCGCTGCGCGGGACTCCATCGCAGTCATCCCATTCATTTGCGCCCCTTACGGATCGTCGATGACGGCTTGGAGCCCGGGTTCCATTCGAAGGGGCGATAGCTTTCAAAATTGAGCCGACAGATATCCGATCCCGTTTCGACCGGACCGAATTCCCACATCGCCAATCCATCCTCTCGCACAACGGCATTGAGGGCCTCTCGGAGAGTCACTCGAGGCAACTTCAGGGATATGGTCCGGCCAAGCGATTTCGGGACGCCAAACGCGATCCTTGGGAGGGTCTCAAGACTTGCCGCCGGGCACATCTTAAATGCGACAGCTTTGCTCGGCATGGGCGACAATTCCAGCCCTTCAATCGTTCGATCCAACGGATGTTGCCAGTCCATCTGCCAGGGCCATCGCCAAGGTCTGCTCTCGGGTTGTATGTTGACCACGCCGTCAGCCAAGGACCAACGATAGCCTGGTAGGTGTTGCACTATGAGGTCCAGGACCTCCCCTAGAGTTGCACTGCTCACAGCAAACGTTTCAGAATACTTGTCGATGTCGGGCGGATTCGCGTCAAACTCCAGGCCACACGGCGTCTTTGTCTGAGTGCAGAGACGCCAGACAGCATTGGTCAGCCCACCTCGACTTTCAAGGCTCGCAGAATAATCCACAATCCTCCTATCTGCGATTGCCGCGCCATCGTCCGCCGCTGCGCTACACACCCCCCACACCACTATGAAGCCCACTCCAATGCCTCTTACGAGCACCGGATTTGCTCCTTTGGGCAGTCGATACGGTAGGTGAGAAGACTTCGGTTCGCCAGACTCATCACAAACTGCACTGCCTTTAACTGGGTTTTTTGATGAATTCGACGGAATTCGACGGAATTCGACGGAATTCGACAGCCCATCATCCTTCCCGCTTCAGATGCCATCGAGCGCCGCGGGCGTAGCCCTTGCAGCCCACGAGTTTGAGCCGCCTGAGCAGATTAAGATCGTCGCGGAGGGCCCTTTCGGTCGCTCCCGCCTTCAGCAAGGGGAGAATCTCTCCCAAACGCAGCGCCCCATTGGAAGCGAGCACATCCAATATCTCCCGCTGCCTATCGGCCAGGTCGTGGCCGATCCTCGTTGGCGGGAGATAGCGAGTCGCTCGGAATCGGACGACGACACCTCCCGCGATCTCCTCGATCTCTGGTCGGGGAAGGCCCGCACGCTCCGTCATTTCGGCCATCTTGATCGTGCCGCGTCCCCAGGTCTCGATGATGCCTCGCTTAAAAAACACCGAAGCAATGATCGGATTCCACGGCAAGGATTCGTGCGGCTTGTACAGATCGGGGACCGTCAGGCCGAAGTGCAGGGAGCCCGACGAGCTGATCTCCAAACGGTCATCGTAGATGGCTATGCCGACCGAGCCGCCGCCGATGGAGTAATCCCGATGGCAGAACGCGTTAGCCAGCGCCTCGCGGAGAGCGAGCGGAGGATACAGGGGGTCGTCCTCGCGCTCGAAGAGGTTCGGAACCACGCGCCCCGCCACCGGAAGATGATCGCGAAGAAATCGCTCGGCCCTCAGCAGAAGGTCGAACGCATTGCCGTGATATTGGCGATTATCCACAAATTCGGTCTTGTCCCTGCCTTTGAAGCGCGCGAGCTTCAAAAAGCATTGGGGATACTCCGTCTCCAGCCGTTCGCCGCGAGCGAACAGCATGACCGCGGCTCTCAGAAGAGCGCCGTCTTTCGTCAACGCGAGACCGCGAAGCAGATCGGTCGGCGCCCGCGTCCCGGGGTCTTCGGACCGGCCGCGGCGGACGGCTTCCTCCACCGTACGGACTATCTCCTCCCCGTCCAGATCCTTGACTGACCACCCTTCGGCCGACTGGTTTTCCCATCGCGACGCGGCATGTAGCTGCTCAAGCAGCATCCGATTATAGTCCTCACGCGACATTGCGGCATTGGTCGTTCCGAGCCGGCGATATGGCTTCCCTTGGAAGGTATATGGCCGCCTCGAACCTTGTTCGATTGAAACGACGATGGCCTCTCGGCCCTGGCTCAGGGCGACCCGCTCAACTGTTGGGAATGCCGGCGGCTCGATCATCCGCAGGTACGCAGCCACGTCTGAAACTGTCTTATCAGTCACTTCTTGCCCGACGACCCGGCCCTTCCCGTCAACTCCGAAGATGACCCGACCGCCTTTGTGATTCAACATGGCGCAGACGGCTTTTGCGGCCTCGCTGCGCTGTCCGGTGCTGGACTTGAATTCCTGGGTCTCGGATTCCCCTCTGGAAACCCAGTCCGATAATCGTTCTTCAGTAATCTTCATTGTAAATGAGCAACATGCCTGCGGGCATCTCCAGACTCATCGTCTTGTATCTAACAAAATTCTGGCCCGGCCTTTGATCTTCAGACATCCACCGCGTCAAAGCACGGGCGTGCGCCCTTCGGCCCAGGGGTGCTTGGGCCTTCTATTGGCACAGGATAGGGCCTTTCGCCGCTGGGGCGGCCCCGGCTCCGGGACTACACTTCAGCATATGGTCCCGGCGCTAAGGCCCTTTCTGAGGGTCTCGCTTTCTTTCCTCCTGGCGGGCTCCGCCCTATGCCCGTCCGCCCCCGCGTTCGCGGCGGTCGTCCAGGTCCAGGGCATCCCGGCCAGTCCGCTCCCCGGCGTGGGACTGTTCCCGCTCTGGACGGGCACGGCGGCGCTGACCGCCCCGCGCCTCGATAGCCCGGCGCTCAGTCCCGGACTCGGTCCGGTCATCCCGGTCATAAACTCCCCGCAGCCCGTGGCCGCTGCGCCCCGCCTATCCGCGTCCGTCGCCCCCTGGGCCGCCGCCCCCCGGGCCGCCGCCGCGGCGCGCACCCAGACCGCCCCTGCGGCCGCCGCCCCCTCCGCGCCGAAGGCTGAAAGCGTCCGCGCGGCCTTGGTCCGCACCGGGGCCGAGTTCCGGACCGCCCAAGGTCCGGGCGGGCGGGATGCGGGTCTTACCCTCTCCGCGCTCTACGGCGAGAGCGCCGGCCCCCGGAGCCAAGGCTCGGGACCGGCCGCGGTCTCCGTCGCCGCGGACGCGCCGGCCGCACCGCACAGCCGGCTCCGGGCCGCGCGCCCCGCGCCGCGCGGTGAGATCAGCTTCGTCACCCCGCGCATCGCCCGGGCCGTGGACGAAACCGGAGCGAACGTCGAGTACGAGGTCGGCGTCGCGGACCTGCTGCGCGAGAGCGACGCCGAGTCCCGCGCGGCCCTGAGCCGGCAGATCGCCCGCGAGGCCCTATCGACCTTGGGGCTGGCTGACGTGAGCGATGACCGCACCGCCCCCTCCGCGAATGGAGAACTGCAGCGCTCCGGGGACGACGGCCCCTTGGCCGTCGCCGCCCTGGCCGACTTCCTGCGCGACGTCCCCGAGTATCGCCCCGAGGGCGCGACGAACGTCCATCTCGACATGGACGGCCGCAACCACTTCCGGCTCCAGTTCGAGCGCGCCGACTCCAGCCGCAGGATTCTCATCGGCCAGTACCTCGGCGCGGCCTTCGTCGTCATGGGGGCCGTCGAGGTCTCAGCCAAGGGGGAGTCCCGCCAGGACAACCCCGGCTATTGGCGGGAGTACGCGGGCGGGGGAGTACGCAGCGAATGGGTCGCCCCGACGCGGACCGAGAAGCGCGGCTGGGGCCCCTGGGCCCACGAGGTCGAGCTCCAGGATGTATCCATCTTCGCGCAATCCTGGCGGGCCGGCCGCTGGGAAAGGGGGACCGGGCGGGCCGTGAAGACCCTGCTGGTCCGCGAGGGCAGGTCCGCGCTGGGCCGCGCCGAGGAGAAGCTCATGCGGGCCCCGGTCGTGGGTCCCCTCCTCCGGGTCAGCGAAGCGGCCGCGCAGACCATCCTCACCGGGGTCCTGATCGCCCCGCACGCTTTGGCGGCCCGCCTCGCGGGCCGCGGCGGCCAAGGGGCCGCCGTCCCCGAAGCGCAGCTGTTCACCTTTCGCGGAGGGGGCGCCGGCCGCGGCCTCGACGCGGGCGGCGACTACGCGAAGAACCCCCTGTTCAGACATTTCAAGAAGGACGGCTGGCACGTGGACCGACTCTCCCCCGCCGCGCGCGAAGCGCTGTATGCCAAGGTGCGGGAGGAGCGCCGCCTGGCCCTGGAGAACCAGCCCAGCCCCCTGGCGCCGGAACTCTTCAACCGGATCGCGCAAGCCCCTATCGCGGCCTCGGAAGCCGCGGCGACCCTGCGCACTTACTACGGCGTGGGGACCTTCGGCCGGCGCCTCATCCATCTGGGCTCCGCGAGCCGCGGCCTCAAGCGCGCCGCCCTGATCGCCGCGGGGGTGCTGACCGGGGCCGTGGAGGGCGCGGCCGAGAGCGTATGCAATCCCATCCTCTGGGCCATGCTGGGCCTGGGCGCTGCCGCGACCGCGGCCGAGGCGGCCGTGGGCGCAGGCGCCGCCCTGGGCTCTTTGCCGGACGTCCCGGCCTTGCTCTCCTCCTGGCGCAGCGGCGGGCTATGGTTCGGCGCCGCTTTGGGCTTGGGCGAGCTCGTGACCCTGGCGCGGGGCACGGCGCTCTCGGCCCGGGCCGCCATGGCCGGGGTCTACGCCCTCCGGGCCGCCCACGCCACGCTCACCGCCCTCTGGTGGGGTCCCTGGCTGTTCTCGGCCACGGACCACGCGGGCCGGATCGTGCGGCTCACGGCGCAGGGGAACTTCGACAAGGACTATTTCAAGCAGCTCAGCAAGGCCGGCACCGACGCCATCTACTATTTCGTCATCCCCTGACTTCATATGATGATCGGACCTTGGAGCTGCTCACCTGCTATAAGCCCGCCCCTTTCGTAGCCCCCCTCCCTCGGGAGGAGGTCCCCCGGCGCTACACCTTCCTGCGCTGGCAGGTCATGCTCTCCATCTTCTGGGGCTACGCCGCCTTCTACATCGTCCGCAAGAACTTCTCCCTCGCCAAGCCCTACCTCATCAAGGAGCTGGGCTTCACCACCGGCGACGTCGGCCTCATCGCCACCGCGCTCTCCGTGGCCTACGGGGTCAGCAAGTTCGTGATGGGCAACGTCTCGGACCGCTCCAACCCCCGCGCCTTCATGGCCACCGGCCTCATCCTGTCCGGCCTGGTGAACCTCTGCTTCGGCCGCATCCCTTCGCTGCAGGTCCTGACATTGCTCTGGTTCGTCAACGGCTGGGTGCAGGGCATGGGTTGGGCCCCCTGCGCGCGGACCCTGACCCACTGGTTCTCCGACCGCGAGCGCGGGACCAAGTTCGCGGTCTGGAACGTGGCCCACAACGTGGGCGGCGGGCTGGTGGGTCCCATCGGGAACCTGGCGCTGTGGCTCTGCGGCGGCTGGCTGTGCCTCTTCTACGTGCCGGGGGTCCTGTCCATCGTGATGGGGCTTCTGCTGCTCGTGTTCCTCCGGGACACGCCCCAGTCCGTGGGCCTGCCCTCCATCGAGGAATACAAGGACGACTTCCCGGACACCGGGGTCGCGGACCGCGAACGGGAGATGACGGCCCGGGAGATACTCTTCGGCTTCGTGCTCAAGAACCGCGTCCTGTGGATACTCGCGCTAGCCAACGTGTTCGTCTACGTCGTGCGCTACGGGGTGCTGGACTGGGCCCCGACCTACCTGACCGCGGTGAAGGGCTCCTCCGGGAACATGTCCCGCTGGCAGTTCTTCCTCTACGAGTACGCGGGAATCCCGGGCACCCTCCTGGCGGGCTGGCTGAGCGACCGTTTCTTCCGCGGGCGCCGCGGCCCCGTCGGGGTGCTCTTCATGGCGGCCGTCACCGCGGGGGTCCTGGTCTACTGGCTCAACCCTCCTGGACGGCCCTGGGTGGACTCCGCCATGCTCTTCCTCATCGGTTTCCTGATCTACGGGCCGGTCATGCTCATCGGGGTGGCGGCCGTGGACCTGGTGCCCAAGAAGGCGGCCGGCACCGCGGCGGGCTTCACCGGCTTCTTCGGCTACGTGGGCGGAGCCACCATCGCGGAGCTGGGCATCGGCAAGACGGTGCAGCACTTCGGCTGGGACGCCGGCTTCTGGCTCGTGCTCGCCGCCTGCGCGCTGGCCACCGCGCTTCTGGCCCTGACCTGGCACGCCCATGAAAGGAGACCCCATGCACCTTAGGACCACGACGCTGTCGGCGCTCATCCTCCTCGCCGCGCTCCCCGCCGGCGCCGCCGGGAAAGGGCCGGCCGTGCACGGGCACCGCGGCTGCCGGGGGATCCTGCCGGAGAACACCCTGTCCGCCTTCAAAGAGGCCCTGCGCCTGGGAGTGGACGTGCTCGAGCTCGACACGGGCGTCAGCCGGGACGGGGTCGTGGTGATCAGCCACAACCGGGAGCTGGATCCCGCCATCTGCCTGGGCCCCGACGGCAAGCCGGCCAAGCCCGAGCCCATCCACTCCTTGACCCTGGCCGAGCTCAAGGCCTACGACTGCGGCACGCTCAAGAACCCGCGCTTCCCCGGTCAGAGCCCCCGCCCGGGGGAACGCATCCCGTCCTTGGCCGAGCTGTTCGCGCTGGCCAAGGATTCCAAGGTGGAGTTCAACATCGAGACCAAGCTCGTGCCCGGTGAGCCGGACGTGACTCCATCCCCCGAGGAATTCGCCGGGAGGCTCGTGTCCGTGGTCAACGAATACGGCCTCCAATCCCGCGTCATCGTGCAGTCCTTCGACCGGCGCACCCTGGAAGCCGTGCGCAAGCTCGAGCCCCGCATCCGGCTCGCCATGCTGACCTCCGACAACCTGTTGGACTTCGCGGCCGTTGCCAAGGCGCAGAAGGTGGACATCATCAGCCCCGACCAGCTCTGGATCACTAAAGCCGACGTGGACGCCCTGCACGCGGCCGGGGTCCAGGTGGCGCCCTGGACCGTCAACGACGAGAAGGGCTGGGCCCGGATGCTGGAGCTCGGGGTGGACGCCGTCATCACCGACTATCCCGGAGCCCTCATCGCCTGGCTCAAGAAGCGGGGCCTGCGCTGAACGGCGCGGGGCCTACGGCTTCAGCTTCTGGATCAGCGCCGGCAGGGCTTCGCCCTTGAAGGCGGGCAGCGCGTTCTCGTAGGCCTTGAGCCCGGCCTTCAGGCAGTCGAACTGCATGCCGCGCACGTTCTGCAGCGCGGTCCGGTACAGCTCGGTCCCGGCGGAGCTGTCCTTCACGGTGATGGTCGCGTCGAGCATGGCGATGCACATCCCGTGGAAGTCCGACTCCTTGCGCGCGGAGGCCCGCAGCACCGCGACCAGTTCCGCTCCGGCCCGCGCTTCCACGACGGCGAATCCCAGCCCCAGGAAAGCCTCCTCCAGGGGCGTCTCGAACTGGGGAGTCGCGACCTTCTCGCCCATGTTCGTCTCCGACGCGTCGAGGAAGACCGGGCGGCCCGACACTTCCAGCTCGAACCGGGCCGCGCCGCCCGAGAGCTTGCGCAGCGTCTCCCGCAGGAGCTTGGAGGGCTCGCCCGCGGCCAGGCGCGCCAGGTCCGGACGGGCCAGCACGACCTGGACCTTCTCGGCGGTGTCGATCCGCGCCAGCCGGCACGCGCCCGCGCCCGCGGCGTCCGTGCGGGTCACGCGGGCGACCGTCCCGGTCCCCCGGACGAAAGCGCAGGCCACGGGCAGGCCGCTCACCGGCAGGGCCTTTCCATCGGATCCCTTGCGGAGGGCGGTGAACGCCAGGTCCAGCCCCAGGCTCTGGCCGGACATGGCCTTGAGGCGCGGGGCCGCGGGCGTCAACTGCAGGGTCCCCAGCAAGGACTGGATGGCGCCGGTGACCTCGCCGGTCAGCACGATGTTCCTGCCTTCGCGCTGGATCTCGACGCCCTCGCCCAGGTACGGCTCCACCTGAGCCAAGGCCTGAACGTAGAGCCCGAGAGCGGTCGCGGCGTCTCCCTCGGCCTCGCTCTTCAGCCCTTTCTCCCAGAGGTCCAGGGCCGCGCGGGAGCGCGTCTCCTTGCGCCGCTGACGGGCCTTCTCGTACTCCGCCTTGTCGAGACGGTAGTACACCCAGTACTCGGCTGCGTTCTGCCAGCTGTCCACGGCGTCGTAGGCTTCGAGCTCGGCCTGGGTCTCGGCGCGGATCTCGGAGCGGATGTCCTCCTCCGAGAGACCCGAACGCTCGGCGGTCTTGTCCACGAACTCGCCGGACACGGTGATCGAGATCTCGGAGGAAAGGTCCGCCAGGGCCTTGTTCTTGGCCTCCTGCGCGAAGGACGCCCCGGCGTCGGCCTTGCGGACCATGCCGATGCCGATATAGTACTTCGCGTTCACGGGACGCTTGCGCACCCACCCGGGCTTCCCGAAGAGGGCGGAGGCGTCGGACGCCGCCGCCAGAAACAGGATGAGCGCGAGCACGGTCGATGCCCGTTTCATAGGTAGGGGTCCACCGACAGCAGGACCATGACCAGGAGGACGAAGGCGTTGAGCTGGGCGAAAGCGGCGCGCCAGGGCGCGTGGGCGCCGCGGAGCAGGGTAGCGGCCTTCCAGGTCAGCCAGCCGGCCGCGGCGCAAAGCGGGAGCAAGGCCCCGGCCGAGCCGAGCGCGCCGAAGACCGGCAGGAGCAGGGCCGCGCCCGCGGCCGTGCACATCCAGACCGCGCAGAGCCGCGCCAGGCTCCGCTCGCCCAGGGCGTCGCCCAGGCTCGGGAAACCGGCGCGCCGGAGGTCCGCGGCCTGGCCGGGGAGCAGCAGCCAGAAGTGCGGCACCTGCCACAGGGTGAAGAAAAAGCACAGGGCCAGGAGCCGGGGGTCCTGCCAGGGCCGGCCGGCCGCCAGCCAGCCCAGGACCGGCGGCACCGCTCCGACCAGGGCGCCCGGCACCACGGCGAAGGCGGTGACGCGCTTGAGGCCCGTGTAGACCCCGTCGTACCAGAACACGGCCGCGGCCGCCAGCAGCCCGCCGGCCGCCCCGGCGGCGAGGATGATGAGCGGCAGGCCCGCGCCCAGGAGGGCCAGCGCGGCGGCCAGGGCCTGGTCCGGAGCCAGCCTTCCCGAAGGCAGCGGCCGGCCCTGGGTGCGCTCCATGAGGCCGTCGAGACGCCGCTCCAGGAGCTGGTTGAGCGCCCCCGCACCGCAGGCCAGCAGGAAGACCCCCAGACCCAGCGGCGCGCCGCGCCAGGCAGTCCCCGGGGAAGCGGGGATGAACACGGCCAGGGCCGAGGCGGCCGCGGCCAGGGCGATGCGCGGCTTGACCAGCTCGCCCACGCGCCGCAGCCCCGCCTTCACCGGAGCCCCAGCGACTTGATGTAGGCGACGATCTCCGCCAGCTCCCGTTCCGACAGCGCCGCGGGAGGCATGACCGGAGGATAGCCCGCCGCCACCGCGGAGGATGGGTCGCGGATGACCCGGCGCAGGAACTCCTCGTCCACCGTCACCTCGCGGGTCCCATCCTTGAAGTGCACCGCATGCCGAGAGCCGTAGAGCCCCTTGAAGGTCGGGCCCACCATGGCAGCGCCGTCCAGGGAATGGCAGGCCAGGCAGGCCTTGGCCCGCAACAGGGCCTCGACCGGCGCCTCCCCCGGGGCGGGGGCCGGGGCCGCGAGCTCGGGCGCGGCGGCATCGGAGAAATACCACTTCTTGAAATCCGCTTCCGGCATAACGCGCGCCTTGGAGAGCATCGCCGAATGGTCCACCCCGCAGATGACCGTGCACTGGATGTCGAAATCGCCCAGGAGCCACGGGGTGAACCAGACGAAGTTGCTCTTTCCCGGCACCACATCCACTTTGACTCGGAAGGCGGGAACGTAGAAGCCATGGATGACGTCCAGGCTCTGGGTGATGAGCTTCACGGGGCGGGCCAGGGGGATGTACAGCTCGTCGGTGCGCTTGCCGTTGGGGTACTGGAAGCTCCAGGCCCACTGCCGGGCCGTCACCGAGACCACCATCGCGTCGGGCGGCGGGTTGCGCATGGTGCGGAAATCGGTCCAGCCGTAGTAGAACATGATGAGGAACAGGGCCAGCGGCACCACGGTCCAGACGATTTCGAGCGGCGTGTTGTCGTGGATGTCCACGGGCTCCGGATTGCGCTTGCGGCTGTAGCGGATGGAGAAGTAGACGATGAAGAAGGTGACCAGCAGGAGGACGGCCGTGCAAAGGGCTAGGGACGCCAAAAAGACCCGGTCCACCGAACCGCTGAAGCTGGAGGCCTGGGCTAGGAAGGGCATGGGGGCCTCATCGGAAGGAGATGTCCAGGAACAACAACGAGATGAAGACGACCAGCACCGACAGGGCCGTGAAAACCATCCCCTTGAGCAGGGCGCCTTCGTATTTGAGATGCATGAAGAAGAACAGCACCAGAGCGGCCTTGACCGGGGTGAGGACCAGCATGGCCCAGACCGCCGCGGCCGGCGACACGCGGCTCGCCCCGACCAAGGCCGCGGTCAGGAGCAGCAGCGTCCCCCAGACCTTGAGCAGGGCCGGGTACTCGACGACGTGTCCTTGTTCCTGGGCGCTCATGCCGCGAGATAGAAGAGGGGCAGCAGGAATATCCAGATGACGTCCACCAGGTGCCAGTACAGCCCGGAGTTCTCCAGCAGCACGTAGTCGTCCTGCCGCACGCGTCCGCGGGCCAGCAGGACCGTCATGAGGACGAGGAGCGCGGTCCCCGCCAGCACGTGCAAGCCGTGCAAGCCGGTCATGATGTAGTACAGACCGAAGAAGAGCGGCTCCCCGGCGGGGCGGCCGGCCAGGCCAGGCCCGTTGGGATAGAGCCCGTGCTGGAACTTGAGCCCCCATTCCACGCCCTTATTGACCAAAAAGAGCGCGCCGCAGGCCGCGGTCAGTCCGGTCAACCGCATGGACAGCGTCCGGTCCCCCTTCTGGATGGCGGTAAGCGCCGCGGCCACGAACAGGCTGCTGGTGAGCAGGATGAGGGTGTTGGCCACGCCCAGCGGGACGCTGAGCTCCCGGCTCGCCTCGTGGAAGGCCTCGGGGTTCAAGGCCCGGGAACCCGCGTAGAGGATGAAGAGTCCGCCGAAGAGCATGAACTCGGTGAACAGGAACAGCCACATGCCGATCTTGGAGCCCTGATAGTCCCGGCCGGCTTCCTCGCTCATCCCGGTCTCCCGGGGTTGTAGGCGTAGGGGCCGGCGGTGACGGTGGGGATCTCGGCGAAATTGTCATGCGGGGGCGGCGAGGGGACGGTCCATTCCAGGGTCAGGCCGCCCCAGGGATTGTCCCCGGCCTGCGCTCCGCGGCGCAGGGCCGCGAGCAGGGCCCAGAAGTACACCGCCAGCCCCGCGGCCAGCAGCCAGGAGCCCGCGGTCGCCACCAGGTGCGCGTGCTGGAACTGCGGCAGGTGCGCGTAGTAGCGCCGCGGCATCCCCTGGGCGCCCAGGACCAGCATGGTGAAATAGAGGATGTTGAAGCCCGTGAACATCAGCCCCCAGGCCGCGTACGCGGGCTTGGGCGGCACCATCCGGCCGAACATCTTGGGGAACCAGTAGAGCAGGGCCGCGAAGAAGGCGAAGCCCGTGCCGCCGAACATCACGTAGTGGAAATGGCCCACGATGAAGTAGGTGTCGTGCAGGTGCACGTTGAGGCCCAGGGCGCCCTGCATCACGCCGGTCAGCCCGCCGATGGAGAAGAGGAACACGAAGCTGAGCGCGTAGAGCATGGCGGGCTGCATGTCGACGGACCCCTTGTAGAGGGTCGCGGTCCAGTTGAAGACCTTGATCGCGCTGGGCACGGCCACGATGAAGGTCAACAGCGAGAACACGAAGTCCGCCGTGTCCGCCATGCCGCTGGTGAACATGTGATGCGCCCAGACCATGGAACCGAAACCCGCGATGGCGATGGAGGAGAAGGCGATGGCCTTGTAGCCGAAGATGCAGCGGCGCGAGAAGGTGGGGATGATCTCGCTGATGGCGCCCATAGCCGGCACGATCATGATGTACACGGCCGGATGGGAGTAGGTCCAGAACATGTGCTGGTAGAGCACCGGGTCGCCGCCCTTGGCCGGGTCGAAGACGCCCACGTTGAAGAAGCGCTCCAGGATGACCAGCACCAGCGTGATGCCGATGATGGGCGTGACCAGGACCTGGATCCACGCCGTGGCGTAGAGGGAC
>MGTY01000029.1:0-62847 GCA_001799695.1 Elusimicrobia bacterium GWA2_69_24
CTAAGTGTGCCCGGGCACAGTTCCCTCAGCCCGCGAATCCGGCGCGTAGTGATATACTGGTCAGGCTACTCATGAGTTGGCGCAAAATCATGAAAATGCAGTCACGGTCACCCAGAATGCGGAAACGGTTTAAAGGCGCTTGCCTGATGGCGATCACCGCATTATTCTTTGGCCTGAGAGATGCCGCAGCTGATGATGGCCCATTCATGATGTCGTTCTCTGGGACTCCGCAACCGATGAACGACGTTCAGATAGAGCTCAGAAAACAAACAACGATTATCACTTTGACCACGAACTCATACACAGTTGAGTCCACTTTTGAATTCTTTAACCACGGAGCGACAAAGCGCGTTCTTGTCGGGTTTCCCGAAACCGCAGATACTCGGGAGAGTAACTTCTTCGATTTTTCTACGCAGGTGAATGCAAAGAGTGTTACCCCAAAAGTGACCCCGTGGAAACTGATCGGCGGAACGGGAGGGGAGTATGACCCGGACAACAACTATTCTCGGCTATGGACTAAGAAGGTAAGGTTCCCAGCCCATACCATCATCACAACGCGCGTTGCCTACGGCTCGAAATACTCGCCCGATTCGAGTATCAGTGGATACTCCGTGTTCTATGACATTGCAACGGGACGATTGTGGAAAGACAAGATTGGGAAACTGGCTGTCATCATCAGATTCAATGATGACGCTTTTCCATTCATCTGGCTTCGTGGGAGAATCTTCTCGGGATACCATTTGGTCGGTGAATTATCAGAAATTGCCGAGAACATCTCGGAAGACAAGACGGATGCTGTGCCTCTGAAGTTTCGTCGGACCTTGAATGAAATGACTTGGGAGCTAACCGACTTTGAGCCGAGAGAAGGCTGCATGATTAACATTGGCCTCATCGCTCGCAGCATCGATGAGATTGATGCTCGACTGAAACCCGAAAGCGATAACAAGCCAGTTTTGGAGGCTTACTGGCCCTATTGGGGCAGCCTTTTTCAAGTAGCCAGAACTACTAGTCCCGAGCAATACTCGGCATATGAGCAAGCGGTGAAAAGCGGCGTCGAAGCGGATTATTGGCTGCGCAAATACATATTCTGGGAATGAGGGAGATCTTTCCCGACTGAGAAGGAGGAGTAGCCAGGGTGGAACTGTGCCCGGGCACAGTCGACCAGTCGAGCAGTTGACCGCGGGCATACCAGGCATGGCGCGGATTTGATATAGTTACCACCGCCGAAGTGCACAACGCCAGCGCCGCGCCAACGCCGACGTCACCCCCCGAACCTCCAGGCCGCGCTGTTTCCGCCCCATCCCTCATCCAGGCAGGCCAGCCATGAACGCATTGCTCGCTCTAGAAGACGGGACGGTTCTGCGCGGCCGCTCTTGCGGCGCCCCCGGGGAGGCCTCCGGGGAGATGGTCTTCAACACCTCCCTGACCGGCTACCAGGAGGTCCTCACCGACCCCTCCTACAAAGGCCAGGTCGTGCTGATGACCTACCCCCTCATCGGCAATACCGGCATCACGAACTCGGACCACGAGTCGCCGCGTCCCCGCCTGGAGGCCCTGGTCGTCCGGGAGCTCTGCCGGACGCCCTCCAACTGGGAATCGGTGGAAAGCGTGCCGGACTTCCTGCTGCGGCACGCCATCCCGGCCATCGAGGGCGTGGACACCCGGGCCCTGACTTTGCGCCTGCGCGCGAAGGGCTCTTTGCGCTGCATCCTCTCCACCACGGACGCCGACGAGCGGCGCCTCGTGCGCCGGGCGCGCGCCCTGCCCCCGACCGTGGGCGTGGACCTGGCCCAGACCGTCACCTGCGCCGAGCCCCGCGTCTGGAGCGAGCCGCTCGCGGAGGTCCCGCTGGGCTGGCCCATGGCCTTCCCGCGGTCCCCGCATGTCGTCGTGCTCGACCTCGGGGTCAAGAACGGCATCCTGCGCTGCCTGGCCTCTTTGGGCTGCCGGGTCACCGTGGTCCCGGCCCGCACCACGGCCGCGGAGATCATGACCCTTTTCCCCGACGGGGTGCTCCTGTCCAACGGCCCGGGCGACCCGGAGCCCATCGCCTACGCCGTGGAGACCATCCGGCGGCTCCTGGAAGAGCGCGTCCCGCTCTTCGGCATCTGCCTGGGCCATCAGCTCCTGGGCCTCGCGCTGGGGGGGAAGACCTTCAAGCTCAAGTTCGGGCACCACGGGGCCAACCACCCGGTCAAGGACCTGGCCACCGGCCGCATCGCGGTCACGACCCAGAACCACAACTTCTGCGTGGACCTGAAGTCGCTCCCCGACCAGGTGCGCACGACCCACCTCAACCTCAACGACGGGACCTCGGAGGGGATGATGCACACCCTCCTCCCCGCCTTCTCGGTGCAGTACCATCCCGAAGCCTGCGCCGGGCCGCACGATTCGCGCTACCTCTTCGCGCGTTTCGGCGAGCTGATGGCCGAACGGATGAGCAAGAACCAAGGAGCCCTCGCCAATGCCAAAAAGGACTGACATCAGCAAGATCCTGGTGCTGGGCTCCGGCCCGATCGTCATCGGGCAGGCCTGCGAATTCGACTACTCCGGGACGCAGGGGCTCAAAGCCCTGCGCGAGGAGGGCTACGAACTGGTCCTGGTCAACTCCAACCCGGCCACCATCATGACCGACCCCGCGTACTCCGACCAGACCTACGTGGAGCCGCTCACCCCCGAGATCGTGGAGAGCATCATCGCGCGCGAACGGCCGCAGGCCCTGCTCCCGACCCTCGGCGGACAGACCGCCCTGAACCTGGCCGTGGCCCTGGGCGAGCGCGGGGCCCTGCGCCGGCACCGCGTGGAGCTCATCGGCGCGCCGCTGGACGCCATCCGCAAGGCCGAGGACCGGCAGCTCTTCAAGGAAGTGATGGGCGCGGCGGGCCTCGACCTGCCCAAGAGCCTCATCCTCACCGACATCGCCGACGTGCGCTCCGCGGCCCGCGAGCTGGGTTTTCCCATCATCGTGCGCCCCTCCTTCACCTTGGGGGGGACCGGCGGGGGGATCGCCTACAACCTCGAGGACCTGCTGCGCCGCGTCCATTCCGCCCTCGACGCCAGCCCGGTCAAGAAGGTTCTCCTGGAGGCCTCGGTCATCGGCTGGAAGGAGTACGAGCTCGAGGTCATGCGCGACGCCAAGGACAACTTCGTGGTCATCTGCACCATCGAGAACATCGACCCCATGGGGGTGCACACCGGGGACTCCATCACCGTGGCCCCGGCCCAGACCCTCACGGACCGGCAGTACCAGGCCATGCGCGACGACGCCCGCACGGCGATCAGCGCCATCGGGGTCGCGACCGGCGGCTGCAACGTGCAGTTCGCCGTGGACCCCGCGACCGGCCGCCGGGTCATCATCGAGATCAACCCCCGCGTCTCGCGCTCCTCGGCCCTGGCCAGCAAGGCCACGGGGTTCCCCATCGCCAAGATCGCGGCCAAGCTCGCGGTGGGCTACACCCTCGACGAGATCCCCAACGACATCACCCGCAAGACGCCGGCGTGCTTTGAGCCCTCCATCGACTACGTGGTGACCAAGATCCCGCGCTTCGCCTTCGAGAAGTTCGGCCGGGAGTTTCCGCTCGACACCGCGATGAAGAGCGTGGGCGAGGTCATGGCCTGCGGCCGGACCTTCAAGGAATCCCTGCAGAAGGCCCTGCGCGCCATCGACACGGGCGCCGAGGGGCCGGACCGCACCCCGCCCGCCGACGAGCGGGATTTCCGCGAGTGGCTGGGCACGCCCTCCTCGGACCGGATATTCCGCATCCGGGCCGCCCTGCAGCGCGGCCTGACCCCCGAAGCCGTCTCAGAGGTCACGCGCATCGACCCCTGGTTCCTCCGCCAGTTCGCGGAGCTCACCCGCTTCGAGCAGATCGTCGCGGCAGGGGGGATGAAGGCCTTCTCCCCCGCGCTCCTGCGCGAAGCCAAGGAGCTCGGGTTCTCCGACGCGCAGCTGGGCCGCCTCCTGGGCAAGAAGGAAGACGTTCTGCGCGCCCTGCGCGCGAAACACGCCCTGCGGCCCTCCTTCAAGCTCGTGGACACCTGCGCGGGCGAGTTCGAGGCCTCCACACCCTACTTCTACTCCACCTACGACGGGGAGAACGAGGTCGTCCCCTCGCGCAGCAAGAAGAAGATCGCCATCCTGGGCTCCGGCCCCAACCGCATCGGGCAGGGCATCGAGTTCGACTACTGCTGCGTGCACGCCGCCCTCGCGCTCCGCGAGCTCGGCATCGAGACGGTGATGATCAACTGCAACCCCGAGACCGTCTCCACCGACTACGACATCTCGGACCGCTTGTACTTCGAGCCCCTCACCCTGGAAGACGTGCTGGGCGTGCTGGAGCTCGAAAAGCCCATGGGGGTCATACTGCAGTTCGGCGGCCAGACCCCGCTCAACCTGGCAGCACCCCTGGCCAAGGCCGGGATCAAGATCCTGGGGACCTCCCCCGCGGCCAGCGACGTCGCGGAGGACCGCCGGCGCTTCGGCGCCCTCATCCGCCGCCTGGGGATCCCCGCCCCCGAATGGGGCATGGCCCGCACCGTGGCCCAGGCCCGGACCCTGGCCCGCCGCATCGGCTATCCCGTGATGCTGCGCCCCAGCTTCGTCCTGGGCGGCCGCGCCATGGAGATCGCCTACGACGACGCGGATCTGAGGCTCTTTGCCGCCAAGGCCCTCGCGGCCAGCAAGCACCACCCGGAGCTGCTCATCGACCGCTTCCTCTCAGACGCCACCGAGGTGGACGTCGACGCGGTCTGCGACGGGCATGACGTGTTCATCGGCGGGATCATGGAGCACATCGAGGAGGCCGGGATCCACTCCGGCGACTCGGCCTGCACCCTGCCCCCGCATTCCCTCACGCGCGAGCAGATCGAGCGCATCCTGGAGCACACCCGCCGCCTGGCCAAGGGCCTCAAGGTGGTGGGGATGCTCAACATCCAGTTCGCCATCAAGGACCACGCGGTCTACCTGCTGGAGGCCAACCCCCGGGCGTCGCGGACCGTGCCCTTCGCCAGCAAGGCGACCGGCGTGCCGCTGGCCAAGATCGCGGCCAAGGTCATCGCGGGCAAGACCCTGCGCAGTCTCCTCCCCAAGGTCCTCATGGAGCAGAAGTTTCCGAACCTCCCCTACGCCGCCACCAAGGCGGTGGTGCTCCCGTTCATCAAGTTCCCGGGCATCGACCCCCTGCTCGGGCCCGAGATGAAGTCCACCGGGGAAGCCATGGGGATCGCCAAGGACTTCCCGACCTCCTTCGCCAAGAGCCAGGAGGCCGTGGGCATGGCCCTGCCCTCCGAGGGCTCGGTGTTTTTGAGCGTGCGCGACGAGGACAAGGCGGCCATACTCCCCATCGCGGCCCAACTCCGCCAGCTGGGCTTCATCCTGCACGCGACCGAGAACACGCAGTCCTTCCTGACCCGGCACGGCATCGACGCGCACCGGATCTTCAAGCTCGGCGAGGGCAAGCCCGACGTGGTGGACCTGATCAAGCAGCGCAACGTGAGCCTGGTCATCAACACCCCTTCGGGCAAGCGCGCCAAGTCCGACGGCTTCGCCATCCGCCGCAACTCGCTCGACTTCGGGGTGCCCATCATCTCCAACATCAACTCCTGCCAGGCCGCCGTGCAGGCCATCGCGGCCCTGCGCCGCTCGCCCTTGAGCGTCACCCCCATGCAGGAGCGCTACCGGGACCTGGCCTACGAGACCTAAGGGCTTCGCCCCTCGTGTCGAAATGGCCATTGATCCCTTCCCGGCCGACGCCTGAGCCGGGAACCGAACCCTTGTGCCCCGCTAATGGTGGAGGATTTCCGCACCCTCCACGGCACTCTGGAGCGTCCGAAGAGCTGCTTGATCAGCTTGAAGGTCCCGGAGACGGACCAGTGTAGTGAGTTATGAGTCCAATCACATTCGTCACCCCGGCGAAGGCCGGGGTCCAGGCGCCAGAACAGGTGTTTTGAATCCGTTCCTCACGCTGGATACCGGCTTTCGCCGGTATGACGGCTAGCCCGAACCTTCTGAGCGACTGTGCCCGGGCACAGTCCGGGGGGGCCCGCCGCTGGATAAGATGGACGAGCCAGCAACCCCCAGTGTAGTGAGTTATGAGTCCAATCACATTCGTCACCCCGGCGAAGGCCGGGGTCCACTGGCGGGATGGGTCTTCTTGCCCAACCCCGCTTAGGCTCTTTTCCGGCCCGCCTCTAGGTCCCAATCCCGCTGTCCTCCGGGCGCGGGAAGGCTAGACTATGTCCATGCCCTCTGCGCGCAAGTCCGGCCGTGCCGCCCGCGATGCCTGCCTGGCTCTGCTGGCCTGGCCTCTAGCAACCGCCTCGGCCCAGCTTTCTCTGGGCCCGGGCCTCGGCGGAGCCTCGGCTGCAGCCGGTCTGCCCGTTCAGGTGGCCATGGCCTGGGCCGTATCCATCCGGGACCCGCTGCAAGGCATCGACCTGGACTCGGTACTTCCCGACCTGAGGTCCTGCATGTCCGGGCTCGGCAGACTGGACCTGACCCAGCCGGAGCATTGGGCCCCCATCGAACCGGTGCTTTCCGAACTTTCCGCCAGCGGGCTCGGCCCGAAGGAATTCTCGGCCCTGGGACCGGCGCGCCGCCAGGAGGTGCTGGTCGCGGCCGTGTCCCGGGTCGCCGACTCTAAGCGCGCGCGGGCGGCCTTGCTGATCCTGCGCACCGGCACCGGCAGGATAGAGGACCATGTCCTCGAGTCCGTGGAAACCGAGTCCCACAGCCTGCGGCGGGATTCCCTGTTCCTCACCGAGCGCCTGCTTCGGGACGTCGACAGCATCGCCCGGCAGGCGTCACGCCAACGGGCCGAGCGGGAGCGCGCCCGGGTGCTCTCTTCCGCTCAGGAAACGGCGCGCCGGCTCGGGCAGATGAAGGAGGACTCCGCCGCGGATCAGGTCGTCAGAACCGTCCTAGCTCCAGACGGCCGGCGCGTGCGCCTGGTGCGCCGCGGCACCGTTTACCAGGTCTTCTATGAAGGAGAGACGGAAGCCCTCGTCCGCTACGACATCGCGGACCTCGATAGCGATGGCATCCCCGCCTTCACCGTCGAGCGCGGCGGCCGGCGCGGGCTCCACATCAATGGCCGAGTCTTCTGGGAAGACGGCGTCTACTGATCGCCTTGTCTTCTTTAAGAGCGGCCGCCCTCCTGGCCCTGACTCTGTCCTGGCCCGGTCGGGACGAGATACCCTGAAAGAACTCGTCCCTGGGCGGTTCGGCCGAACCTGACGCAACAATACCCTATGTTACGCGCTCCGCGGACTTCGCACCCTTATTGGGATTACGAGTTACGACGCCTCACGGCGGCCGTCCTGCTCGCGCTTCTCGCTGCGGGGGCGGCCGCGGCGGAGCCCGGACTCACGCGGGTCTTCATCGACTGCTACGCCTGCGACCTCGACTACATCCGCACCGAGATCCCCTTCGTGGACCAGGTACGGGACCCGGAGCAGGCCCAGGTGCACGTGCTGGCCACCACCCAGCCCACGGGCGCGGGGGGGACCGAACTCACCTTCGCCTTCATCGGCCGGGAGGGCTGGGCCGGGTCGAGCGACACTTTGCGCGCGGTCTGGGCCCCGGCGGACACCGACGAAGAACGCCGCGCCGCCGTGGTCCGGACGCTCAAGCTGGGGCTCATCCGCTACGTGGCCGGCACCCCCGCGGCCAAGGACATCGCCATCACCTATTCGGGTACCGGGGCCGCCGACGCGGCCGCCGACCCCTGGCGCTCCTGGGTCTTCACCGAGAGCGTCAACAGCGCCATGAGCGGCCAGCACGCCCGGAAGTCGGTCTCGCTCAACGCCTCCCTGAGCGCCAGCCGGGTGACCGCGCCCGCGAAGATCAACCTCAACGGCTGGGTGAACTACGGCGACGAGAAGTTCGAGACGGACTCGGGCCGCATCCGCAGTGTCACCCGCGACCAGGGCGCCTACGCCCTCTGGGTCAAGAGCCTGGGGGAGCACTGGTCGGCCGGCGCCCGCGGGACCCTCAACGCCTCGACCTACAACAACATGAAGCTCGCCGTGGCCGCGGGCCCCGCGGTGGAGTACGACTTCTTCCCCTATTCCCAGTCCACCCGGCGCCAGCTGCGCTTCCTGTACGGGGTCAACTACAACTCCTACCGCTACCGGGAAGAGACCATCTACGAAAAGACCTACGAGAACCTCTACGACCATTCCCTGACGGTCTCCTTGGAGGCCACCGAGAAGTGGGGCAGCGCCTACCTGAGCCTGCAGGGCTCGCATTACCTCCACGACATCCACAAGAACAACCTGCAGGTCACCGCCGACCTGTCCCTGCGGCTGTGGGAAGGCCTTTCCCTGCGCCTCTTCGCCACGGGCTCGCGGGTCCGCGACCAGCTGTTCCTGCCGCGCGGGGGGGCCACCGAGGAGGAGATACTCCTCGAGCGCTCCGCCCTCGCCACCCAGTACACCTACAACAGCTCGGTGGGGCTCAGCTATACCTTCGGCTCCATCCACAACAACGTCGTGAACCCTCGCTTCGGCGCATGACGGCGCCCCCCAATCCTCGGCTAAAGCTGTGCCCGGGCACAGCTGCTCAGCCGAGGATCGGAGGCGCCGCCGGCCCTTGCATTATCGCCGGAGGCCGGTTATCCTTCTGATGCCATGAAGCTCGCCGGGATACTGCTGTTGCTCGCCACCGGGGCCGCGGCCCAGAACCTGCGCCTCGCCGCGCCGGTCGCCTCCGGCTTCACCGGCGCCTATGTGGGGACGGTGCAGTTCTCGCTCACCCAGGAGCCGCTCTACGCCTCCATGCTCCTCAACGGCTTCAGCCGGCACCTGCAGACGGTCCTGCCCATGCGCAATGCCTCGGACGTCAAGCGCTACCTGGAGGCCGCGGTGGCGGATTCGCCCCGCGCCATGGATTCGCTGAAGGCCTCCATGGGCCAAGCGCCCCTGGAAGCCCGGCGCGCCTCCGCCCTCCTCCTGGCCAACGGGCTGGCCCGGCCCGAGCAGTTCCGGGACATCGTGGAGAGCCTGGAGGGGGTCAAGCCCGGCCTGGGCAAGCAGGTGACTCGGCTCCTGAAGGAATCGAACAGTTCGGGGGCGCATCCGGATTTCGTGCGCCTCCTGCGCACGCTGGGGGAGGCTTCGGTCCCCGTGGGCAAGCCCTTCATCTACGATTCCAAAGGGCGGCTCGAACGCCTCTTCGACGGGACCCCCCTGCGCCGGGACGACGAGTCTTCCCTGCTCCCCGCCCAGCCGGTGCGCACCGGCGGCTACACGGGCTACGGCCCCGACGGCAAGCCCCGGCGCAACGCCCTGCTCCCCGCGCCGAAGAAGTGACCCGCCTCCTGCTGGCCCTGCTCCCGATGCTCCTCCCGCTCCCGCTGCTGGCCGAGGAGCGGGATAGGAACTTCACGCTCCAGCACGACGGAGTGGAACGTCAGTACCGCGTCCATCTTCCGCCGGGCTACGGCGACCGCGGGGCTCCCCTGCCCGTGGTCATCTATCTGCACGGCGGCGGGGGCGGCACCGTCTCGGCCTATCTGGACGGGGTCCACAAGTCGGCCGACCAGCACGGCTTCCTGCTGGCCATCCCCGCCGCGACGCGCATCGACAAGAAGCCCATGTCCTCGCGCTGGAACGGGGGCCGCTGGAAGGGCGGGGAATGCTGCGGCACGGCCGACGACATCGGCTTCCTCGCCAAGATGCTCGACGACCTGGCCCGGCGGTTCCGCGTGGATGAGCAACGTGTCTACGCCGCGGGCATCTCCAACGGCGGCCTGATGACCCACCGCGTCGCCTGCGAACTCTCCGAACGGGTCGCCGCGGTCGCCACAGTGGCCCCGGCGGCCGTGCCCCAGGACTGCGCTCCCGTTCGGCCGATCCCGGTCATGAACATCCACGGCACGAAAGACCCGTGCAATCCCTTCGACGGAAGCGACCCCAAGGGCTTCTGCGCGCGCGCCGGGTACAAGCGCATGTCCCCGGCCGAGGTGGTCGAGACCTGGAGGAAGCTCGACGGCTGCGGGGAAACCGCCGTCCCGGGGTTCCGGCGGGGCAAGGCATCCTGCACGCGCTACCCGGACTGCCGTCAGGGCGCCGAAGTCGCATTCTGCCGGGTGGACGGCATGGGGCACGCCTGGCCCGGCGGCGCCCAGTACTTCCCCGCCGGGCTCATCGGGCCGGTCTCCGAGGACATCTCGATGAATGAGATCTGGACGTTCTTCCGGGAGCATCCGCTCCCCTGAGGCCCTGCCGGGCTCAGGTCTCCCGGCTGGCGGCGCGTACGGGATCGACGAAGGAGCAGGGGACTCCCGCCAGGCATTTCCCGCACACGTCCGCCTTGCCGAGTTCCCGGTGCCGCTCCTCGTTGTGCAGGCACACCGCGTAGCAGCGCTTCCGGTCGAAGCGTTCCGCGGACAACGCGTCGCCGACGCAGCGCGCCGCGCAGCGCTGGCACGATCCGTCATGGCGGAAGAGGCAGGCCTCCCGCCCGGGCCGCGGGTCGGGCGGCAGCTCCAGCGAAGTGACGAGACTGCCCAACCTGCCGCAGCAGCCGGAGTCCGTTATGAGCATGTTGTTGAGCCCGAACCGCCCCAGCCCCGCGATGAAGGCCGCATGGCGATGCGACCAGTCGCTGACGAGCGTCTCCGGGTCGAAGTTGTGGGTCGCCGGCGTCACCGCGGCCGCGTGCCCTTCAGCCTCGAGGACCCGCTTCAGGCGCAGGGCGGCATCCCGGATGAGGGCGTTGGTCTCGATGTAGGCGAGCGCCCACTCGCGGGAAGCCGCCTTCCCGGGGACATTGCTGCGCACGACCGCGCGCGGCAGCGGGATGAAGAACGCGACCACCGTACGCGCGCCCGGGAGCAGGTCCTCCGGCAGCGCATGAGCGGGCGAGACGACCCGCTTGTTCTCCCGGAACAACGGATCGTCGGCGGCGGCGAAACCCACCAGCGGGGAACGCCCGGGGACGGATTCCCGCAGCGCCGAGATCAAGTCTTGCTTGGTCAATGGCGATGGAGCGCGGCTATGGCTACCGCCACGAATTGGCAGTCGTCGACCGGGGCGCTGAACGACAGCCGGACCGGGAACCGCCCGACCCCGGCGCCCTCGGCGGTCGATCCCTGTCGCGACAAGGTGACGTCGTAGGCCTTCGCCACGCCGGAGATCCCTCCGGCCTCGAGTTTTAGTTCGACCGGGTAGCCGCCCATGGTCCGGCCGGACACGCGGCCGGCGGAGAGGGTCACGTCCACCGGATAACCTCCGAGCATCTTGCCGGTGATGCGGCAGCCCCCGCCCTCCCGCGAAAGCGCGAGCGCGACCGGATAGCCTCCATCGGTCTTGCCGTGCACGCGGCTGCCTTCGACGGTGAGAACGACCGGAAACCCCCCATTGTTCTCACCCCGGACCTGGATGATCTCCTGGGCCGGTCCCAGGGACCCTGAGTCCGCCTGGGTCGAGTCGCCTGCGCCGGCGACCTCGGTCCTGACCCCTCGGAGAACGTCGCCGATGGAGACCCCAACCCGGTCGAAATCGACGACGGATTGCGCCCGAGAGGAAATCCCACACAGGACGAAGCCGGCTGCTGCCAGCCCCAGCGTTCTCAACGGATGTCGAGTTCCCATGCGATCCCCCTTGCACCCTGTCCTGGTATCGAGTTTAGCCGCCGCTGACGCAAAGCGGTTGGGCCAATAGGAACCTCCGTGGACGACATAGGACCCACCCGGTCTGGGATA
Organism: Elusimicrobia bacterium GWA2_69_24; assembly: GCA_001799695.1. Taxonomy (GTDB): domain Bacteria; phylum Elusimicrobiota; class Elusimicrobia; order UBA1565; family UBA1565; genus UBA10166. The sequence goes on from MGTY01000029.1 coordinate 11,706, forward strand.
TTGGTCCCGACTGGGTCACTCCGCCGGGGCGCCGGGCCGCAGGACGGTGCGGTGCTGCACCAGGTAGATGAGGGCCGACCCCAGCAGGAAGCAAGCCACCAGGACCGACTCCACCGCCGGCAGGCCCCAGGACTGGGTGCAGCGCGCTTCGAACGAGGATATCACGGTCAGGCCGACCCAGGCGGTCAGCGTGTTGAGGCTGCCGAACACGGTCTTGTTCCCGAGGGAGGGGAACATCCGTGGGATGGTGATGATGGCCGCCATGCAGTAGATCCGGTCGAGCGTCATGAACACGGCGATGAGGGCGACGGCGGCCGCGAGCGGGACCTTGCCGAAGATGAAGAAGGGCAGGACCAGGGCCGAGCCCGCGAGGCTCGCCGGGAACACCCGGCGATGGCCCCAGCGCCGCAGCAGGCCCGGGACCAGGAAGTTGACCACCGCCTCGGCCAGGCCGATGACCAGCAGGGCCGCGCTCATGAGGTCCAAGGACAGGCCGTAGTGCCGGATGAACCAGATCCCGGCGAAGGAGTAGAAGCCGAAGTAGCACATCCGGTTCACCGTGAACCCGATGTAGTACTCCGCGGCCTGGGGCAGGCGGAAGGCCTCGGCATAGTCCGACACGATGACGCGCAGGGAGATGGGCTTCTTGGGCTCCGTCTCCGCGGGCATGCAGGCGACCAGGGCCGCCCCGCCCGCGGCCATGACCGCGCCCAGGGCCCAGAAGGGCACCTGCCAGCCCATGCGGGAGGCGGCCAGGCCCGCGGCCGGAACCCCGATGGCGGCGGCCAGGGGGCGGGCCGACATGAGCACCACGATCATGGCCGGGTAGTATTCCTTGGAGACCCCGTGGAAGGCCAGCCACCACATGACCCCGGCGATCGTGCCCGAGGCGAGCCCGAAGAAGAAGCGCGCGGCCAAGGCGGCGCCGAAGCCCCCGGCGAGCAGGAAGAGCGCGTGCGTCACGGTCAGCACGACCACGGCCGCGGCCAGGAGGCGCGAGACCCGGAAGGCCGAGGTCATGGAGGGTCCGGCCAGGACCCCGATGACGATGCCGGCGGTGCTCGCCGAGATCAGCAGCAGCACGGTGTCCAGGTCCACCCCGAAGTGCAGGTGCAGGGCGTCCACCATGGGCGAGATGGCGCTGTCCACGCACGAGAAGCCGAAGATGAGGGCGAAGGAGAAGACGACGCGGAGGCGGTCCATCAGCCCAGCGCGTCCCGCAGGCTCGCCGCGGCCCGGTCCGCGTAGCGGGGGGTATCCCCGAAGACCGCCATGGCGCAGGCGCCCCGGGCCGGGGGCATCATGATGACGGCGCCCCGCTTCAGGCCCGGGTGGTCGATCAGGACCGGTTCGCCGCCGATGCGGAGCTTCCCGGCGGCCTCGCGCAGCGCCTGCAAAGTGTCGAGTGCCGGGCGCAGGGGGAAGGCCTCGGTGTAGCGGATGTGCATGCGGCCGGCTCGGGGGCCGAAGAAGCGCCGGGCGAAGCGCATGAGGTAGCCGAAGCCGTTGTGCCGGAAGTTGCATTCCAGGGCCAGGGGGATGCTCCGCCCGGAGCCGCCCCGCAGGATGCCCCAGTCCAGGTTGATGTCGCCCCGGGCGTTCTTCGCCCGCACCTGCCGGGCCACTCGCAAAGTGAGCTCGCGGATGCGTCGGGAGGCCGCGTCATCGCGATGCGGATAGCGGAAGCCCGCCCAGCGCCCGGCCGCGAACACCTGCTCGTCCACGCCGTGGTAGCGCACCCCGCCCGACGAGATCGTGGCCAGGGAGCCGGCCACGGACGCGAAGCGCAGGAAGGGCTCCACGATCACGTCCCCGCCGCCGTACCAGCCGCGCAGGCGCCGCCGGATGGACGCCGGGGTGCCGCTCAGGTTCCCGATCCCGCCGCCGTAGCGGGTCTTCTTGACCATGATGCGGCTGCGGCGGTCCTTGCCGGCGCGGTCCATGGCCGCGCGCAGGGACTCACGGTCGTAGGCCAGGTAGCCCCGGACCGTGGGCACGCCCACCAAGGACATCAGGGCCTTGAAGTAGGCCTTGTCGTTGAGCTCCAGGATGACCCCGCTGAGCACGGCTTGCGCGGAGCAGGGGTCGAAGGGGATGCCCGTCTTGCGGGAGAGCTCGAGTATCCGGTGCGACTGGTAGTACGGCTCCAGCTGCCAGCCGCCCGCTTTCCCCAGGCCGCGCAGCTCGGCGAAGATGCCGCGGCGGTCGGCCAGGATCGACGTGACGATGGAATAGGGACGCGTGCGCCGGGGCAGGGTCCGGAGCCAGCGCAGGTCTTCCGGCAGACCGTTCACCGCGGCGGCGTAGCGGGCGAAGTCCTCCGGCACCGGGACCGGCGCGACGGTCAGGTCCCCGGGCTCGAGGCAGAACAGGAAGCGCGGGAAGACGGCGGCGACCTTGGGGGTGAAGACCCGGTCGAAGTGGAGGTCCTCCTCGGGAGCCACCTCCTCGACGTTGAAGAGCCAGACCCGCGGCATTCAGCCGCCTTTACGCATAGAAGGTCCCGTCGCAGAGATGCTCGCCCTCGTATTCCCCGCGCTCCTTGCCCGGGGTGTTCTTGAGCGAGCAGAGGACGTACTCGAAGCCCAGCTCGTCGAGTTGGGCGAAAATCTTGGCCACGGATGCCTTCTTGACCTCCGGGCGGGTGGCGAAGTAGGTGGTCTCCTCCTGCCGGGGCAGGTACTGCTTGAGCTCCGCGGGGTCGAAGGAGGCCAGGATGCGGTTCCAGTCCGCAGGCTGCAAATGCCGCTGGAGATGCGCCGCCAGCTCGTCGGAGAGGAGCAGGTAGGAGAACATCACCCGGTTCAGGCCCTGGGCCTTCAACGCGTCGAGCAGCGGCCGCAGGACGGCCGGGTCGTCGTCGACCCCGGCGATGATGGGGTCGAGGTGCACCGTGGTCAGGAGCCCGGCTTCCTTCATCTTCGCGGCGGCCGAGAGGCGCTCGGCCGCGGAGGGCAGGGAGGGCTCGAGCGGGATGGAGGCGGGGGGGCGCACCGCGGCGTTGTAGGAGACCCGTTCGGCATGGCGCGCCATGAGGTCCAGGAGCGCCTGGTTGGGGACGCCTTTGGTCGTGACGATGACGCGCTCCACCGGCGAGCGGAAGAGCTCCTCCAGCACGGCCAGGGCCAGCCCTTCCTCCACGAAACGGGGATTGAAGAAATCGGTATAGCGGCAGAGCTTGACGGTCTTCACCTTGTCGGCGACCACGCCCTCGCGGATCTTCTTCAGGAGTTCGTCCTTGGGGTACAGCGGCCGCGGCTGGTTGTAGGGGCTCTTGAACTCGGCGAGCTTGCCCGTCACCGGGCTGCGGAACCGGGCGTAACAGTAATGGCAGTCGTGGGCGCAGCCGGCCCAGGGCTCCAGGTAGTGGTACTTCCCGTACCAGCAGGTCCCCAGGCTCCCCTTCACGAACAGCTCCAAGGTCTCTTCGGCCATCGGGCCTCCCTCAGGGTGTCTTGCGCGCCAGCAGTCCGCCGTAGAAGCTCGACGCCTGCCACCGGTCCACGATCTCGAAGCCCGCTCCCGCGAAGGCGCCTTCCCAAGCGTTGCGGCCGGTCGGGAACTCGTGGCGCAGGCATTCGACGAAATCCTTGCGCTTGGCTTCCCAGGCGTCCTGGTAGTAGACGGCGGCTTCTTCGAGCACGGCCGGCATCCGGGCCTCCAGCTCGGCGCGGTCGAAATCGAACACCCCGTCCTCGAGGATGAAGAGCGCCCCGGGCGCGAAATGGGGGGCGACCTGCCGCAGGAACTCACCCTTCTGCTGGTCGTCGAGATGGTGCAGGGCCTTGCGCGCGGCGCCCTTGGTGAAGGGCTCCCCGTCCCAGCGGAAATCCAGGAACGCGGACTCGATGAGCCGCGCCCCCGACCGCCCTTCGAGCCGCTCCCGCGCCAGGGCGAGCTGCTGGGGGGACACGTCCACGCCCACGACGGTCTGCACGGTCTCGGCGGCGACGGCCAGCATGTCGCCCTGCCCGCAGCCGAAGTCCACGAACACGTCGCCGGGGACCAGGCGCAGGCGCGCCAGGTAGGCGGCGACCTCCGCCCGTCCGGGCCCGTAGAGCCGGTTGTAGTGGGAGACGAACCCTTCGGAACGCCAGTCGTCAGGCACCGGGAGTCACTTCAGCTTCATCGCGGTCAAGGCGAAGACCTTGGCGTCGCCGCGCAGGTTCTCCAGGATGCAGTACTCGTTGGGCTGGTGGGCCGTGTCGTCGAGCTTGGAGTACACGACCGCGTGCAGCCCCAGCCGGCGCAGGGAGGCCGCAACCGTGCCGCCGCCGATGCCCTGGGGCTTGGGGCGGACGTTGTGGACCTCCTTGATGGACTCCACGACGAGCTGGACGAACTCGCTGTCGGGCGGGGTGGGGGGGGCGGCCTGCGCCTCCTGCACCGGGTCGATGGTGATGGTGACCTTGTAGGCCTTCTCCACCAGGGCCGCCAGGCGCCGGATCTCGGCCTTCACCTTGGCCAGCGGGTAGCAGGGCAGGACGCGGCTGTCGAGGTAGAACACGTCGTCGCCCGGGATGGTGTTGACGTTGGGGACGTTGGGCTCCTTCTTGGTCGGCTCGAAGGTGCTGATGGGCGGGTCGAAGAGCGGGTCCGCCTTGGGGAACTTCCGGTGCAGGGCGTTGAGGCGCACCACGAGGTCGCTGGCGGCGCGGAAGGCGTTGATGCCGCGCTCCGGGGCCGAGGCGTGGCACTGCTTGCCCTCGGTGCGGATCTTGAGCCAGAGGATGGACTTCTCGGCCACCTCGACCATGGTCCCGTCGGGGTTGCCGCCGTCCGGCACGAGGAAGGCGTCCCGGGGCCCGAAGAGCCCGGGGTGGTGCTCCACGAGGTAGTCCGCGCCGTAGTCGCTGCCGTTCTCCTCGTCCGCGACGAAGAGCAGCGCGATGTCCACGTCGGGCCGGTAGCCCGAGTCCATCATGGCCTTCACCATGAGCAGGCTGGAGACGATCGCCTGCTGGTTGTCCTCGACGCCCCGCCCGAAGACCTTGCCGCTCTCCACCCGCAGCACGTAGGGATCGGACTTCCACTGCGACATCTCTCCGGGGGGGACGATGTCGAGGTGGGACATGATCCAGAGCGTCTTGCCGGAGCCCTTGCCCTTGTAGCGGGCCACCAGGCTCGGGCGCACCCCGTTCTTGGCGCGCGCGTCGGGCGCGTCGATGCGCTTGATGTCGTCGAAAGGGAGCTTGCGCAGTTGGGCTTCCAGCCAGACGGCCTTATCGTGCTCGCCCGTGCCGCCGCTGTCCGGGCTGATGGCGGGGATGGCGGTGAGCCCTTTCTGGAGTTCCAGGACGAAGTCGGTGCCGGCTTCGATCCGCTTCAGGATCTGATCTTTCATCGTTGCCTCCGCAGCGATACATTCTATAATAGCGTCCACTATGAGCGAAACCACCGCGACGCCTCCCGCAGCCGCCGTCCCTTCCGACAAGCACCCCTTCGGCCTCTACGTCCTCTTCAGCACCGAGATGTGGGAGCGCTTCTCCTACTACGGGATGCGCGGGCTCCTCATGTACTACATGACCAAGGAACTCTTCCTGGGCGACCCCTCCACCACGGTATTCGGCTACGCGACCCTGAAGTCCGTCCTGGAGAGCTTCTTCGGCGAGATGAGCGTGCAGGCCCTGTCCTCCCAGCTCTACGGGCTCTACACGGGCTTCGTCTACCTCACCCCCTTCTTCGGCGGCATCATCGCCGACCGCTGGCTGGGCCAGCGCAAGGCGGTCATCGTGGGCGGCCTGCTCATGGCTTGCGGCGAGTTCATGCTCATGCAGCAAAGCCTGTTCCTGCCGGCCCTGTTCCTGCTCATCCTGGGCAACGGCTTCTTCAAGCCGAACATCTCCACCCAGGTAGGCAACCTCTACCCCGCGGGCGACCACCGCCGCGACCGGGCCTTCAGCATCTTCTACGTGGGCATCAACGTGGGTGCCACGCTCTCGCCCCTCATCGCCGGGACCCTGGGCGAGAAGTACGGCTTCAAGTGGGGCTTCTGCGCGGCCGGCGTGGGCATGCTGCTCGGCCTGGCCTTCTACCTCTGGGGACAGCGGCACCTGGCTCCCGACAACGTCATGAAGCAGGCCGCCAAGAACGAGACCGAGAAGGCGGTCGAGCCCCTGACCACCTCCGACTGGAACAAGATCGGCGCCCTGGTCGTGCTCTGCACGCTCAACATCGTCTTCTGGGGCGTCTACGAGCAGCAGGGGAACACCCTGGCCCTCTGGGTGGACTCCAACTGCAACCGCTTCATCTTCGGCTGGGAGATGCCGGCCACCTGGTACCAGTCCTTCAACGCGGCCATGATCGTGGGATTTACGCCCATCGTCCTGGCGTTCTGGAAATGGCAGGAGCACCGCAAGTCCGAGCCCTCGAGCGTAGCCAAGATGGGCATCGGCTGCTTCCTGCTGGGACTGTCCTTTCTGGTCCTGCTGCCCGGGGCGGCGGCCGTGGACGCGGACCCGACCGCCAAGGCGAGCCTGCTCTCGCTGACGCTCTGCACGGCCATCCTCACCGTGGGCGAGCTCTACCTCTCGCCGGTGGGGCTGTCCCTGGTCACCAAGCTGGCGCCGGCCCGAATGGTCTCCATGCTCATGGGCATGTGGTTCATCTCGAGCTTCTTCGGCAACTACTTCAGCGGCTTCATGGGCAGCTTCTGGGAGAAGATGTCCCACAAGAGCTTCTTCATGATGCTCGCGGGTCTGGCCTGCTTCGCGGGCTTGGCGATGTTCGCTTTGCTCAAGCCCCTGAAGAAAGCCATCAGCCACGGCGACGCCGTGGAAGTCGACGTCTAGCCGCGCGGCACGCTCGAAAGCCAAGACGAGACCCCGTTGGGGGAACGACTGTGCCCGGGCACAGTCATAGGCTGCCGGTGACGAACTTGTGGAGGACGCTGGCGATCAGGGTCTGGTAGGGCATGCCCTCTTCCAGCGCGCGCTGCTGGATGCCTTCCAGGTCCTGGGGGGACATGCGGATGTTGACCCGGCAGCGCTTCTGCAGGGCCGCCTTCACGAAGGACCGGTAGCGCCGGACCTCCTTCTTCAGATCCTTGACCCGCCGCCACAGACCCCGTTTATAGGCGCTGGAGAGGGCCCGTTCTTCCTTGCTGAGCCGTTGGGCGACGCAGTTCCCGTGGCCCAGGTAGCGTTCCGTGGCCAGGGCGTCAGGGAGTATGTTCCGCAGGGCGATGTCCCCGGCGCTTTCCGTGAACGGGACCAGGTGCGCGGCGGAGCGCAGCTTGACTACGAAGATGCGGCCGGCTTGCCGGCGGCGGCGCAACTCCAATATATCGAGGATTTCTCCGACCTCGAGACGCAGCACGATCTGCGCAAAACCCGTTTTTCTGCGTTTTTTGAGCCACTGGTCGCGCTCGCCGTCCCATCCCACGGTCTTGGCCATTCCTTATTTGAGTACAATGTGTGCCTTTTGTCAATTACTCTACAGCCTCCGCCCCGCGCAGGGGAGGGGGGTCTGGGGTCTCGTCCGGCCCTTGACGAAGTATATATTTCTGTGTATACTCAGGATATGCAGAAGAAACTCTTCAAGCACGGCGGCAGCTATGCCGTCGACCTGCCCATCTCCTTCGTGCGGGAGCTCGACCCCAAGACCGTGCTGATCGAGAGGCAGGCGGACCGGATCGTGATCGCGCCCAAGCGCGAGCTCGACACCATCGAGCAGGAGCCCGAATTCGCGGCCTTCGCCGCGGCGCTCTTGCGGGATGCGCTGCGCCGGCCGTCCAAGCTGCGGGACGCAAAGGAAGTCTGGGATAAGGAGTGGGACGAGCTCCTGAAGGGCGTCCCCCGCGGCGAGGATTAGCGCCTCCGGATGGCCCCCAAGTACCTGGTCAGATACCACGAGTTCTATCGCCGGCGCATCCTGGAGCTCAAGTCGCGCGTCCGGGAGCTCAAGGAACGCCTGCCCGCCGAAGAATTCTCCCGCCACGAAACGGTCAAACTCGCCGTCCGCATCCGCGCCGCCGAGCAGGAAATCGCGGGCGATCCTAAGCACCCGGAATATCTCCTGCACGCGGAGCTGCGGAAGTTCCGGCGGTACAAGCGCGGCCTGGGGCGCTACCGGATCATCTTCTGCTTCTCCGAGCATCCTCCGATCGTCATCTTCCTATACCTGAACACGGCGGACACCCTGCGCAAAGCCGGCAGCCGCCAAGACCCCTACGAACGATTCAAAGGGAAGCTCCGCCGCGGCGAATTCTCCCATGACCCGGGAGATCCGAAGACGCAGAAGTGGATCGCCGCGAAGGACGCCTAGAGGCGGGCGGTCCAGCGGACCAGCTTCTCCAGGAACTTCGCGTAGTGGCTGCCGACTTCGACGGGGTTGGCGCCGGGGGCCTGCAGTCTCAGTCTCCGGCTGCCCCAATCGATCAGGGGGCCGACCCAGTGCGGGGCCACGTCGGTGGTGAGGGCGGCGGAGCGGCCGTTCCCGTACATCCCGGCCACGAGCAGGGGATGCACGTCCCGTTCCTGAGATGACAGGAAGCCCTCGTCGGTCTCGAAACGGTAGCGCACGGCCTCTAGAAGGACGCGCGCCCCGCGACGGGCCCGCACCTTGCAGAAGCCGCCGATCATGGGCGGCTCGCTTTCCCAGGGCAGGCCCGAGAGGAGGGGATACATCGCTTGGGGAGCCCGGCGGACCAAGGCACCCTGCCCGCAGTTGATACGGTCGTCCTTGGCTGCGATGTGTACGGGCAGGGCTTCCCGGACCGGGCTCTTATCCCAGAGGCCGTTCTGCCCCCGGAATGACGCCCAGCCCCCGACCATGAGCAGGCCGCAGCCGTTCTGCACGGCCGAGAGCAGGGCCGCGGCGGCTTTCGCGCCCAGACCGGCGGCCGGATAGTCGCTGAGGATCACGGCGCCGCGGTCGGCGAAGAGGTAGGGGTCGCGCACCGGAATCGCGCTCTCGACGTGGTCGCAACCGATCTTCGCACCGTGCAGGACGCCCGCCAGGTAGGCCGCCGCGCCCTTCAGACGACCGTCACCCATGTATAGAACGGGCCTTTGCATCAGAACCTCCCTCCGAATAGGTCGTATGCCGTCTTCAAGAGCAGCAGTCCGCTGATGAAGGCGATGGCCGGACGGATCGCGGCGGTGCCGCGCCTCAGCCCCAGATGCGAGCCCACCCAATGCCCCGCCACGCTCATGACCCCCATGGCCGCGCCCAGGGGGATATGGACGCGCCCCGCGTAGAGGAACGCGGCCAGCGCGGCCGCGTTGGAGGCGAGGTTCAAGGCCTTGGCATAGCCCGTGGCCTGGAGCAGATCGTAGCGGCAGAAACGGCTCAGACCCAAAGCGAGGAAGGTCCCGGTGCCGGGCCCGAAGAAGCCGTCGTAGGCGCCGATGGGGAAGGCCACGGCGACCGAGCGGCGGCCCAGTTCCTTACGGGTGAAGCCTCCGCTCAGGTCCGACAGCCCGAAATGGTGCTTCACGAGCACCGAGTACATGACGAACGGGAGCATGAGCAGGAGGGCCCAGCGGATGAAGCCGGGGTCGAGCAGCATGGCCGCGCCGGCGCCGATAGCGGAGCCGACGAGCGCGGCCAGGGCCATGGGGGCCAAGGCGCGCAGGCTCAGCTTCAGGGTGCCGAAGTAGCGCAGGACCGAGACCACGGTGCCGATCGTGGAGGAGCACTTGTTGGTGCCGAGCACCAAGGGGAGGGGGAGGCCAAGGGCGGCGTAGGCCGGGAGCGTGATGATCCCGCCGCCGCCCGCCAAGGAATCCACCACGCCCGCGAGGAACACCAGCACGCCCAGTACCGCGAAGTGCAGGGTGGAGAACCCGAACAGCTCCGTCATCTGCCGGACTGGCCGTCCCACTCGCGGAGGGACTCGGTGATGAAGCGGACCACGGATTCGTTGACGTCCTTGCCGGTGCCCTGCACGGTCATGGGCTCGCCGAAACGGAAATGGACGACTTGGCTGCGGTCGAGGGTACCGAGGTCCTTGATGAGGCTCCCGTTCCTCTGAAAATCGGTCTTGAGCGCCAGGGGGATGACCGGGACCCCGGCCGCCCGGGCCAGCTTGACCCCGAGGGTGTTGAACGCGGAGGGGTCGAAGCGGGGGGCGCGCGTGGCCTGGGGGAACAGCACCACCGAGCGGCCCTGGCCCAGGAACTTCTTGCCTTGGTCGAGCACGGCCATCAGGTCCTCCTTGGGGCTGCGCCGCCCCACCCGGATGGGGTCGATGGCGCGCGCGAAGGAGCCGAGCAGGGGATAATCGAGGAGGCTCTCCTTGATCACCGGGGCGATGCTTCCGATATGCAGGAGCATCCCCGGCAGGAGGAAGGCCTCGATGAGACTCATATGATTGCCCACGAAGACGCAGGGGCGGCCGAGCTTCAAGGGATGCTCCAGCCCGGACAGTTCCACCGTGCCGCCGCACTCTTCGACGATGGAAAGGAAGGTCAGGGAATGGGCCGCCCAGGCCTTGAGGTCGAACTCGCCCCGGGCCGCCAGGCGGTGCCCGAGATAGACCAGGCGCAGCAGGCGCAGGTAGTACCAGGAGTCGAAGCGGCCCAGGGCGGCGCGCGGCCGGGAGGGATCGGTGCGGTAGCTCCCGGTCTCGCGCAGGGTCCTCTGGAACGCGTCGACTTCCGCCCGGCTCTTCATCCCGGGGTCTGGGGCTGGGCGGCGGGCTTGAGCAGCTCCTTGTCGATGAGGACGATCTCGATGCGCCGGTTCTTGGCCCGGCCCTCTTCGGTCTCGTTGGGGGCGATGGGGCGCCACTCGCTGTAGCCCGCCGCGGTCAAAAGCGCGGGGTCGAGCCCGGCCTTCTCCTGCAGGAAGCGGGCGACCATGGTGGCGCGGGCCGTGGAGAGCTCCCAGTTCGTCGGGAAGCGCTCCTTGAGCGAGCCGCGGATCCGCAGATTGTCGGTGTGGCCCTCGATGCGGATGCCCTTGTCCGGGATGTGCTTAAGGATGTCGCCCACACGCTGGAGGACCTTGCGCCCGCTCTCCTTGATCTCGACTCGCCCCGAGTCGAAGAAGATGGTGTCCGCGACGTTGACCGAGAGCTTGCCCTGGATCTGGGAGATCTGCACCTGGCCCTGGGCGATCTCGCCCTGGAGCTCGCCGACGAGGCTTTCGTAGGTGCTCCGGGTCTCGGACAGCTCCCGCTCCTGGCGGACCTTGAGCTCCTCGGCCGCCATACCGAGCTCCTCGACCCGGCCCTCGAGCGCGCGCTTCTCCGCGGTCAAGGACGAGACCGTTTTGGAGAGCTCGTCCTGCTTGGCCCCCAAAGACTTGGAGAGCTCGGTCCCGGACTTGAGCAGGCCGTCCCGCTCCCGCTCCAGCTGGGCGGCCCTGACCTTGAGCTGGTCGCAGCGCGCGTTCGCCTCCAGCAAGGACTTCTCGAAGTCGGCGTTGCGCCCCTGGGCCTGCGCCAGCGCCCGCTGGGCCTCGCTGAGCTCGCCCTGCAGCCGGGAGATGCGCTTGGAGAGTTCGTCCTGTTTGGCGTAGAGGGACTGAGACAGGGCCTGGTTGCCCTGCTGGAGCTGGTCGCGCTCCTTGGTCAGCTCCTCCGTGCGCCCGGTCGCACGCGACAGGCTGGCCAGCACCTCCGCGTCCCGCTTCAGGAGGTCGGTGTATTGGGCCTTGCCCACGGTCACCTCGCCGCGGACCGTTTCAAGGTCCCTCTTGAGGGTGTCGGAGTCCGACTGGAGGCGGGTGAACTTCTTGGCGCTCACCACGCAGCCCGCCGAACCGGACAGCAGGATGGCGGCGGCGCACAGCGTCAACAGGCGGGTCATGATAGGCCTCCCAGGATTACTGGGGCCATTTTACATAAATGCCCCGGCCGCGTCCCCGCGCGGTGGACGAGGGACCCGTATTTTTGGGAGACTGGCGGCCACATGCGCTTCCTGCGCCACACCCTGCTCGCGTTCGCCGGCGTCGCGGCCGGACTCGGTTTGGCCGAGGGACTCATCCGGCTCGGACACCTCGACGTCCGGGCCCTGCGGCACACCTTGTACTGGGTGGAAGGGGACTTCCACTACGAGGGGGGTGCGGAGGTGTGCCGCCCCTCGGCCGAGCCGGGACGGCTCTACGAACTCATCCCGGGCGCGCGGGCCCGCTGCACGGACTGCGTGCACCCGCTGGAGAAGCGCTACCGGGTCACCGACATCTCGGTCAACTCGCTGGGCATGCGCGGGCCGGAGCCCGTCTCCCGGGCCAGGCGCTCCGGCGTGTTCCGCGTGGTGCTGTTCGGCGGGTCCAACACCTTCGGCATCTCCGTGAGCGACCGCAACACCACCGCGGCCACCCTGCAGCGCTCCCTCGACAAACTGCACCCCGGGAAATTCGAGATCTGGAACTCGGGAATCAACGCCTTGGTCACCTCGCAGCTCACGGCGCGCGCCGAAGAGGTCCTGCGCGACTACGGGGCCGACCTGATCCTGCTCCAGCCCTCCAACGGGGGCCGGCGGGCCTTCTTCTACAAGGACCCCGACCTGGCGCCGCATTTCCGGAGGGACCCGGAGCTGTGGCTGGAGAACCTGCCGCTCATGGATTCGCGGGCCCCGAAAGCGGTGCGCCTGCACCGGCGCCTGGTCGCCCGCTCGGCCCTGTACCGGTTCTGGGCCGCCTCGGCGAACCTGATGCGGGTCGGCCAGGATTTCAAGACCTGCAACATCCCGTTCCAGCTATGGTCCTGCTGGAGCGACGACATCAACCGCATCTACGCCGAGTACGGCGACCTAGTGAACCGGCGGGAGTTCTCGAAGTTCCTGGACCGGCACCCGGACCTGCCCATCCTCATCTATGACCCGGTCCACCCCACGTTCTGGCTGGAACCGGCCCTGCGCCGCCCCAACGTGCGCACCGTCCATTTCCGCACGCTGGGAAAGCCCGCGGAATACGCGTTCATCCACCCGCCGTCGTACGTCTACGACTGGTACGTGACCCAGCTGGCGCCGATCATCGTCGAGATGTGGAAGGAGTCGCGCCGTACTCGATGGAATTGAGTCATAAGTCCGATTACATTCGTCACCCCGGCGAAGGCCGGGGTCCAGGCGCCAGACGTCACCCCGGCGAAGGCCGGGGTCCAGGCGCCAGAACAGGATTTTGAAACCGTTCCACACGCTGGCTGCCGGCCTTCGCCGGTATGACGTCTAGCTCGAACCTTCTGAGCGACTGTGCCCGGGCACAGTCCGGAGGGGCCCGTCGCTAGATGAAATGGACGAGCCAGCAACCCCCATTGTAGTGAGTCAGGAGTCCGATTACATTCGCACTCACCCCGGCGAAAGCCGGGACCCAGGAGCTGCCCTGGACCCCGGGTCAAGCCCGGGGTGACGGCGGGTCGATGGAAACGCCGGACCCCGATATGGGAAAATAGCCCGGTGCCGACCGTACTGATCCAGCCTCCCAGCCCCAAACCGCCCCCGACCTATTTCGGACCGCCCTACGGGCTCGCCATGGTGGCGGCCTGCCTGCGAGAGGCGGGACTCAAGGTCCGCTGTCACGACCTCGACCGGGTCGCTCCGGATGACCTGCGCGGCCGGCTGATGGAGATCCTGAAGGCGGACCGTCCCCGCTTCCTGGGGCTGAGCTGCGGCAGCGCGAGTCGCGGGGCGGTCTACGAGCTCATCCGCGCCGCGCGGGCCTGCGCTCCGAAGCTGACTATCGTGGTGGGCGGCCCCTTCGCCTCCCTGGAGCCGGAGCTCATCCTCGAGAACTTCCCCGCGGACTTCGTCGTCATCGGGGAAGGCGAGCGCACCTTCCCGGAGCTGGTCGCGACGCTCAAGAAAGGCGGCGACCCCGACTCCGTGCCGGGCGTCGCTTTCCGGCGGGGGGGCAAGACCCGGCGCAGCGCGCCCCGTCCCCCGTGCCCCGACCTCGACGCCCTGCCCTTCCCCGCCTTTGACCTCTTCGATTTCAAACCCCAGCTGGCCGCCTTCCAGGGCATCCCCGAAGCCCGCTTCGCTCCCGCGGGCTTCGTGCGCGAGAACCGCCTGGACCTCCTGCGCAGCGGCCTGACCTTGCTCGGCTCGCGGGGCTGCCCGTTCAGCTGCGTCTTCTGCCCGCAGAGCGCGGTGCGCGGGCCGCACAAGCTCCGCGCCCATTCGCCCGAGCGCTTCGTCGACATCGTCGCGCATTTCCGCCGGAGCGCCGGGGTGCGGCGCTTCATCTTCGGCGACAACTACTTCACCTTCGACCGGGAGCGCGCTTTGGCCATCTGCGCCGGGCTGCTGCGCCGCAAGCTGGATATCGAATGGATCTGCATGACCCGGCCCGACAGCGTGGACCCGGGGCTGCTGGCCAAGATGCGCGAGGCCGGCTGCATCGAGATCTCCTACGGGGTGGAGAGCGGCTCGCCCGCCATCCAGAAGGCCATCGGCAAGTACCTGCGCCTGGCGGAGGTGGCTCCGTGCTTCGCGGCCACGCGCGCGGCGGGGATCGCCTCGGTGCTCATGCTCATGGTCGGCAACCCGGGTGAGTGCGAGGCCACGCTGCTCGAGACCCTGGCCTGCGCCCAGCCCCTGCGGCCGGACCGGGTCCTGGTCAAGACCACGAAGGTCTATCCCGGCACCCGCATGCACGACCTGGCCGTGAAGCAGGGCCTCATCCCCGACGGCTACTACGCCGGCTCCGACCCCCATCCGCCCCGCTTCACCGCCGAACACGACCTGGCCGGCCTGCGCGCGCTCAAGGGCATGCTGCGGCCGCGGGAGGCCTTCGTGGACCTGCCCGCCGGGGAGCGGGCCGCCAAGGCCGCCCTGCTTTTGGCCGCGCGCCGCTCGGAGCTGGTGACCCTGGGCGGAGCCGAGCCGCTCGAGCGCAGGCACGAGGACCTGGCCCGCGCCCTGAGCGCCGCGCGCCGGCTCGAGATCCATCATCTGGCCCTGCGCAGCGGCGCCTTCGCCGCGGTCGCGGCCCGGGCCGCGGACCTGCGCGCCAACGGCGTGGAGGAGCTGCTCTTGCCATGGGAGGCTCCGGCCCTGCCGGCCGCCGCGGCCTGGAAGGCCGCGGGCGGGCGGGTGCGCGCGCAAGTGCCCCTGCGCGAGGCCGACTTCCGGGACCTGCCCCGCCTGGTCCGCGGATTGACGGAGGCCGGCGTGGACGAGAGCGTGTTCTTCTGCGGGCGTTCGCCCGACGGCTGGTCCCAGGTCGCCTGGGCCGACTGCCCGCGCATGTCCGACCTGGTCCCGCGGGTCTCCGACGCCCTGGCCGCCCTCCGCGCCGCCGGCGCGGCCGCCTTCCTGTCCGGCATCCCCGCCTGCATCGCAGGCACGCGGCCCGAGCGCCTCTACGAAGTCCATCGCCCTTTCGACGAGAAGATCGCGGCGGGAGGCAAGCTCGTCGCCCTGCCCGCGGAGCGCGAGACCCTCAAGCTGAAGACCGAGGTATGCCGGAGTTGTCCCCGCTCCCCGGTCTGCGAAGGGCTGTGGAAAGGCTACGCCGAGCGCTACGGCGCCGGAGAGCTCCATGCCCTTTGATCCCTCCGACAACACGGCCAACGTCCTCGCGGTGCTGACCCGCGCCTGCCAGCTCGATTGCGGCTATTGCCGGATGCGGCGCGGCGGCCCGGCCATGAGCCGCGGCCTGCTCAAGCGCACCGCGGCCTTTTTGGCCGGGTCCCGGGCAGCGTCCTTGGAGCTGCAGCTCTTCGGCGGGGAGCCGCTCTTGGTCCCGGACCTGGTGCGGGCGGCCGTGGACGAGGCGGAGGCGAACGCGCAGAGGACGGGCAAGGAGATCCGGGTGGTGCTGACCACCAACGGTCTCCTGCTCGACCAGGCCATGGCCGCCTTCCTCGCCCGCCGGAGCGTGCGCGTCCTGCTCAGCCTCGACGGAGCGCCCGGGAACTCGGGCCGCAAGGACGTTCGCGCGGACCGGGTACTGGGACTCCTCGCCGGGGCCGGGGGGGAGTTCTTCGTGAACATGGTGGTCCCGCCCGAGGACGCCGGCCGGGTCGCGGAAAACGCGCGCTATCTCGTCGCGAAAGGCGCCCGGGAGATACAGATCGCCTATGCCCTGGGCGTGTTCTGGCCCGAGCGGGAGGCGCGCCTGCTGGAGGCCGGACTGCGCTCAGCGGCCCAGGCCTGCATCCTGCGCAACCGCAGCAGCGCGGCGGAGCCGGTCTTGAGCTCGCCGCAGATCATCGTGGACTGCGACGGGACGGTGTCGGTGGGCTGCGCCCTGGTGCTCGAGGAGCGCCTGCCGGCTTTGGCCCGGCTCTGCCGCGTCGGCAAGCTGGGGGGACTCGGCGGCATCGCGGGACTGCGCCGCTCCCGGGCGGAGCACCTGCGCTTTCTGCGCAAAGGTCTGGCCGGGACCCCGGACCAGGCCGTGCTGGCCAACAACCTCGTGCTCGGACGGCGGGTGCGGGAAGTCCTCGCTCACTGCTCCTGACAATCCGAGGGGCACACTCCCCGCGTCTGTTCGACCTCGTCGCAGACCCCGTCGCCGCATTTCTTGTTCTTGGGCCCCATGCCGCCCTGACCGCCCTGGCCGTGCATCCCGCCCTGGCCGCCCATCCCGCCGCCGGGGCCGCCGCCGGGGCCGCCGCGCATCCCGCCCTGGCCGCCCTGCATCCCGCCCTGGCCCTGACCGCGCATCCCGCCTTGGCCGCCCCGTCCGCCCTGGCCCCCTTCCTGGCCGCCCTCCTCCATCATGCCGCCCTGGCCGCCCTGCTTGCGCCCGTTCTCCTCGGATTCCCATTCCGACATGGGCACCAGGCGCTTGCGGGCCTCGGGGGCCCGGGGCCGCCCCGCGGTCTGGGAGGCTCTCCGTTCCTCTTCCTTCAGGAAACCGTCGAAGGACGCGCCTTGGTCATCGTCGAGCGCCTCCCGGATGCGCTGATTGCCCGCCTCCATGGCCTTGCGCACGTCCCGGTCCGTGGCTTCGAGGATGCTCTTGATGTCGGTCATCTGCTCCTCGCTCAGGCCCACGGCTTTCTCCAACTGGGACAGGCGCTGGGCGGGGGGATCGAGCCGCACCGCCTTCTTGCTCGGCGCCGGGGTCTTGGACGCGGCCAGAAGCGGCAGGGGCGCGGCCAGCAGGAAGGTAAGGGCCACCGCGATATTGGATCCGTTCATCATGCCTCCCGGGAAAAGAGAAGTATAACCTAAATGGGCCCGCCCCTTTCTTGCTACCATGCCTGCGTGAAGCGCCCGTACCTGAGGCTCAAGGCCGCTCTCTACCGCACCCGCTGGATACTCGGGGCCATCGCCCTCTGGACGCTGGCCGCGGTGCTGGCCTTCCGCTGGGGCTCCGGCCTGTCCTGGGCCGACGCCTGGCTCTCCGCGCTCTATTTCGAAGTCCAGCCCGGGGTCTTCTGCCAGGGCTACGCTTTCTGGGGACAGTCCGTCGTCTTCGGGGTGCTGGTCGCCCTGCTCCTGCGCGAGACGCTGGAGAACTACGCCGAGAGGTGCCGACTCATGGCCCAAGTCATGGAAGACCACACCATCATCGTAGGCTACACGCACCTGGGACGGCGCCTGGTGGAGCACTGCATCGCAAAGGGGCTCCCCTACGTGCTCATCGAGCGCAACCGCGCCCTGGTCGACGACCTCCTGCGCGCCGGGGAACCCATCATCGTCGACGACGCGCGCACTCCGGACGCCCTGCCCCAGGCCAACCTGGCCCGGGCCCGCCGGGTGGTCATCGCCTCCGACAACATCGAGACCGCGCTCATCGTCACCAAGCGCGCCAAGGAAGGGAACCCCGCCTGCCAGGTCATCGCCCGCTGCGCCGTGGACGACCTGGCCGGAATCCTGGAGAAACTGGGCGCGGACCAGGTGTTCTCCGCGTCCCGGGCCGCCTTCGCCGAGATCGCGCCCCACCTCGGGCAGCGCGCAGGCGCCACGAATGTGCCATATGGGTAATACCCATAGTGGGCAATGCCCACTTGACAATATTCCCATTATGCCTTATCCTATCCTCACCAGGAGCATCCCATGACCCTAGCCCAGTTGGTCCGGTCCCAGGAGTTCACCGAGGTGACCGAGACCCGAGTTGACGACAAGAAGCGAGTCACTCTCAGAAAAGTGAGAACCAGCGCGAAGTACTACAAGATCTACGTGAACTCCGCCGGACAGATCATCCTGGACCCCCAGGCTGTGATCCCCGCCTCGGAACTATGGCTTTTCAAGAACCAGGCCGCGCTGGCGTCGGTCCGCCGGGGGCTCGCGCAATCCTCCGAGGGCAAGACCGTGAAGCGGCCTTCTTCGGCCAAGCACGCCGACGCGGAAATCGAGTAGCCGTGCGCTTCTCGGTCCTGTTCACCCGGGAGGCCTCCGGGCAGTTGGACCGGCTGGAGACCACTCCCGCGTCAGCCAAAAGACTGAAGGCCGTGCGCAAGACCCTCGGCTTGATGGAAACGAACTTGCGCCATCCGAGCCTGAACACCCATAAGTTCAGCTCTCTGAACGGCCCCAACGGCGAAGAGGTGTTCGAATCATACGCCGAGAACAAGACCCCGGCGGCCTTCAGGGTCTTTTGGCATTACGGCCCGAGCCAGGGCAAGATCACCATCATCGCGATAACGCCGCACCCCTGACCAGTCGCCTCAGGGGACGGCGAAATGGAGGACCTGGCCCTTCTGCAGGTTGTGGCGGCGGGCCTCTCCCGCAGCGAGCTCGAGCACGTAGAGCCCCAACCCCGCCCGCCGGGCCAATCGTTCCTCGGGCGTGTCCAGCCGGGAGCGCGGCACGTCGGCGTGGACCACCGTGATCTTCTTCTGGGCGTCCAGCCACACCATGTCCAGGTCGATGAGGGTGTTCTTCATCCAGAACTGCAGGCCTTCCTCCTTGTCGAAGACGAACAGCATCCCGGTGTCGGGGGCCATGGCCGTGCGGAACATGAGTCCCCGCTCGCGGGCCTCCGGCGTGTCGGCGACCTCGGCCGCGATCTCCTTGCCGTCGGGGAGGAGTATCTTGACCTGCGTCAGCGGGGGGGGCGTGGCCGGCTGCGGCTCCGGCGCCGGGGCGCGGCAAGCCGCCGCGGCGAGGGCCAGGAGCACGGCCAGGACGCTAAGGGCTCGCAATGAATTAAGTGGCGCATTTCGGAGGCCCGATGTTGAGCCGATTTCTAGGCGCGAGGAGCGCGCATAGCGTGAGCTATGTAAGCGACGAGCAACGACGAAATCGGCCAATAGCGGGCCGTGCGTAAGGAGAACATTCTCTTGCACGGTCCCTGCCGGTCGATAGCGGCAGGGGCCTCCCCCGAAGGGCCGGGGCGCTTTCGGGCTGCGCCTTCGCGCGGCTCGACTTACAGGCCTTAAGGCCTGCGCGTCTCGCATCGCTTCGGCTCGCTCCAAAATCGCCTCCGGCGAAATGCACCACTTAATTCATTGCGAGCCCTAAGGCTTCTTCTCATCGGTGAACACCCTTATCCTTGAGACGGTCTCGAGGCTCCGGTCCACGGCCCGGGCCAGGACCTCGGAGTCCTCGTAGACGCGGTCATAGTCCGTCGAAAGGTCGGTCGCGATCTTGCGCAGGGTGTCCCCCTGGTTCCGCTTCTCCACCAGGTCCGGCAGCTTGCGCCCGGCGCGCTGGGCCATAAGGGTGAGCTGGAGTATCTCCAGGCGGTAGCAGCCCTTGAGGAGCAGCTTGGCCATATCCTGGGCCGGAGCCTCCGTGGACACGCCCACCGCGTACCAGGTGGTCGCGTCGAAGGCCAGGCTGAGCGCCACGGCCATGGGGGTCAGCTCGACCTCCGTCCCGGGCTTGACCGCGGCCGGGCCGAAGGGATAGTTCGGGCCCACTCCCAGACCCGGCTCCATCTGGGCCCGGGCCGAGGCGCCCGCGCCGAGCAGGAGCGCCGCGAGGATCAGACTTCTTCGCAATCGAGCCATAGGGTGACGGGTCCGTCGTTGACCAACTCCACTTCCATGACGGCGCGGAACTCCCCGGTCTTCACGGGCAGTCCCAGCCCGCGCAGGGCCGCCACGAAGCCCTCGTACAGTACCGCGGCGCGCTCGGGCGGCATGGCCGCGGTGAAATCCGGCCGCCGGCCGCGGGCGCAGTTCCCATAGAGGGTGAACTGGCTGACCACCAGGGCCTCCCCGCGCACATCCAGGAGCGAAAGGTCGAACTTCCCCTCGTCGTTGGAGAAGATGCGCAGGTTGGCCGTCTTCTCGGCCAGCTTGCGGGCCGCCGCCTCGTCGTCCTTCCGGCCCACGCCCACGAGTACGACCAGTCCCTTGCCTATGGAGGAGGCCGGGGACGCCGCGCCGACGACGCGCACCTCGGCCCGGCTCACCCTCTGCACGAGGACCCGCATGGGCGGAATTTTAGTATATTAGGCGCATGGTTACAGGACTAGTGCTGGTGCGGCTGTTGTCGGGAAAGGAGAAGGAGACCCTGGCGCGGATCAAGACGACCAAGGGCGTCTCCCACGTCTCCGCGGTGTTCGGCCGCTGGGACCTGGTCCTGGACATGGAGACCGAGGACCTGCCCAGTCTCTCCCACGTCGTCATCGAGCGCATCCGCTCGATCCCGGGCATCCTGGCCACCGAGACCCTGGTCACGACGGCCATCTAGCCGCCCCGCGACCGTGCGGTTCACCGCCGACCTCCACATCCACTCCTACCTGTCCCGGGCCTGCAGCCGCAGCCTGCGCCCGGAGACCCTGCAGCGCTGGGCCCAGCTCAAGGGCCTCACCGTGCTGGGCACCGGGGACTTCACGCACCCGGTGTGGCGGGCGGAGCTGCGCGAGAAGCTGGAGGACGCTGAGCCCGGGCTCTTCCGCCTGCGCAAGGACCTGACCCGGCTCTCGGACCTGGAGGTCCCGGACTCCTGCCGCGCCCCGGTGCGCTTCCTCCTGCAGGCCGAGATCAGCTGCATCTACCGGCGGGGGGGGAAGACCCGCAAGGTCCACAACCTGGTCTACGTCCCCTCCTTCAAGGCCGCCGACGCTTTGGCCAAGCGCCTGGGCAAGATCGGGAACCTGAAAGCGGACGGGCGGCCCATCCTGGGTCTGGACTCGCAGGACCTGTTCGCCATGGTCCTGGAGTGCTCCGAAGAGGCGCACCTGGTCCCGGCCCACGCCTGGACGCCGCATTTCTCCGTGTTCGGCTCCCAGTCCGGGTTCGACGCTCTGGAGGAGTGCTTCGGCGACCTCGCCCCCCGCATATTCGCCATCGAGACCGGACTTTCCTCGGACCCGCCCATGAACTGGCGGGTCTCGGCCCTGGACCGGCTGACCCTGCTCTCCAACTCGGACGCCCATTCCCCGGAGAAGCTGGGTCGGGAGGCCAACCTCTTCGACGCCGAGCTCTCCTACGGCGCCCTCTTCTCGGCGGTGCGCTCCGGCCGCGGCAAGAGCTTCCTCGGCACCCTGGAATTCTTCCCGGAGGAGGGGAAATACCACGCGGACGGGCACGCCCCCTGCCAGACCCGCCTCCAGCCGGAGGAGACCCGGGCCGCCAACGGGCTCTGCCCCCGCTGCGGCAAGCCCGTGACGGTCGGCGTCCTGCACCGCGTCGCGGCCCTCGCGGACCGCGCGGACGGGGTGCGCCCCGCGGGCTCGGCGGGCTTCCAGTGCCTGGTCCCTCTGAAGGAGATCCTGGGGGAGGCCCGGGGCGTGGGCTCGGGGAGCGTCCGGGTGGACCGCGACTATCACGCCCTCCTGGAGCGCTTCGGCAGCGAACTCCACATCCTGCGCGAGCGGCCCCTGCGCGACGTCGCGGCCGCGGGCCACCCCCTGGCCGCGGTGGCCCTGGGGCGCATGCGCAAGGGCGAGATCGAGGTCGCGGCCGGCTATGACGGGGAGTACGGCACGGTGTCCCTCCTGCGCGAAGAAGACCGCAAGCCTTCCGCGGCCCAGCCTTCCTTCCTTTAACCGGGCGCGTATAGTATTATCTGCCTAGTGGAATACATCCCGCTGGAAGCCTGCCCGCCCCAGGTCTACGAGGGCCTGGGGCTGATGAGCGGACTGGAGATCCATCAGCAGCTCTTCACCGAGAAGAAGCTATTCTGCCGGTGCCCCGCCGGCCGCTACTCCAAGCACTGGGACGCCCGCATCCTGCGGCACATGCGCCCCACCCTCTCCGAGCTGGGCGAATACGACGGCACGGCCCTGATGGAGTTCAAGACCAAGAAGGAGATCACCTACCTCATCAACAAGGAGACGGTCTGCACCTACGAGTTCGACGACACGCCCCCGTTCCAGATCAACGACCAGGCCGTGGACATCGCCCTCGAGGTCACCCTGCTCCTCAACTGCAACATGGTCTCCGAGTTCCACATCGCCCGCAAGCAGTACCTCGACGGCTCCATCCCGGCGGGCTTCCAGAGGACGACCATCCTGGGGACCGACGGCTGGATCCCTTATGCGGGCCGGCGCATCGGCATCCGCCAGCTCGGGCTGGAGGAGGACTCCTGCCGCGAGGTCTCGGACATCGGGCACCAGCGCACCTACGTCACCGACCGCCTGGGCATGCCCCTCATCGAGACCGTGACCTACCCGGACATGAAGACCCCCCAGGAGGCGGCCGAGGTGGCCCACCGCCTGCGGCGCCTGGTGCGCGCGACCAGGCATGTGCGCACCGGGGCCGGGGCCGGGCGAGAGGACGTGAACGTCAGCGTGCGGGGGGGCAACCGCTGCGAGATCAAGGGCGTCTCCAGCATCAAGCGCATCCCGCTCCTCGTGCACAACGAAGCCTTCCGCCAGGCCGCGCTCCTCGAGATCCGTGCGTCCCTGCTCTCGCGGGGCCTCAAGCCCGAGACCTTCGCTCCGCGCGATGCGGACCTCACCAGCCGCCTGCAGAAAACCCGCTTCGTCCCCATCCGCCAGGCCCTGGACGCGGGCAAGCGCGTGGCCGGCGTGCTGCTCCCGGTCTTCGAGGGCATCCTGAGCCGCCCACTGACCCCGGGCCGGCGCTTCATGGCTGAGTTCTCCGACCGGGTCCGGGTCATCGCCTGCATCGACGAGCAGCCCAACATCATCGTGAGCGACCTGCCCGACGGCACACTTTCCCCCGACTCCTGGCTGACCGCCCGCAAGGCCCTGGGCGCCGGGACGCAGGACGCGGTGGTCCTGGTCTGGGGCGCGGTCGAAGACGTGCGCACCGCCGTGGCCGAGATCGGCGCCCGGGCCAGGGAAGCCCTGGTGGGCGTGCCCCTGGAGACCCGTCAGGCTCTTCCCGACGGAAACACCGGCTTTGAGCGCATCCTCCCGGGCCCGGAGCGCATGTACCCCGACACCGACCTCCCGCCCAAAGCCGTGCTGGACGCGCAGGTGGACGCCATCCGCGCGCGCCTGCCCGACCAGCCCTGGGCGCGGGAAGAGCGCTACCTCAAGGCCGGGCTGGCCCCCGAGCTGGCGTTCCGGCTCAGCGTGTCGCCCTTCGCCCCGCTCTACGACCAGCTCGCCCCACTCGGAGGAGTCCGGCCATCCTGCCTGGCCTCGCTCCTGGTGGATCATCTCCGCTCGCTCAAACGCCGCGGCCTCGACCTCACGCGCCTGCAGGACGCCTTCCTGAGCTCCGCCTTCGGGCTCCTGGCGCGGGGCAAGATCATGTGGGGCGGGGTCCTGGCCCTCATCGAATTCTCGCTGGGCGGCGTGCAGGGCGCGCCGGAGGAGCTGGTGGACTGCTTCCAGCTCCAGCCCGCCTCCGAGGACGATATCCGCAAGGGGCTCGAGGACACTCTGCACGAGCTCAAGGGCCGCCGCTTTCCTTCGCGCGAGGATCAGGTCCGCTACGCCATGGGGCATTTCATGGGACGCCTGGGCCGGCGCGTGGACGGAGCGGAGATCCGCCGCCGCCTGTCGGAGGCGGTCGCCTCCGACCGCATCTTGAAGGAGACCGCGGCATGAGCGGCGCCGACGACTACAAGGGCTACCGCGAGCCCGCGCTGTCGGTCCTCAAGCGCTTCCAGGTCCGGGTCTGGTCCGACGTGACGGTCGCATCCAGCCGCGGCAAGTTCACGGGCATCATCCTGCCGCGCTCCGAGACCGCGGACCCCGACCACGTGGTGCTCAAGCTGCGCAGCGGCTACAACGTGGGCCTGCGCCACAACACCATCACCGCGATGCGCGAGGACAGCTACAAGGAGTTCCACTACCGCGTCCCCGAGAAGCAGTTCCCCTTCGACCCCGGCAAGCCCCGGGTCAAGCTCTTCGGCACCGGCGGCACCATCGCCTCGCGGTTGGACTACCGCACGGGCGCGGTCATCCCGGCCTTCTCCCCGGGCGAGCTCTACGGCTCCGTCCCCGAGCTCGCCGACATCTGCAACCTCGACACCGAGAAGCTCTACAGCGTGTTCAGCGAGAACATGGGCCCCGAGCAGTGGATCGGCACGGCCCAGGCCATCGGAGCCGAGATCGCCAAGGGCGTGAACGGGATCGTCATCGGGCACGGCACCGACGTGATGCACCACACGGCCGCCGCGCTCTCCTTCATGGTGCAGCACTCCCCGGTGCCCATCGTCATGGTGGGCTCCCAGCGCTCCTCCGACCGGCCCTCCTCCGACGCGGCCCTCAACCTCATCCACGCGACCACCACGGCGGCAGCATCGGATATTGCCGAGGTGATGGTCTGCATGTTCGGCCCGACGTCGGACCAGTACGGCCTCCTGCACCGGGGCACGCGCGTGCGCAAGATGCACTCTTCCTACCGCTCCACCTTCCGCACCCTCAGCGACATCCCGCTGGCCATGGTCGACCGCAAGAAGATCACCCCGCTCAAGACCGAGTACCAGCGGCGGCGCAGCGACCGCAAGGTGGACATCGACGCGGTGTTCGACGACCGGGTAGCCCTCCTCTACTACTATCCCAACATGAAGCCGGACGTCATCGACGCCCTGGTGGACAACGGCTACCGGGGCATCGTGATCGCGGGCACCGGGCTCGGCCACGTGAACAAGCCCACCTACCCGGCCTTCAGGCGCGCCTGCGACCAGGGCGTGACGGTGTGCATGACCGTGCAGACGCTCTGGGGCTTCGCGCAGATGTACGTCTACGAGACCGGGCGCGAGCTGATGGGCCTGGGCATATTCCCGCTCGACAACATGCTCCCCGAGGTCGCCTACATCAAGCTGGGCTGGGCCCTGGCCCATAGCCAGGACCCGGCGGAGGTCCGGCGCATCATGACCACCCCCATCGCGGGCGAGATCACCGAGCGCGAGCCGCACAACGGCTACCTGATCCTCCAGGGCGGCATCCCCGAGGTCGAGGAATTCATCCGGAGCTTCAAGAAATGAGACGGCCCGGCCCCGCCCTCACCCTGGCCCTGGCCCTGGCCCTCGCCGCCGCCTGCTCGGGCCAGGACCAGGGCCAGCCGGGCGCGGGAACGGACCGGGGCACCTACGTGCACGCGGGCATCTCCGAGGCGAGCACCTTGGACCCGGCCATCGCCTACGACACCTCGAGCCACTACCTGCTCATCAACGTCTACGAGCCCCTCCTGGACTTCAAGGGCTCCAGCCTCACCGAGCTCGAGGGGCGCATCGCCGAGAAGGTGCCCTCCCGCGAGAACGGGCTGATCTCCGCCGACGGTCGGACCTACGCATTCCCCATCCGCAAGGGCGTGCGCTTCCACGAGGGGGGGCGTCTCACCCCCGAGGACGTCCGGTACTCCCTCCTGCGCTTCATGCTCCTCGACGCGGCCGGGGGCCCTTCCGCCCTGCTCCTGGAACCGGTGACGGGCTCGGCCGTCACGCGCGGCAAGGACGGCAAGCCGCTCGACGAGGTCTTCGCCAAGGCCGACGCCGCGGTGCGCGTGGACGGGGACAAAGTGCTCGTCACCCTGGACAAGCCCTTCGCCCCCTTCCTGACCGTACTCGCCTCCTGGGGCCTGATCGTGCCCAAGGACTGGTGCGCGTCCCACGGGGCCTGGGACGGGAGCTCCGCGACCTGGAAGCAGTACAACGGCGGACCGAAGACCGCCTCTTACCTCCACGACCACGCCAACGGCTCCGGCCCCTTCAAGCTGGAGCGCTGGCAGAAGGACAAGAACGAGTTCGCCCTGGTCCGCTTCGACGGCTACTGGAAGGGTCCGGCCAAGCTCGAGCGCGCGGTGGTCAAGGTCGTCCCCGAGTTCCGGACCCGCAAACTCATGCTCGCCTCGGGCGACGCGGACTCCATACAGGCGGACTACCTGCAGCTGCCCCTCCTGAAGAGCGCGGAGGGGGTGCAGGTGATAGACGACCTGCCCCGCATCGACATGAGCCCCTCCATCTTCTTCGTCCAGGACATCAAGACCCAGGACAACCCCTACGTGGGCTCCGGCAAGCTCGACGGCCAGGGCATCCCCCCGGACTTTTTCGCCGACATCGAGGTCCGCAAGGGCTTCGCCCACGCCCTGGACTACGACGGCTACATCAACGACGTGAACCAGGGCAAGGGCAGCCGCGCCAACAGCTTCATCCCCAAGGGCATGTTCGGGCACAACCCCGGGCAGAAGACCCGGGACTACGACCGAGACAAGGCGGAGGCCTGCTTCAAGAAGGCCCACGGCGGTAAGCTGTGGAAGAAGGGCTTCAAGTTCACCTTCGTCTACAACACCGGCAACCAGGCGCGCGAGGTCGTGGCCAACATGTTCAAGCGCTCGCTGGAGAGCATCAACCCCAAGTTCGTGATCGAGACCCGCCCGGTGCCGTGGTCGGCCTTGCTGGACCTCTCCAACGCCTCCAAGCTCCCGATGTTCACCATGGGCTGGACCCCGGACTTCCCGGACCCGCACAACTTCGCCTTCCATTTCATGCACTCCCAGGGGAACTACCCGCGCCTGCAGGGCTACCGCAACGAGGAAGCCGATCGGCTGGTCACCGCCGCCATGACCGAGCTGGACCCGGCCCGGCGCCGGGAGTTCTACCGCCGCCTGCAGGAGATCGCCTATGACGACGTGCCGTCGCTCTTCGTCCTGAACTCCGTGCTCTTCCGGGTGCAGCGCTCCTGGGTCGACGGCTACGTCTACAATCCCGTCCACCCCGGCTCCCCCGAACTCTGCCCGCTGTACACCCTGAGCAAGCGGTGACCGTCGGAAACAACCTCAACGATCTGCTGGACCTATCCGCACGGGAACGCCATGACGAGACGGCCCTGGTGTTCCCGGCGGGACGGGACACGCCCCACCGCGCCGGCATCCCCTTCTCCGCCGTGCTCGGGGTCCCGGTCGGCATCTGGACCGGGGAGCGCCGCCTCACCTTCTCCGAGCTCAACGGCCTGGTCCACCTCGCGGCCGCGGCCTTCCGGGGCGCGGGGATCGGCCCCGGGGACCGCGTGGCCATCGTGCACCGCAACGCCCCGGCCTTCGTCATCGCCTACTTCGGGCTCATGCGCATCGGGGCGGTGGCCGTCCCCATCAACTTCCTCATCCGCAAGGCCGAGGAACTGCGCTTCATGCTGGGGCATTGCGGCGCCAAGGGCGTGGTCACCCAGCGCGAGTTCCTCGAGGGCCTCACCGCGGCGCGGCGGGAACTGCCGGGCCTGCTGCACATCTGGGACACCGACGCCTCCATGGAGCCCGGCATCGAGTGCTTCTGGGACCTGCTCCTCAAGCAGGACCCGGCCGCCGCGGAGGCCCCCTACCCGCCCGTGGACCCCGAGGCCACCGCCTGCATCCTCTACACCTCCGGGACCACCGGCGAGCCCAAGGGCGTGATGCTCAGCCACGCGAACCTGGTCTCCAACTGCGACGCCGCCATCCGGTCCATCGACCTGCGCGCGCAGGACACGATGCTGACGCTTTTGCCCATGTTCCACACCTTCGCCTGGACCGTGTGCGTCCTGCTGGCCCTGCGCGTGGGGATGAAGAACGTGCTGGCCCCCAGCATCACGCCGCCCAACGGCTGGCTCCGGCAGATGGGCCGGCACGGGGTGACCCTGTTCGTGGCCGTGCCCCAGCTCTACGCGCTCCTGGCCCGGCAGGCGCACGGCCTGACCGGCCTGGCGCTCAAGCACTGGTTCTTCCGCCGAGTGCGCCTGTGCGTGTCCGGCGCCGCGCCGCTGAGCCCCCAGACCTTCGGCGAGTTCCGCGCCGCCTTCCACTGCGACATCCTGGAGGGCTACGGCCTCACCGAGACCTCGCCCATCGCGACCGTCGGCCGCCCGGGCACGGCCGCGCCGGGCAAGGTCGGGCCGCCCATCGAGGGCGTGAGCGTGCGCATCTGCGACGACGCGGGCCGGGAGCTCCCGCAGGGGGAGGAAGGCGAGATCCAGATCCGGGGCCCGAACGTGATGAAGGGCTATTTCGACGACCCGGCGGCCACGGCGGCGGTGCTCGCGGACGGCTGGTTCAAGACCGGGGACATCGGCGCCCTGGAGCCGGACGGGCAGTTGAGCATCCGGGACCGCAAGAAGGACATGATCATCGTGAAGGGGCTCAAGGTCTTCCCGGCGCAGATCGAGGCGGTGCTCCTGAGCCATCCCGCGGTGGAGGAAGCCGCGGTCATCGGGGTCCCCGACGAGACGGGCGACGAGCACGTGAAGGCCTTCCTGGTCCTCAAGAAAGACGCGCCCGGCGGCCCGGGGGGCGCCCTGACCTCCGTCAAACAGCTCTGCCGGGAGCGCTTTGATTCCTACAAGCGCCCCCGCGAGCTCGAGATCCTGGCCGCCCTGCCCAAGAACGCCCTGCAGAAGGTGCTCAAGCGCGAACTGCGGCGCGCCGAGACCGAGAAGCGCCGGGGCGCGGCGTGAAGCCGTCCCGCGCCAAGACGCTCCATCCGGCCTGGCTCGACTCCTTGGAACGGGGACCTCTGTTCCTGTCGGTCCGGGCGGCCCTGCGCGGCACGGACGCCTACCTCGTGGGCGGCGCCCTGCGCGACGCGGCCCTGGGCCGTAAAGGGGAACTCCGCGACCTCGACCTGGCCGCTCCGGGGGACGCGGAGGCTTTCGCCCGGCGCCTGGCCAAACGGCTGGGGGGGACGTGCTTTCTGATGCATGAGGCCACCCAGGTCTACCGCATCGTCCCGAAACCCGGCGGCAAGGGCTCGGCCCCTTTCCAGGTCGACGTGGCGCGCCTGCAGGGCCAGGGCATCCTCGCGGACCTGGGGCGGCGGGACTTCGCGGCCAACGCCATGGCCCTGCCCTGCGCCGGGGGGGACCTGCTCGATCCCTTCGGCGGTCTCCAGGACCTCGAGCGCCGGGTCCTGCGCGCCACGCACGACCAGGTCTTCCGCGAGGACCCCTTGCGCCTGCTCCGGGCCTTCCGCATCGCGGCCCAACTGGGCCTGCGCCTGGACGCGGGGACCCTGCGCCGCATCCGCAAGGACGCGCCGCTCCTCAAGAAATGCGCGGGCGAGCGCAAACGCATGGAACTGTTCGCGCTCCTGTCGGTGCCCGCGGCCGCGCCCTGGCTGCACGCCATGGACGACGCGGGCCTCCTGGCGGCGCTCTTGCCGGAGCTCGAGCCCAGCCGGGCCTGCGCCGAGGTCTATTACGGGAAGGGGGGGGTGCTGAAGCATTCCCTCGCGGTCGCGGCCCGCATGGACCTGTTGCTGGGGGACCTGGAGGCCGCCTTCGGCAAGTCGGCCGAGCCCATCAGGCGGGAGCTGGCCGACACGGAAGGGCGGCCCAAGAACCTCCCCGCCCTCCTGCGCCTGGGCGCGCTCCTGCACGACGTGGCCAAGCCCGCCTGCGCCAAGATGCTGGACGGCCGCCTGCGCTTCTTCGAGCACGAGGCCGAGGGCGCCCGCATGGCCGGGAAGATCATGGACCGCCTGCGCTGCTCCCGCGACGAAGCCGGCTGGGTGTCGGCCTGGATCGTGTACCATCTGCGCCCCGGCAACCTGGCCTCCAACAGGATCGTTTCGGACAAGGCCGTGTTCCGCTTCTTCCGGGACCTGGGCCCCAAGGGGGTGGGGCTGCTGCTGCTCTGCTGGGCGGACCACGCCAGCTACCTGACGCCCGCGCGCCTGGCCTCGGTGCTGCGCTGGACCCGGGAGGACCCGCAGACCTTCGATTCCCGCAAGGTCCGCGACGCGGATACGCGCAAGACGCTCTACCACCTGCAGGTCGTCTCCCTGCTCCTGGACCGCTGGTTCCACCGCCCCGAGACCGCCCGCCCCGTGCGCCTCTTGGACGGGGTCGCGGTCATGAAGACCCTGGGCATCCCCCCCGGTCCCAAGGTGGGGGAACTGCTCGCCGCCCTCCAGGAAGCCCAGGGCGAGGGCAAGGTCCGGACCCGGGAAGACGCCCTGCGCTACCTCCGTTCCCTGTAACAAATTCCTCATTTCATCCTTCCATAATAGTGCCGTGGG
Organism: Elusimicrobia bacterium GWA2_69_24; assembly: GCA_001799695.1. Lineage (GTDB taxonomy): Bacteria > Elusimicrobiota > Elusimicrobia > UBA1565 > UBA1565 > UBA10166. The sequence goes on from MGTY01000029.1 coordinate 41,852, forward strand.
TCCCCCCATGGCTGAGGGATACAACCCCTGCTATACTATGGCCCGTATGCCGAGCTCCCCGCGCGCCCACCGGGCGGCCGCCTTCGCCCTGGCGGTCTCGGTCTGCCTGCTCTGCGCGCCGCAGCCCTCTCCCGCCACCGACATCGACAGCCCCGCGTTCACCAACTTCAAGGTGCGCAAGTGCAAGGGCGCGGAGTACGTCTCCTCGGATGGGAACCCCACGGTCTACACGAGCAACGTCGACTTCACCATCCAGTCCACCTCCCAGGACGGCCTCATGGCCAACGCGGGCCAATCCTCGAAGGTGACCATGCCGCCGAACGACGAATTCACCGGCAACCAGGGGCTCTGGCACTGCGACGAGAGCGCCTCCTGGTGCGCCGACTCGGTCGCCGGCCGCACGATGTGGGACTCCAGCGAGGCCTACTGGAACAACGGCTGCTGCGACGTCGGCCAGAACGGCGGCTGGATGTACGCCAGCCAGCCGGGCTCCCGGACCAACTTCGGCCTCGCGCGCGCCTTCTCGAACTACTCCTACACCACGAACTGCAACGACGTCGACGGCATCGCCTGCGGCGGAACGCTGTACGTCCACCCCTACAACTACATCAGCGGCGTCGACCCCGTCTTCGAGCAGAACTCCTTCAGCGTCGAGGCCTGGGTGTACTGGCAGGGCTGGCCCGGCGAATACCTCAACCGGACCGGCAATTACGAGCAGCCCATCCTCATCAGCTGCGACGCCCGCGCCGACAACCGCTGCATGCTCCTGGCCTTCAAGTGGCTCGGCTCGCGCTGGAGCATCTACATGGACTTCTACAACCATGCCACCTACGGAAAGACCAACCTGGGCGTCGGCTGGCACCATCTCGTCTTCACCTACGACCGGACCTCCAACGCCCAGCACGTCTACGTGGACGGGAACATCGACGAGGACACGGGGATGCCCACGGGCAGCGCGAAGGCGGGGTTCCTGACCACCTCCCTGCCCGCGACGACGCGCATCGGCAACGGCCTGAGCCTCTGGAACTCCTCCTCCGGCGTCTCCCAGGACAGCCCGGTGTTCTACGGCTATATCGACGAGATGCGCATCGTCAACCGGGTCCTCACCGCCCAGGAGGTGGCCGCCCATTACTGCGGGCAGGGCAACATCAACGGCGACGGGACCTACACCTGCGGCGCCGGCGCGAACCCGAACAACTACGCGATGAACGCGACGACTTTCACGATCAACTACACCACCTGGCCGTACGTCACGGCGGACGCCAGCTTCTTCGTGGAGGACGTCAACGAGGACATCACCAACTACTCGGTGAGCGTCACCATCGACCAGCTGGGCGCCAACTTCCCGGCCCCCGTGCCGGTGGTCTCCTCCCAGGCCGACGACTGGATCTCCTGGACCTGGTACGACGGCGACGTCTGCGAGAACACCTCCGGGACCAACGCCAACACCACCTACGACATCAACCGCAGCTGGAGCACGCTTCTGGATGACCAGGCCAACGCCTGGTACACGCCCGGCGGCCTGGGGCCCAACAAGGCCCACGGCATCAACCTCACCGCGACCTACACCGACAACGGGGGCTCCGGCGCCTTGGTCGGCCCCTCCCCCTCCTCGCTCTGGTCCTACGCCACGACCTACGCCGCCGTCCCCGGCCGCCTGGACCTGGGCTCCATCCTGAGCGGGACGAGCCTCAACCTCACGGTGACCGCCACCACGCGCAACGGGAACCCGGACGGCACGGGCGGCACCAACAACACGGAATTCTCCATCTGGGGCAGCGAGAACGGCGGCGCCTACACGTCGATGGCGGGCTTCAACACGTCGACCACCCGGGCCATCAGCGCCCTCCAGAAGGGCAGCAACTACAACTTCGAGGCCCAGGCCCGCAACGTCAACCTGATCACGACCGCGGTCGGCGCGACGTCCACGGGCACGGTCATCACCCAGCCCAACCTCCCCACCAACCTGGTGGGCCAGCCCTGGTGGGGAGCCCCGGACAACTGCGGCAAGAACAACATCCGCTGGACCTGGAACGGCGTCAACTTCGGCAGCGGGGCGGGCGCCTACGATCTCCACAACGGGGTGAGCTACATCATCCAGAACCTGGGGGCGACCTCCCACGTCCAGAACGTGCCCGGCGGGGGCACGGTCCAGGCCAAGATCCAGGCCAAGGACACCGGCGTGGGCTACAAGCTCAACTACCTGAGCGGCTTCTCCGTACTCTCGAGCGCCAGCACCTCCGACCCGGTCATCCCCTCGGTGGGGGGGCTGGCGGGCACGGCGCACACCTCCTCGGCCATCCTCTGGAACTGGACGGACCTGGCGGGCACGGCCCTGTGCTCGCCTTCCGCCTACCGCGTCTACGCGGCGACCAAGCCCTACGTGGTCGGCCAGTACCTGGCCGAGGTGACGGCCCCGACCTGGACCCAGAGCGGTCTGGGCATCAACACCACCTTCTCCGTCTTCATCACGGCGCGCGACGCCTACGACGCCACCGAGGCCAGCCTCTCGCCCCCGGCCACGGCCTTCACCCAGTGCACCCCGCCGACCAGCATCACGCGCCCCACCATCTCGACCGGGAGCCTGACCGTTGGCTGGAGCGCCAACGGCAACCCGGACTACACCCGCTTCGAGCTGGCCGCGTCCATGGACGACTTCGCCACGGCGTTCTCCACTCCCATCACGGCCGGCGACAACTTCACCGCCTACAGCCGGGGCTTCGGCGGGCTGAGCAACGCGACGACCTACTACTACCGAGTCTGGTCGGTGAACGGCCGCGCGGGCGCCCCCTGGGGCGGGGATTTCTACAGCTCCTACGTGTCGACCGCCATCCCGACCCTGCCCCCCGCCCCCAGCCTGAGCGGGACCGTCCTGGGCCAGACCTCCATCAACTGGACCTGGCCCGCGGTCAACACGGCCACGAGCTACCGCTTCCTCCCGGACTGCAACCCGGCCAACGCCGTGAACCTGCCGCCCGCGACGCTCAACTACACCCAACTCACGCTCGTGGCCAACACCGAGCATTGCGGCATGCTGCAGGTCCGCAACAACTCGGGGGCCGGCCTATGGTCCTCCGCCACCGTCTATACCCTGGCCTCGGCGCCTAGCGGCCTGCAGGTCACCGCGGTCACGACCAACACCTTCACGGTGGCCTGGACCAACAACAACACGGGGCCGACCACCTTCGAGGTCACCTGGACCGGCCTGCCGGGTTTCTACGAGACCGGCTTCACGGGCAACGTGTCCACGGACACGGTCCTGGGGACCAGCTACCGCAACCCGGCCTCCATGCCCCTCATCCCGGCCACCACCTACCAGATCCGCGTCCGCGCGGTGGGCCAGGCCGGCGTGTACACCGCCTTTGACGGTCCTGTGTCCACCCGGACCAACAACTCGGCGTCCTTCTCCTCCACGATGACGCCCGTCACCCCCTACACCCCGCCCTCCGACACGGTGGGCGTGTGGCATTTCGACGAGTTGATCGGGACCACCACGCTGGACGCATCGACCCTGCTCAACCACGGCCAGTTGACCTGCACCTACGGCTCGTGCACCTCGACCCCGACCTACGTGACCAGCCGCACCGGTCTGGGCACGGCCGGAAGCTTCCCGGGCGCGCAGAACGGCTACATGCGCGTCCCGGACGCGGCCTCGCTCGACACGAGCGGGGACCTGACCATCGAGGCCTGGGTGCATCCCACCGACACCAACGGCCAGGTGTCGAGCGCGGCGGTGGTGGCCAAGGGCGACGGCCTCCAGGAGTCCTTCGCGTTGGACGTCACCTACCCGGTCTCCTACCCCGAACTCCAGAAGTGGCGCTTCTTCGTGCGCCCCGCGGGCTGGGCGACAGCGTACTCGGTCAGCTCCACCCAGACCCTGCGCCGGAACGCCTGGACGCACCTGGCGGCCGTCTACGACGACCTGGGCGCCGACTCCACGCTCTCGATCTATATCGACGGAGTGCTGTCCAACTCCGTCACGGCCACGGGCCTGGCCGCCCGCGGCGTGAACGCGCATCAGCTCACCATCGGCAGCCGGCAGTCGGGGAGCGCGGCCTACGACCGCAGCTTCCAGGGCTACATCGACGAGGTGCATATCGTGACCCGGGCCTACTCGGCCACCGACGTCCTGTCCGCCTACCGCCAGGCCGAGCCCCAGACCTTCTCCATGCCCTGGCCCAACGACGGCACCAACATCACGGTCCTGCCCAACACCTTCTCCAGCCACACGGCCACCATCCTCATGTCCTCGTCCCCGACGAGCGCGCCCATCATGGTGGACCTGCAGCATCTCAGCGACGGCCTGGCCTCCCCCCCGACGCTCTGCGGCAGCACCTGCACCGCGCGCTACTCCCTGGTCCCGGGGAGCGTGGTCGAGATCGTGGCCCAGGTGGGCGGCTTCGTCTACGGGGGGGCTTTGGGCTCCTCCATCACCCTCTCCATCTCCTACCCGGACAACGACGCGAACACCTTGGTCGACGACACCTTCCCGCCCCTGACCGAGACCGCTCTGCGCATATTCACCTTGAACGAGCAGAACATGACCTGGGAGGGCGGCTACGAGAACGACCCCAGCCGCTTCATGCCCCAGTACGTGGACACGGTGAACAAGCGCGTGGTGGCCCAGGTCGGCCACTTCTCAATCTACGCCATGTTCGGGACCTCCAACATCAACCCCAACCTGACGGACGTGGCGGTCTATCCCGTGCCCTGGAAGCCGGGCTGCGGCGCGGGCTGCCGCTTCGAATCCGCCGGATGGCAGGGCGTGGAGGGCGTCAAATTCGACCGCCTGACCGAGTCCGGCAAGATCACCATCCTGACTCTGTCCGGCGAGAAGGTCAAGGTCCTCAACTACATCGCGTCCAATAACGGGGCCATCGTCTGGGACGGGACCAACACGGCCGGGCGCACGACGGCCAGCGGGGTCTATTTCGCGTACGTCGAAGGTTCGGACGGCTCGAAGCGCATCAAGAAGTTCGCGGTGGAGCGATGAGGACCAAACTGACCAGCATCCCCGCGCTCATGATCATGCTGGGGGCGCTCCTCCCCGGCACGGAAGCCTTCGGCTTCGGCAAGGACGATGCCGGGACCTCGGGGGGGGAGTTCCTCAAGCTCGGCGCCGACGCCCGGGGCGCGGGCCTGGGCTCGGCCATGGCGGCGGCCTCCGACGACGCCTCGGCCGTCTACTGGAACCCGGCCGGTCTCTCCCAGGTGACCCAGCACCAGCTCAATTTCACCGGGGCCCAGCTCTATCAGAGCATGGCCTACGGCTTCATGGTCTACGCCCGCCCCATCAAGGCCCTGGTGGCCCCCAGACGCAGGTTCCTCCGCCCCAGCGGCATGGGCACCCTGGCCTTAGGGGCGCTCTACCTGGACGCCGGGACCATGCAGGAGATGGACAACACCGGCCACCCCACGGGAGGGAAGGTGACCCCCAGGGACCTCGCCGTGATGGCGGGCTGGGGGGCCTCCATCACCAACCTGCTCGACATCGGCCTCACCCTCAAATACATCGACTCCCACATCCAGGCCACGGCCCGGACCGGCACGGCCGACGTCGGCATGCGATTGAGAATGCACCTCGCTGACTGGCCCTACGTCATAGCCGTGAGCGGCCACAACCTCTTCGGCCGCCTGAAGTTCCGCAGCCAGGAAGACCCTCTTCCCATGAGCGTGCGTCTAGGCCAATCCCTCAAGCCGCTCCCCTACTGGACCCTCACCGGCGACTTCGTCGTCCCCAGGGATAACGCCCCCTACCCCAACCTGGGCACCGAGTTCACCGTCCCCATCCAGGACCACACCGCCATCTTCCTGCGCGGCGGCTGGTCCGGCAGGACCAACTCCGCGGACCTCGACGGCGTGACCGGCATCGCTTTCGGCATGGGCTTCCGCCTCAAAGTATTCGGCATCGACTACGGCTGGGCCCCCTACGGGGTCCTCGGCAACACCCACCGCTTCTCCGTCACCTTCCAGTTCTGAAGCTCCCGGCGACTGTGCCCGGGCACAGTGACAGGCACAGTGACAGAGGCACAGTGTGACACCCCCTGCCCCCCTTGACCCCATGTGATATACTCCCGCTGGATGAGGATGCTGCCCACTCGTGACCGGCTGCGCCGCGAGGCGCTGAATGTCCATGCTCCTGGGCAAGGTCACGCCCCTGCCATTGCCCTTCTGGCTGCCGGTGTCCAAGAACTGTAAGATGCCGATCCTCCTCACGCATTGATGGGATTTCTCGGTCTGCTGCTGAAACCGTTCGTCTGGCATCCCGCCAGCGCGTTCATCGTCGCGGCACTGTTCGCGATCCCCTGCGCGACAAAAGCGTACTCCCCAAGATCGCGAAAGACCCTCATCGCCGTCGCAGCCATCTGGGGCGCCTACGCTCTCTGGGAAACCTACATGACCCGATGGCGCTCCCACACCGGCGACATGGCCATCCGCATCGACATGGCTCTCTTCGGCCCCGTCATCCTGCTAGCAGCGATCACGGGCATCCTGACCGCCCTCTTCGGCCACGCCCGGGGAGCTCCCGCAAGCGGAAAAGAATGATTGTCCGGAGACATCGGGGAGACATAGGCACTCCTATATCGGCCGGGGCGGACGCCATCCATCGAAAGGCCGCTACATGCAGTGCAGACTCGCCAGCATTAATCGGCGGGTGGCTTCCATCCTGGGTCTGGGGCCCATCTTCCGCAGCTTGCGGGCCAGGTCGGCGTCTTTCTCGGCTTCGAGGCGTCTTCGGCAGTACTCGATGGTCTGCTTGGGGAATACGCCTTCCGCCTCATAGAGTGCTCGGTCTTGTCTCAGGCACTCCGCGGATTCCACACAGCTCCTGGGGAGGGAGTCGAGTTGGTCGAGGGCTTTCCTGTCGTCGAAGATGTTGCGCTGGACTTCCAGGCGCTTGGCGAGCTGGTGGGATTCTTCCGTGTGGGTCAGGCCGTGCCTGACCGCGGCGCCTAATCCCGCGAGGAGCAGGTACACGTCCGCGCTGCCGTCGGGGGAGCGGATCTCGACGGTCTGGCCGAACCCGTCGGTGATGGACGGTCCTGACTGGTTCGGATTCACCCGGCTGGCCAGGTTGCCGACGCCGCGCCAGCCCAGCGGGACCCTTACCAGGACCGAGCGGTTGGAGGCGCTCCAGCACACGCGCACCGGGGCCTCCTGATGGGGGACCAGGCGGAGGTACGAGGCCGCGCAGGTGTTGCCGAATGCGGTCAGACTTCTTGCGCCTTTGAGCAAGCCGCCGATGACGCCCATGGCTTCCGGGGTGAGGCCGCCCTTTTGGTCGGTGAGGACGTTTCTTCCCTGCTTCTTGACCGAGAGGTGCACGTGCATGCCGCTGCCCGCGTCGCCCACGTTGAGCTTGGGGGCGAATGATACGAGTACGCCGGCTCTTGCGGCCAGATTTCTTATGAGCCACTTGGCTACCAGGAGGCGTCCGGCGGCTTCGGGGAGGGGGGCGGGGAGGAACTCGAGCTCGTACTGACTCATGCACTTGCCCCGCACCTCGGGGAAATCGTCGTGGGAAGGCTGGATGTAGCCCACCTCGGAGTGGCAGTACTTCACCCCGCCGCAGATCTCGGCCGAGATGCGCAGGATGTCCTCGGTGAGGTCGTTCCACTTGACGAAGGGGGCGGACTCGTGGTAGAGGGCCTGGGAACGGCCAGGATACAGGTCCTTTTCGCCGGGGTAGATGAGGTAGAACTCGAGCTCGCCCAGGGCGTGCAGTTCGCAGCCCGTCTTGTCCTTGAAGACTTGGTCGGAGCGGGCCAGGATGTTGTCGGGGGTGAAGGCCGAGGGCTCGCCCTTGGCGTCCAGGAAGCGGCAAAGGATGTCCAGGCAGTCCGGGACGAAGGGGTTGATGAAGGCCGTGCGGTACATGGGCACCACGTACATGTCGCTCGCGCCCGGGTCCACCATGCCCTTGAACAGGCTCGAACCGTCCACCCGCTCGCCGTCCGTAAGGACGGACTCCATGTCCTTAAGGTCGTTGACCGGGAACTTGAGCTCTTTGAGCTTACCGTCGGCGGCCGGATAGCGGAAATGCACGCTGCGGATGTTGCGCTTGCGGATGACCCCGAGGATATCGTTGCGGGTGAAGTCTTGGGGCAGCTTGTCCAAGGAGCGGACCAGGGGGGATGCGTGATGAATGTCCTTCATAGTTCCCGTATTATATACATAGCGGGCTCCTCTAAGGCCCTCAAAAGCGGTAGAATACGCGAATGATCGAGGGCAGGAAAACCGACCATTTGAAGCTCTGCGCGGAGCGGGACGTGGAGTTCCAGAACACCACGACCCTGCTGGAAGATGTGCGCTTCGTCCACGATGCCATGGCCGAGATAGCGTTTTCGGAGATAGACCTCGGGACCTCCTTCATGGGCCGCAAGCTCCGGGCGCCCTTCCTCATAAGCGCGATCACCGGAGGTATGGACGCCGCCAAGGACTTGAACCGCGACCTGGCCAAGGCCGCCCAGGAGCTGGGGATAGGATTCTGCCTGGGCAGCCAGCGTCCCATGATGGAAAACCCCTCAGCCGCCGATTCCTACCAGGTGCGCCGCTACGCCCCCGACATACCCATTTTAGGCAACATCGGCATACAGCAGGCCGCCACCGCCAAGCCTGCGGATATCGAACGGCTTGTGACCTCGATAGGCGCGGACGGCATCGCCGTGCACCTGAACCCCGCCCAGGAGCTCAGCCAGGCCGAGGGCGACCGCAGTTTCCCGGATGGGGCGGCCTTCCTTCGGGTCCTGACCAAGCGCATGCCCGGCAAGGTCATGGTCAAGGAGACCGGCTGCGGCATCTCGCGGGAGGTCGCGCTCCGACTCAAGGCCGCCGGCGTCCGCACCCTGGACACGGCCGGCGCCGGGGGGACCTCCTGGACCCGCGTGGAACGCCTGCGCGGCGCGCCTGGGCGCGCCGCCCTCGCAGGCGCCGGCCGTGCTCCTCTCGCCGGAGAGGAGGGCGGCTCCTGGCTCGATGAGTGGGGCATCCCCACCGCCGCCTCGCTGCTGGAGACCGCGCCCCTGGGGTTCACCTTGGTCGCCTCGGGCGGCATCCGCAACGGGCTGGACATCGCCAAGTGCCTGGCTTTGGGCGCCGACGTGTGCGGCATGGCGCTGCCCATCGTGCGGGCCTATTGCGGCGGGGGCTACGACGGCGTCGTGGGCCTCCTGCACCGGACCATCGACGAGCTCAAGTCGGTCATGGTCCTGGTCGGCGCGAAAGACCTTTCTTCACTCAAGCAGCGGAAAATCCTGATCACTGGAAGGCTCCTGGAATGGAAGACTTGCAGAAGCGCAACGACGGGCAGAAGCAGAAAGTAGACAAGCCGGCGGCGCGCACCTCGCGCTTCCCGGGTTTCTACAAGCTCGACATATGGGAGCGCCTCGACAAGCTGGGCGAATGGTTCCCGCTCACCACCAAGGAGAAGTGGCTGCTCAAGAACGAGACCCTGAAGGCTGAGAAGGCCGACCTCATGGTCGAGAACGTCATCGGCGTCTTCGGCATGCCCCTGGCGGTCGCCCTCAATTTCCGCATCAACGACAAGGACTGGGTCATCCCCATGGCCGTCGAGGAGACCTCCATCGTCGCCGCCTGCGGCCACATCGCCAAGCTGGTGCGCGAGAACGGCTCTTTGACCGCCAACGCCTCCCACGCCATCATGGAGGGGCAGGTCCAGCTCGTGAAAGTGCCCGACATCGACCGCGCGGTAAAGGACATCTTGGAGGCCAAGGACCGCCTGCTCAAGCTCGCCAATAAGCAGGACCGGACCCTGGTCAGCCTGGGCGGCGGGGCCAAGGACCTCACCTGCCGGCGCCTGGAGACCGCCAGCGGCCCCATGCTCATCATCCACCTCGCCGTCGACGTGGTGGACGCCATGGGCGCCAACGCGGTCAACACCATGGTGGAGACCTTGGGCCCCGTGCTCGGGGAGATTGCGAAGGGGGAGGTGGTGCTGCAGATCATCTCGAACCTCTGCGACAAGGCCATCGCCCGCGCCCGCTTTGAGATGGACCCGGCCTGCCTGGGCAGCAAGGAGATGTCCGGCGCTCGGGTCGCCGAGCGCATCATCCAGGCCTATCATTTCGCCGACGCCGACCCCTACCGGGCCGCGACGCACAACAAGGGCATCATGAACGGCGTGGACGCGGTACTGCTCGCCACCGGCAACGACTGGCGCGCCGTGGAAGCCGGGATGCACGCCTACGCCGCGCGCACCGGCCGCTACCGCTCGCTCAGCAGCTACCGCCTCGAGAACGGCAAGCTCATCGGCGAGATCGAGGTGCCGGTCGCCGTGGGCGTCGTGGGGGGGGTCACCAAGCTCCACCCCGGGGTCGAGCTCATACTCAGGCTCATGGGCATGCCCTCCCGGCGCGAGCTCGCCGAGGTCATCGCCTCCGTCGGGCTCATCCAGAACCTCGGCGCCCTGCGCGCCTTGGTGACGGAAGGCATCCAGGAAGGCCACATGACGCTCCACGCCCGCAATGTGGCCTATTCGGCCGGGGCGTTCGGCGACGCGGCCATCAAGGTGGCCGACCAGATGATCCAGGAGGGCCGCATCCGCTTCGACCGCGCCCGCGAGCTGGTCAAGAAGCTCATCATCCAGAAGCAGCCGGAAGACGGGAACGGGGAGGACTAGACCGCCCCATGCGCTGCGAGAAGGCGAAGGCGCCGTCCAAAGTCATACTCCTGGGTGAGCACGGCGCGGTCTACGGCCATCCCGCCGTGGCCATCCCCCTGCGCGAGCCCTCGGCCGAGGCCTCGGTGTGCTGGACCGGCGACGGCCAGCCCTACCGCATCGAACTCCCCGACCTGAACGCCGCCTGGGCTTACGGCGACGCGCAGATGCCGCCCGAGATCGTCCCCTTCGTCAAGATCATCGACCTGGCCCGCGAGCGCCACGGCAAGAGCATCGTCACCACCGGCTGGACCCTGAAGGTCAGCTCCGCCATCCCCACCGGCTGCGGCCTGGGCAGCAGCGCGGCCGTCTCGGCAGCGGCCCTCAAGGCCGTGTTCCGCTACTTCGGCATCCACGTGAAGGCCCAGACCCTCTCCGAGCTCGTCTTCGAGACCGAGAAGCTCCATCACGGGACCCCCAGCGGCATCGACAACACCGTCATCGCCATGGGCGTCCCCATCCTGTTCCGCAAGGGGCGCGGAGCCGAGTGCCTAGACGCGCCCGAGGAGCCCCTGTTCCTGGTCATCGGGTACACGGGCATCCGGCACAGCACCCGCGCCGTCATCGCCGAGGTGGCCCGGGCCCGCGCCGCCGAGCCGGCCAAGTACGACGCCCTGTTCGCCGAGATCGGCGCCCTGGCCCTCAAGGGGGCCGACGCTTTGCCCCGCGGCCACGCGGGCGAACTGGGCGAGCTCATGAACAAGACCCAGGAGCTCCTGCGGCAGGTCGGGGTCTCCTGCCCCGAGTTGGAGGCCCTGGTCACGGCGGCCCGCGGCGCCGGCGCGCTGGGCGCCAAATTGACCGGGGCGGGACGGGGCGGCTGCATGGTGGCCGTGACCGACGGGACGGACTCGGCGGAGGCCGTGCGCGCGGCCGTGGCGGCCGCGGGCTCCAAGCTCACCGTGGTCACCGGCATCCCGGGGAGGCTGAGAGAATGAGGATCGTGGTAGGCATATCCGGCGCCTCGGGCGTCGTCATCGGCACCAGGCTCCTGTCGGAGCTCGCGGTGCGGGACTGCGAGGTGCACGCCATCGTCACCCAAGCCGCGCGGGCGGTCATCCGCCACGAGCTCGGCCCCAAGTTCCGCTTCCCCAAGGGCGTGCGCCTGCACGACGAGGGTGACGCGGCCTCGCCGCTCATGAGCTCCTCCTTCGTCGTGGACGCCATGGTCGTGGCCCCCTGCTCCATGAAGTCCTTGGCCGCCATCGCCACGGGCTACGCCGACACCTTGCTCGTGCGCAGCGCGGACAGCATGCTGAGGACCGGGCGCAAGCTGATCCTGGTCCCGCGCGAGACGCCGCTGTCTTTGTCCGCGCTCGAGAACATGGCCGCCTTGAAGCGCGGCGGGGCCGTCATCATGCCGCCCGCAGCCGCCTACTACCACCACCCCAAGACCGCCGACGACATGACCGGCTTCTTCGTGGGCAAGCTGCTCGACCTGCTGGGCATCCCCAACGACCTGTACCAGCGCTGGCAGGGCGCGTGATGGACATCCCTTCCTTCGTGCGGAGCCTGGCCCAGGCCGGGAAGCTCAAGACCATCGAGAAGCGCTTGAGCCCCGTGCTCGCCGCCTCGGCCGAGATCCGCGGCGCCGAGCCCGCGCCCGTGCTGCTCACGGACGTGGGCGGGGCCCGGGTCGCGGCCAACCTGTTCCCGGACCGCGACGCCTTGGCCCGCGGCCTGGGCGTGGACCCGCGGCGCTTCCTGCCCGAGCTGGGCGGCCTGCTCTCGGGCAAGACCAAGCGCCGGGGCGCCGGGAGCCGGCATTCGGACGAGGTCTACGGCGAGGTGGAGGTGCCCCTCGGCGAGCTCGAGAAGCTCCCCTTCCTGACCTATTACCAGGGCGACGGCGGCCCCTTCCTGACCTCCGGGGTGTGGATCGTGCGCGACCCTGTGCTGGGCGTCAACCTGTCCTACCACCGCATGATGATCGCGGCCGGCGCCCGGCAGGGGACCGTGCGCGTGGTCGAGAACCGCGGCACCCACACCGCGCTCAAGAACAGCGGCGGCAAGCTCGACGCGGCCATCTGCATCGGGGCCCCGGTCGAGGTCTTGTTCGCGGCGTCCTTGTCGCCCGCCCCCGACGTCAACGAGATGGACCTGGCCGCGCTCTTGGGCCGCGTCGACCTGGTGCGCTGCAAGACCGTGGACCTGGAAGTCCCCGCCGCCTGCGAGCTGGTCATCGAGGGGACCTTCACCGGGGCCCAGGGCCGCGAGGGACCCTTCGTGGACATCACCGGGACCGTGGATCTCCCGCGCCGCCAGCCCGTGTTCCGCATCACCCGCGTCGCGCGCCGCCAGGACCCGCTCCACTACGCCATCGTGCCCGGCCGGGCCGACCACCGCGTGCTCATGGGCGTGCCCAAGGAGCTCGACATGTTCCGGGCCGTGGGCCAGGTCTGCCGGGTCCTGGACGTGCGCGTCACCCCCGGGGGCTGCTGCTGGCTCCACGCCGTGATCCGCATCGACAAGCGCAAGCCCGGCGACGGGCCCCGCGCCATCGCCGCCGCCTTCGCCGCGCACCGCTCGCTCAAGCATTGCGTGGTCGTGGACGCCGACGTCGACGCCGGCGACCCCGCCGACGTGGAGTGGGCCGTGGCCACCCGCTTCCAGGCGGATAAGGACCTCGTCGTCCTGAGCGACCAGCCCGCCAGCTCGCTCGACCCCTCGGCCTGCCACTTCGCGGGGGCCAAGAGCCGCGGCGCCAAGATGGGCCTCGACGCCACCATCAAGCGGCCCGGCGAGCGCAAGCTGTTCATGCGGGTCACCGCGTGAAGCTTTCCCGGGAGGAGAACGCCATCCTGGAGGGCAGGCTCGGGGCCGGCGCCCGCAAGGCCATGGAGATCCTCACCGCTTTGGGCGCCTTGAGCGGCTCCCCGGACATGGTAGAGGTCCGCTCCGTGCAGGTCTCGGGCGTCAGCTACGCCAACATCGGCGAGCACGGGCTGGCCTTCCTGGAAGCCTGGGCCGCGCAGGGCTCGCGCGCCGTGGTCCCGGCCTTCATGAACCCCGGCGGGGCCGACCGCAGGCTCTGGCGCAGCCTGGGCTATCCCGCCGCCTTCGTGCGCAAGCAGAACCAGGTCATCGCCGCCCTCGAGAAGTTGGGCGTGCAGCCCACCCTAACCTGCACCCCGTACCACTGCGGCCAGACGCCGGCCTTCGGCCAGCACCTGGCCTGGGCGGAATCCTCGGCGGTCTGCTTCGCCAACTCGGTCGCCGGAGCGCGCACCAACCGGGAGGGGGGGCCCTCCGCCATCGCCGCGGCCCTGACCGGACGCACGCCCCGCCATACTTTGCACACCGACGAGGGCCGGCGCCCCACCCGGCTCGTCGAGGTGGGGTGCCGGGTCAAGAGCGTGGCCGACGCCGGGGCCCTGGGCTATCTGATCGGGAAGCTGGTCTCGGAGGACCCCAAGGGCGGCGTGCCCTACATCGTGGGCGTGGAGCCGCCGGACGGGCCCATGCGCCTCACTTGGCTCAAGGCCCTGGGCGCGGCCATGGCCGCCTCCGGCTCGGTCGGGCTGTACCACCTCGACAGGGTCACCCCGGAGGCCGTGGCCTGCGGGCGCGCGCTCGCGTCCCGCCTGGCCAAGCGCTCCGTGGTGGCCGGCCTCCAAGACGGCCATCGCGCCCTGGGGACCGGACGCGGCGCCGCCGACCTCGTGGCCATCGGCTGCCCCCACGCCTCGCCCGACGACCTCCGGCACATCGCCGGCCTGCTCAAGGGGCGCCGGGTCAAGACCCCGCTCTGGATATTCGTGGCTTCGGACGTCCGGCGCCAGGCCAAGAAGGACGGCAGCGCCGCCAAGCTCGCCAAGTCCGGGGCCATCTTGGTCTCGGACACCTGCATCGTGGTCAGCCCCCTCAAGGAACTCGGCGTCAAGACCGTGGCCACCGACTCGGCCAAGGCCGCGTTCTACCTGCCCTCCCACCACGGGGTGGGCGTGCACTTCGGCGCCACCGAGGACTGCGTGGAGACCGCGCTCCGGGGCAAGCATGGCGCCTGACACAAAGACGCTGCGCGGCCGCGTCCTCTTCCCGGGCGAAGCCCGGGGCACCGCCCTGCGCTCGCAAGTCCCCCTGGGGCTGTTCGGCCACCTCGACCCCAAGACCGGCGTCTACCGCGAGGCCGGGCACCCCTTGGACGGGCAGTGCGTCAAGGACCGCATCCTGGTCTTCCCGCGCGCCAAGGGCAGCACGGTGGGCTCCTACATCCTCTACGCCCTGCGCAAGAGCGGTGCCGCCCCCGCGGCGATGCTCCTGAGCGAGGCCGACACCATCGTGGCGGTCGGGGCCATCATCGCCGAGATTCCCACGGTCGACGGGGTCGACCTCGCGTCCGTGCCGGACGGGGCCCGGCTCCGCGTGCAGGGCGGCGAGATCCGGGTGGAAGAGGGCTGATGGTCTCCAAGGTCTTCATCAAGCTCGGCGGGTCCTTCATCACCGACAAGGCCGTGCCCGAAACCCTCAACGGCGAGCGCATCACGGCCGCGGCGCGCATGATCCGGGCCGCCATCGAGGCCGCCGCCGCCCAGGGCGACGCCCTCTCCATCATTTTGGGCCACGGAGCCGGCTCCTTCGGGCACATCGCCGCCCTGAAGTTCTCGGCGGTCCAGGGCGTGCACCCGGAGTTCGGCTGGCAGGGGCTCTACGCCATCCGGGAAGCCATGACCCGAATGAACCTCCTGGTGCTCCAGCGCTGCAAGGAGGGGGGGCTCTACCCGGTGACCGTCTCCCCGTTCGCCGTGACCCAGGCCAAGGGGGGCAAGGTGCTCCGGCTGGACGCCGAGAACATCCAGCAGCTCCTCCTTTCGGAGCAGATCCCGCTCGTGCACGGGGACGCGGTGCCGGACACCGAGCGCGGCTTCACCATCGCCTCCACCGAGGCACTGCTCGCGGCCCTGGGCGACCGCTTCCGCTTCGACCGCGTCGTCATGGTCTCCGACACCCCCGGCGTGCTGGACCAGAACGGGCGCACCATCCCTCTCATCGACCGCCGCAACCTCGACCAGATGGCCGCCTGCCTGGGCGCCTCGGGCGCCCCCGACGTCACGGGGGGGATGCGCAAGAAAGTGGAGAACCTGCTCGCCCTTATCCGGCGCGGCGCGGCCAACGAGGCCCGCATCCTGACCTTCTCCGACCGGCCCGAGGACCTGCGCGACGCCGTCCTGGGCGCGGGCGAAGCCGGCACCCTGCTGAGGCTGTAGAACCCGATTTTGATAGCATGACACCCATGCCCCCGATCAAACCGCCCGTCCCAGCCCCCGGCATCAAGAACGTGGTCGCGGTGGGCAGCGGCAAGGGCGGGGTCGGCAAGTCCAGCGTGGCCTGCAACCTGGCCGTGTCCCTGGCCCTCGACGGCGCCCAGGTGGGGCTGCTCGACGCGGACATCTACGGCCCCAACCAGCCCCAGATGTTCGGGGTCCCGGACTTCGCACCCCAGGCCGACGAGCACAACAAGATCGCCCCGGCCGAGGCGCACGGGATCAAGCTGTTCTCGATGGGTTTCCTGCTGGAGCCGGACTCCGCGGCCATCTGGCGCGGCCCCATGCTCCACGCCGCGGTGCGGCAGTTCCTGGAGGACGTGAGCTGGGGGGAACTGGACTACCTGGTGGTGGACCTGCCCCCGGGCACGGGCGACGTGCAGCTGAGCCTCTCCCAGGCCATCCCCATCGCGGGGGCGGTCATCGTCACCACGCCCCAGTCCCTCGCGCTCTCCGACGTGCGCAAGGCCGTTTCCATGTTCCAGAAGGTGAGCGTGCCCATCCTCGGCATCGTCGAGAACATGAGCGAGTTCGCCTGCCCGAACTGCGGCCACAGCTCGCGCATCTTCTCCGAGGGCGGGGCCCAGGGCCTGGCGGCGAAATACGGCGTCCCCTGCCTCGGCGCCATCCCGCTCGACCCCCGCATCTGCCGCTCCGGCGAGGAAGGCACCCCGATCACCCTGGCGCACCCCGACAGCACGGTCGCGGCCGCGTTCCGCGACATCGCGCGCCAGACGGCGGCGCGGGTCGGCCGAAAGGAGGCTTGAGACCATGGCAGGCAATCTCCGAGGACTGATCGCTGAATTCCTGGGCACCTTCGCCTGGGTGCTGTTCGTGGCCGGCGCCCTCTGCAGCCGCAGCCTGGAGCCGGCCATGCCGCGCGGGTCTTTGCCCCTCGCCCTGACCCAGGGCCTGGCCGTGACCGCGGTCTTCGGCCTGCTGGGCCGGTACTCCTTCGGCTACTTCAACCCGGCCCTGACCCTCGCGCTGGCGCTGTGGCGCCGCATCGACTGGGTGCGCGCGTCCTTGAGCATCTTCTTCCAGCTCCTGGGCTCCGCCCTGGCGGCCCTGCTCCTGCTCCACGCCTATCCCGACGCCGCCGGGGAGCCGCTGCACCTGGGGGCCCCGTCTTTGGGCGCCATCGGCTTCCGGACCGCCACCTTGGTCGAGTGCGTGCTCTCCTTCTTCTTCGCCCTCGCCGTCACCCGCTCCACCGTCGAGCAGGGCCACCCCTCGTTCCGCACCCGCGCCGTGTTCATCGGCGCGGTGGCGGCCGCGGCCGCGCTCTGCGCGGGGCCCCTGACCGGGGCCGTCATCAACCCGGCCCGCGCCTTCGGCCCGGCCCTGGCTTCCGGATTCTGGACGCACCAGTACGTGTTCTGGATCGGTTCCCTGGCCGGGTCGCTGGCCGGGGTCTCGCTGACCCAGACCCTCTACAAGAGCCATCAGGAGAAGACATGAAGCGCCGCCGCCCCGCACCCTCCGCCGAAGACAGCGTCCGCGACATCCTGCTGGCGCTGGGGGAGGACCCCGAGCGCGAAGGCCTGCGCCGCACGCCCCTGCGCGTGGCCAAGTCCCTGCGCGACCTGACTTCCGGCTACCGCGAGGACGTGGGCGCCCTCATCAACGGCGCGCTGTTCAAGGCGGATTACAGCGAGATGGTCGTGGTGAAGGACATCCTGTTCTACTCCCTCTGCGAGCATCACCTGCTCCCCTTCTTCGGCAAGGCCACCGTGGCCTACGTGCCCAGCCGCCGCATCATCGGGCTCTCCAAGATCCCCAAGATCGTGGGGGTGTTCTCGCGCCGGCTCCAGGTCCAGGAGCGCATGACCCAGCAGATCGCCGAGACCCTGAACCGGGCCTTGAAGCCCCAGGGCGTCGGGGTCATCATCTCGGCGCGGCACCTCTGCATGGAGATGCGCGGCGCGCGTTCCTGCCTCTCTCCGACGGTGACCAGCGCCATGCTCGGCGTGTTCCGCCGCGACGCGCGCACCCGGCAGGAATTCCTGACCCTCGCCGGCAAAGATGGAGGATTGTCATGAGCAACCCGCTGCAGGAACTCGCGAACTTCGGCCAGAGCCCCTGGCTGGACATGATCAGCCGCCGCATGCTGGAGAGCGGCGAGCTCGCGCGCCTCATCGCCGAGGACGGAGCCAAGGGCGTCACCTCCAACCCCACCCTATTCGACAAGGCCGTCTCCGGCAGCGCGGACTACGACCCCATCCTGCGCCGGGCCCTCGCCGAGGGCGTGTCCGAGCCCCACGCTCTCTTCGAGCGCATCGCCATCGGGGACATCCGGGATGCCGCGGACGCCCTCAGGCCCGTCTACGAGTCCTCCCAGGGCGTGGACGGCTACGTCAGCCTGGAGGTCTCCCCGACGCTCGCCTACGACAAGGACGGGACCCTCGCCGAGGCCAAGCGGCTCTGGGAAGCCGTGGGCCGCAAGAACCTCATGATCAAGATCCCGGCCACCCGCCCCTGCCTGCCCGCCGTCGAGGCGGCGCTGGCCCAGGGCCTCAACGTGAACGTGACCCTGATCTTCTCGCTGGAACGCTACGCCGCGGTCATGAACTCCTACCTCGCCGCCCTGGAGCGGCGCGCAAAGGAAGGCCTGCCGCTGGCCCCCATCGCCTCCGTGGCCAGCTTCTTCGTCAGCCGCATCGACACGGCCGTGGACTCGCTTTTGCCCGAGGGCTCGCCGCTCAAGGGCCGGGCCGCGGTCGCCAACGCCAAGACCGCCTACCACCTGTTCCGGAAGATCTTCGCCTCGCCCCGCTTCGAGGCCCTGCGCCAGCAGGGCGCCCGGGTGCAGCGGCCGCTGTGGGCCAGCACCGGGACCAAGGACCCCAAGTACTCCGACGTGCTCTACGTGGACGGGCTCATCGGCCCCGACACCGTGAACACCATCCCGCCGGCCACCTGGGAGGCGTTCCGCGGCCACGGCCAGCCCGCCGAGACCCTGACCGCCGGCGTCGACGAGGCCAAGAAGCTGCTGGAGAGCCTGAAGGCCAACGGCGTGGACATGGGGGCCGTGACCGCCGGGCTGGAGGATGCCGGGGTGAAGGCCTTCGCCGACTCCTTCGAGTCCCTGCTCCGCAACCTGGCCAAGAAGGCGGAGGCCCTGCGGGCCGCGGCCCATGCGCCTGACGCCATCCCTGAGGCGGCGCAGGACCGCGCCGCTCCCGCGCCCGCGGCCCATGCGCCTGACGCCATCCCTGAGGCGGCGCAGGACCGCGCCGCTCCCGCGGACATCGTGCGCAGGCTCTGGGCCTGCGACGCGGGCCTGTGGAAGACCGAGGAAGCCCATCAGAGGATCATCCGGAATTCGCTGGGCTGGCTGCGCATGCCCGAGGCCATGCCCGGGCGCGCGGCCGAGATCATGGCGTTCGTCGAGGAAGTGCGCGGCGCGGGCTTCGAGCACGCCGTGGTCCTGGGCATGGGCGGCTCGAGCCTGGCCCCCGAGGTGCTGCGCCGGACCTTCGGCCGCCGGCACGGCTACCCGACCCTGCACGTGCTCGACAGCACGGACCCCGACACGGTGGCGGCCATCGAGGCCGCCGCGGACCCGGCCAAGACGCTCTACATCGTGGCCAGCAAGTCCGGCACCACCACCGAGCCGGTGGCCTTCCAGAACTACTTCCTGGGCAAGGTCCGCGCCCTCAAGGGCGACCGGGCCGGCGAGCATTTCGTCGCCATCACCGACCCCGGCACCTTCCTGGAAGGCTTCGCCCGGGAGCAGCGCTTCCGCAAGACCTTCATCAACTACGCCGACATCGGCGGCCGCTACTCGGCCCTGTCCTGCTTCGGCATGGTGCCCGCGGCCCTCATGGGCATCGACCTGCAGACCTTCCTGGCCCGCGCCGGGCGCATGGCCGAAGCCTGCAAGTCCGTCGACGAGACGGCCAACCCGGGCCTGCGGCTGGGGCTGGAACTGGCCGAGCAGGCCGCGGCCGGCCGCGACAAGATCACCTTCCTCATGAGCCCCGAGATCGAGAGCTTCGGTCTGTGGCTGGAGCAGCTCATCGCCGAGAGCATCGGCAAGGAAGGCAAGGGCGTCGTGCCCATCACCGGCGAACCCATCCGCCTGCCCGAGGAGTACGCCGCGGACAAGGTCTTCGTCTGCATCCAGACCGAGGGCGCGGCCGACACGCGCTGCTCGGAGGTGGTCCGCGGCCTGGAGGCGGCGGGCAAGCCCGTGTTCCGCATCGCGCTGGTGGACGCGCTCGACCTGGGCGCCGAGTTCTTCCGGTGGGAGGTGGCCACCGCGGTCATCGGGGCCATGCTGGGCATCGACCCCTTCGACCAACCCGACGTGCAGAAGGCCAAGGACAAGACCAAGACCCTGCTGGCCGAGCTCAAGCAGACAGGGCGCCTGCCGAGTCCCGAGAAGCACTGGGAGGCGGAGGGGCTGTCCTTGTCCTTCTCCCAGGCCGCGGCCGGAGCCGCGGCGGGCGGGACCTCGTCGGTCGAGGAGCCGCTGGCGCGCTTCCTGGCCCTGGCCAAGAAGAACGATTACATCGGCCTGCAGGTCTACCTGCCGTCGGACGGCCGGCACGACGAAGTCCTGTTCGAGATGCGGCGCGCGCTCATCCGGACCCGGGCCTGTTCGGTGCAATGGGGCTACGGGCCGCGCTACCTGCACTCCACGGGACAGCTGCACAAGGGGGGGGAGGACAACGGGCTCTTCCTGGTCCTGTGCGCGGATGGGGGCACGGACCTGCCCATCCCGGACATGGCATGCTCGTTCCGCCAGTTGGTGACCGCGCAGGCCATCGGGGACTTCCAGGCCCTGGAGGCCGCCGGCCGCCGGGCCGTGTTCATCCGCGTCCCGGCCGACCCGGCCGCCGCGCTCCGCCGCATCGCCGACGCCGTCGGCCAGACGGTGCAGGTAAGCTAGCGCGTGTCGTCACCCCGGGTGACAGGACCCAAAACCCGTTGTCGGGCCCGGGCCCAGTTTGGTATATTCGGTAGGCAGGAAATCGCGGGCGTAGTTCAATGGTAGAATGGGAGCTTCCCAAGCTCTAGACGTGGGTTCGATTCCCATCGCCCGCTCC
>MGTY01000029.1:62869-63524 GCA_001799695.1 Elusimicrobia bacterium GWA2_69_24
ATCGCCCGCTCCATCTGACGAATGAAGGCCCCGCGCCGTACTGCGGGGCCTTCTTGCGTCAGATATGACGGGATGAGAACCCAGGTCTTGAAACGGGAGCCTGGACCTGTTAAACTGAGTGCAGTAGGTTTCTGTACATAACTGTACGAATCATGACTGCACTCAATATCCAACAGAAATTGGCTCAGAAGGGCCTCCGCCTCTTCACGACCGCCGACTTCCGGCGGACGCTCGGGCTGTCTGTGCCCACCGCTTATAAGACGCTCGAGCGCTGCCGCAGGCAGGGTGCCGTCGTCCGCCTCCGGAACGGGCTCTATTCCCTGCCCTGGAACAAACCGGGGGCCATGGCGATCGCCAACGCCCTCTATCGCCCGTCCTACATCTCCTACGAGAGCGCCTTGGCGCATCACCACTTGATCCCCGAGACGGTCTACGCCGTGACCTCCGCCACGACGCGCCGCACGAAAGCACTCGAGGCCGGCGACTTCGGCTACGTTTATCACTCCATCAAGAAGGCGGCTTTCACCGGCTACCGTCCCTGCAAGGTCGACGACGAGCTGGTGCTGATGGCCGAGCCCGAGAAGGCGCTGTGCGACTATCTATTCCTCGTGTTCCTCAGGAAGCGGGCCCTCAACGAGCGCATCGCTTGGCAGAA
>MGTY01000030.1:0-2255 GCA_001799695.1 Elusimicrobia bacterium GWA2_69_24
GAGGAAGAGTCTCTCCGGGGAAGAGGCCGATCATGGATGAGATACTGGAGGCGGAGAAGTTCAGCGCGGAGCTCGACAAGCTCCTCGCCGGCGGGAAGGCCAGCACGGACTGCGATGCCGAGCTGCTTCGGGACCTGCAGGCCGCGCATCGCCTGGCCTCATCGTCTCTGAGCCGCGAGAGCGGGGTCCGGGAGTCTCTCAAGGACAGGCTCGTCAGCAAAGGCCGGGAACGACGGCCGCCCCGCTGGGACATGGCCGCGGCCGCGGCCTGCGCTGCCGCGTTGATCCTCGCTCCCATAGCGGCGGAACACATCTTTCTCAGGGAGGATGGGCGACTGCCGCCCTTCCTGCGCCGCTTGGGCATGGGCGGCACGCTCGATGCCGGTTTCGACTCCAAGGGTCCGCTGTTCCCGGACGGATCGACGGTCTATGAGAGCGGGACGGGCGGTTTCTCGCCCGGCGGACTCGTGGGTCCGGGAACGGACGTCATCACACCGCTGAACACCCAAGACTCCAGCGCCCTTGCGATGCCCAAGGGCGTGGAGATGCGCCCCATGGAGATGGCCAGCTTCCGAAAGCTGTTCCGGGATGGGGACAGGACTTCCACTACGTCCCCCGGCTACAGGGGCGCGGCCAGCCGTTCGTTGGGAGAATCGCTCTCTTACCTCCGACAGAAAGGCGACGTCATTGCGCAGGAGTTCAACACCGAGGGCTACTCCCCCCTCCCTGAGAACCCCTTCCGGAAGGTCACGGACCACCCGCTCTCCACGTTCTCCATCGACGTGGACGCGGCGTCCTACGCCAACATCCGGCGCTTCCTCAACTCCAGCAAGATGCCGCCCAAGGACGCGGTGCGCATCGAGGAGATGATCAACTACTTCCATTACGACTACCCCCAGCCGGAGGGAAAGCGCCCCTTCTCCATCAACACCGAGCTGGCCGAGTGCCCGTGGCAGCCCGGACACAAACTCGCCCTCGTGGGACTGCAGGGCAAGGCGATACCGAAGCTCGACCTGCCGCCGAGCAACCTGGTGTTCCTCGTGGACACCTCGGGCTCCATGTCCTCGGCCAACAAACTCGAGCTCCTAAAGAAGGCCCTCCTCCTGCTGGTGGGACAGCTGCGCGACGAGGACCGCATCTCCATCGTGGCCTATGCCGGCGCGGCGGGACTGGTGCTCCCCTCCACCCCGGGAAGCGACAAGTCCGCCATCCGGGCCGCCCTGGAGAAGCTCGAGGCGGGCGGCTCCACGGCCGGCGGCGCCGGGATAGCGCTGGCCTATCAGGTCGCGGCCGAATATTTCATGAAGTCCGGCAACAACCGGGTGATCTTGGCCACGGACGGGGACTTCAATGTGGGGCTCTCCAGCGACGGCGACCTCGTGCGGCTCATCGAAGAGAAGCGCAAACAGGGGGTGTTCCTCACCGTGCTCGGCTTCGGGGAGGGCAACTACCAGGACGCCAAGATGGAGAAGCTGGCCGACCAGGGCAACGGCAACTACGCCTACATCGACAGCATCCTCGAAGCCGAGAAAGTCCTGGTCCGCGAGATGGGCGGCACCCTGTTCACCATCGCCAAGGACGTGAAGCTTCAGCTCGAGTTCAACCCGTCCCGCGTCCAGGCCTACCGCCTGATCGGCTACGAGAACCGGGTGCTGGCCGCCGAGGACTTCAACGACGACAAGAAAGACGCCGGCGAGCTGGGCTCGGGTCACACCGTGACCGCGCTCTACGAACTCATCCCGGTCGGAGCCAAGGCCGACCTGGGCAGCGTGGACGGGCTCAAGTACCAGAAGCCCGCTGCCCCGGCCCCCGGGCACGACGCGGAACTCCTCACGGTCAAGTTCCGCTACAAGGATCCCGACAGCGAGCGGAGCCAGCTCATCACGGAGACCCTGAAGGACGGCGACCGCCCCTTAAGCGCCGCTTCGGAGAACTTCCGCTGGGCGGCGGCCGCGGCCGGGTTCGGGATGCTGCTGCGCGGCTCCCAGCACGCGGGCGACTGGAGCTATCTCAAGTCCTCGGAACTGGCCCAAGGAGCGCGGGGCCAGGACCCCGATGGGGACCGAGCCGAGTTCCTGGGTCTGGTCAAGAAAGCCTGGATGCTCGACCTTCCGCAGCGGATGCGGGAACCGGCCCAGTAGACGCCCTGGCCCCGATCCCCGGCTAAGGGGTTGGAAATCAATAATATGGACATTTCGCCGGAGGCGATTTTGGAGCGAGCCGAAGCGATGCGAGGCGCGCAGGCCTTTAGGCCT
>MGTY01000030.1:2273-33525 GCA_001799695.1 Elusimicrobia bacterium GWA2_69_24
CCCATCGCAGGATTTCATCGGCTACTCATCGTCGGGGACCTCGAGGCGGTAGCCCACCGCCGGTTCGGTCTTGAGGAAGCGCGGCCGAGCCGGCTCCGGCTCGATGCGGTGGCGCGTCTGATGGACCAGGATGCGCAAGGCCTCGGGGGAACTGCCGCCTTCGGGCCAAAGCTCCTGGAGCAGCTTTCTTTGCGCGACCACGCGCCCGGCGTTCCGGACCAGGGCCGAAAGCAGGGCGTACTGCAGGGGAGATAG
Source organism: Elusimicrobia bacterium GWA2_69_24 (assembly GCA_001799695.1). Taxonomy (GTDB): domain Bacteria; phylum Elusimicrobiota; class Elusimicrobia; order UBA1565; family UBA1565; genus UBA10166. Next base: position 2,529 of record MGTY01000030.1, read on the forward strand.
GCGCAGCTCCTTCTTGCGCTGCCAGACGCGATGCGCGGCCAGGTCGATGACCAGCTCGCCGCGGCGATAGACAGGCTCCGGGTCTTCCCGCCGCCGTTGGGCATGGCGCAGAGCCACGCGGATGCGGGCTAACAGCTCCGGGACCCCGAAGGGCTTGGTCAGATAGTCGTCCGCCCCGCGGTCCAGCCCTGCGATCTTGTCGGACTCCGAACCGCGGACGGTCACCACGATGATGGGCGCCGCGGTCCACTCGCGCAGGCGCCCGATGACCTCGAGGCCGTCCATGTCGGGCAAGCCCAGGTCGAGCAGGATGACGTCGGGCTTGCGGAGCGCCGCCAGATCCAGAGCCCGGCGGCCGCTGGCGGCTTCCGCCACGGCGAAGCCGGCGGTCTCGAGCGCGGCGCGCAGGAAGCGCAGGATGGGCGGCTCGTCGTCGACGATGAGGACGGTCCGGGACCCCTCCATCAAGGCACCTTCGCCAGGGGCAGGCGCATCGCCAGCACGGCCCCCCCGCCGGGACGGTTTCCAGCGGAGATGGTCCCGCCGTGGGCCTCCACGACCGCCTTGCAGATCGCCAACCCCAGCCCCATCCCGCCCCCGGCCGACCCGCCTTTGAAGAACTTTTCAAAGACCCGCTCGACCGGCTCCGCCGACAACCCCGGGCCGCGGTCCGCGACCGACACCTCCAGCGCCCCGGCCACCGGCCGCGCCGAGATCTCGATGGCGGAACCGCCCGCGCCGTGGCGCAGGACGTTCTCGATGAGATTGACGAAAACCAGTTCCATGAGGACCGGGTCCACGGGCACGAGCGGGAGGTCCTCCGGGAGCTCGGTCCGGACCTCCCGGCCCGCGAGCGGCTGGTCCAGACGCTCCAGCGCCGTGCCGATCACATCCTCGATCGGGTAAGGCTCCTTCTTGAGCCTGACGGCGCCCGATTCGAGGCGCGTGGTCTCGATGAGGTTGTGGACCAGCCGGGACAGGCGCTCGGCCTCCTCCCGGATGTTGTCCAGCATCTCGCGCCCGCGTCCGCTTCCGGCGCCGGGAGCCTGGAGCAGGCTGCTGGCGGAACCGATGATGGCGGTGAGGGGAGTCTTGAGCTCGTGCGAAACCGCGCTGAGCAGGGAGCTGCGCAGGCGCTCGGTCTCCGCGGCGACCTCCGCGCGCTTGGCCGCCTCCGCCTGGACTCTGACGCGGACCGCCAGGTGGCTTATGGTCAGGGCCACGGCGAGCATGACCAGGAAGGTGACCACGTACTGCGGATGATCCACGGCGAAGGTGTAGCGCGGCGGGACGAAGAAGAAATTGAAGCAGAGCACGCTCAGAAACGAAGAGAAGACGGAAGGTCCCCGCTGTCCCCGCAGCGCGACGAACAGGATCCCGACCAGATAGACCATGACCAGGTCGGTCAGGGCCGTGAACGGGGAAGCCAGGAGGCAGACCGCGGTGCAGAGGGCGTTGACGCCCACCATCAGACCGTATTCCCGGAGGAGCGCGGACATCCCTGCCATGGTAGCGTATTTCACATCTGGACCAAGCGGCCGATCTCGATGACCTGATTATCGGGAAGACGGAAGAAGTGAGTGGGGCGCAGGGCGCAGCGCGTGAGGAAGGAGAAGAGAGCCAGGCGCCAGGGGGACAGCCGCCCCAGCCCGGCGTCCACGATCGTGTTGTCGCTGAGGATATAGGTGACCCGGCGCGCGCCGGCGGCGAAGCGGAAGCCGTCCGCCTCCATCCGCACGAGGACCTCCGGGATATCCGGATCCTCCATGAAGCCGTAGCGGATGAGGACCTCATGGAACTCCGCCCCCAGGGGCCGGACCGCGCAGCGCTCCGACAACGGCACACGGGGCACATCCTCGGTCAGGACCGTGAGGAAGAGGTTCTGCGCGTGCAGGATCTTGTTGTGCTTGAGGTTGTGGAGCAGCGCGCTCGGGGTCCGGTCCGGCACTCCGCACAGGAACACCGCCGTGCCCGGGACCCGGACGATGGAAGAGGAGCCGGACTCCGAGATCAGCTGGGACAGCGGCAGGCTCCCCTCGCGCTGCAGCCCGGCCAGGATCTCCCGCCCCTTCTGCCACGTGGTGAAGACCGCGACCACCGCGACCGCGGCGGCCAGCGGGAGCCAGCCCCCGTCAGCGATCTTCGCGCTGTTGGCGCCGAGGAATGCCAGGTCGGCGGCCAGGAAGGCCCCGGTCACCGCCAGGGCGGCCGGCAGGCGCCATCTCCAGACGTGCCGGGAGACGATGAAGGCCAGGAGCGTGGTGATGACCATCGTCACGGAGATCGCGATCCCATAGGCGGAAGCGAGATTCGTCGAGCGGCGGAAACCCACGACCAGCGACGCCGTGGCCAGCAGCAGGATCCAATTCACGGCGGGGATGTAGATCTGCCCCTGCTCACGGGAGGACGTGTGAACGATGCGCAGGCGCACGAGGAAGCCCATCTGCATGGCCTGCCGGGACAGGGAATAGACCCCCGAGATGACGGCCTGCGAAGCGATGACCGTGGCCGCCGTCGCAGCCAGCACCGCGGGATAGAGCGCCCACTCCGGGAACAGACGGTAGAATGGGTTATCCACGCTGCCGGGAGAACGAAGCAGCAGCGCCCCCTGCCCGAGGTAGTTGAGGAGCAGGGCCGGCGCGGCCACGCAGAACCAGTCGATCTGGATGGCGCGCTCGTTGAAATGCCCCAGGTCCGCGTAGAGCGCCTCCCCTCCCGTGGCCACGAGGAACACCGCCCCCAGGACCAGGGGGCCGGCGGCCCCGTTGTGCAGCAGAAAAGCCGCGGCGTGGCCGGGATGGAAAGCCCTCAGCACCGAAGGCTCCCGGGCGATGCTGGCGGCGCCCGCGACCGCGAGCAGCAGGAACCAGAGCAGGATGACCGGACCGAAGAGGAGCCCGACCTTGTTCGTGCCGAAACGCTGGAAGCTGAAAAGGCCGATCAGGATCACCACCGTGATCAAGATGACGTAGGGCGTGAACAGCGGGGTCGCCACCTCAAGACCCTCCACCGCGCTCAGCACCGAGATGGCCGGGGTGAGCATCCCATCTCCATAGAGGAGCGCGGCCCCGAACAGGCCCAGCGCCAGGATGACCTTCTGCGCCCGGGGACCCAGCGCCGCGCCGCGGGCCAGGGCCATCATGGCCAGGATGCCGCCCTCGCCTTTGTTGTCGGCCCGGAGCACGTACACGTGGTACTTCAGCGTGACCAGGATGACGAGGGTCCAGAAGATCAACGAGAGGACCCCGAGGACGTTGGCCTCGGTGACCGCGACTCCGTGGACGCCGCTGAAGCACTCCCGGACGGCGTACAGAGGGCTCGTGCCGATGTCCCCGTAGACCACTCCCAGGGCGGTCAGGCAGAGGACAGAGAGGCTCGAACGGGCGCGGGGAACGGTCGTCATGGCGCGAGGCTCCTGCCATGAGGATACCCCGGCCGTGCGTTATGAAACCATTATCAAGGACAGCCGGCGGATCTGCGGAAGGCGGCGGACAGGACAACGAGGCCGCGCTCGTAGCGCTCGTTCATGTCGAAGTGCCCGCGGCCGTGCTCCTCGTAGACGTGCGGGACGCCCAGCGTGCGCAGGACGCGGGCGAACTTGCGGGCTCCGAGATGCAGGTGATACTCGTCCTTGGACCCGCAGTCGAAGAAGAGCGTCTTGAGCTTCTTCAGGTCCTTGACACGGCGCGGCGCAAGGCGGACGGGGTCGAAGGCCAGCCAGCGTTCCCATACCTTGGGGATGACCTCCCCCGTCTCCTCGTCGAAAGGCAGGTCGAAGCCGAGCGGGCTCCTGGGGTTGGGCGAGTAGCAGGACGCCATGGCCGCCAGGAGGATGAGCTCGTGCGGCAGCGCGTTCTTGTCGCGGGCCGCGTCAAAGGCCTTGAGGAAGCGCGCGAAGCTCCCTCCGAACTTTGAGAGCGCGTTGACGCACTTGGGGGCTTCGGGCAGGCAGCACATCTCGAAGAATACGTCGCCGCTGTGGCACACCACGTGGCTGAAGACGTCCGGATGCCGCATCCCGAGGTGCAGGGCGCCGAAGCCGCCGCTGGACTTCCCCATGACCGCCCGGCCCTCGGCGCGGGCCAGGGTGCGGTACTTGGCGTCGATGTAGCCGACGAGCTCGGAGACGATATGGTCCTCGTAGCGCCCGGTTCCCGGGGAGTTGACGTACTGGCTGCCGCCGTAGCGCGTGAAGCAGTCGGGGATGACGAGGATGCACTCGTCGACCTTGCGGGACGCGATCAGCCGGTCCAGCTTCGCGATGAGGCTCTCCTTCCAGGGATGCGCGTGCACGATCCCGTCCGGGGTCCCGCTGAAGCCGGTGAGGAAGAACACGACGGGATAGCGCTTCTCAGTCGCCTGGGCGTAGGACGCAGGCAGATACACCGGGATCTCCCGCAAGCGGGGATCGCCCAGCGGATTCCCCTTCAGCGCGACGCTCCCCACCGTCTCCTGGATGATCCGTCCGTTCATGAGGATTCCCTCCCGCCGAGAGCATCGCGCAGCGACCCGCCGCACTCCCGGAGGCGCCGGAGGGCCTGTGCGCGCCCCAGCCCCGTCCGGGCCATGAGCACCGCCGTCTTCACGCGACCGCCCGACTGCGCGAAAAGCCGCTCCGCCTCATCAGGAGCGGTCCCGCCCAGGCTCGCGACCATCCGGAGCGCCCGGTCCCGGAGCTTGCGGTTGGTCGGTTTGAGGTCCACCATCCAGCCGTCATGGACCTTGCCCAGCAGGATCATGGCGGCCGTCGTGAGGGTGTTGAGCACCATCTTGGCCGCGCTCGCGGCCTTGAGCCGGGTGGAGCCGGCGACCAGTTCGGGGCCGACCCGGGGCGCGATGACGACCTCCGCCTCACGGATCGGCGAGAGCGCGTTGGAAGTGACGAGTATCGTCCGGCAGCCCGCGCCGCGCGCGGCGCCGAGCGCCCCGCGCACGAAGGGGGTGACGCCGCTCGCGGCGATCCCGATGACCACGCCCGGGACCCGCCGGCGCCGCGGCAGCGGCCCGGTCCTGCGGCGCCTCGGGGATGGCGTCAGCCGCATGGGCCGGCGCGCGGCCCAGCGCCGCACCGCCGCGGCCCCGGCGCCCGCGTCGTCCTCGGCCCCTTCTTTCGCGCGGAATACCGAACTCCTCCCTCCGGCCATGGCCGCGCTCACCAGGGAGCGCGGGACCCCGAAAGTCGGCGGGCACTCCGCCGCCTCCAGGACGCCGAGCCGGCCGCTGGTGCCCGCCCCGACGAAAAGCAGCCCCCCCCCCGCGCGCAGACGCGCCACGATCAGGCCCACGCCCCGGGTGAGGCGGACCGCCTCGGCCGCGACGGCCCGCGGGACGCGGCCGTTCTCCCGGTCGAGCAGGGCGACGATGGCGGCCGCGGGGCGGGCGTCGATGCCGCGCGAGGCCGGATTGCGCTGTTCCGTAGGCAGCCGGCCGAACGGCGGAGGGAGCGTCCTCCTCATTCGGGAGGAGCGGTGGTGCCGTCGAGTATCTGGTCGATGTCATCGTCGGAGGGGAGTCCGCCCTTGCGGCGCGGCTCGGGGACGGTCGTGACCCCGGCCTCCCCGCTCAGAGGATTCTCGACGGTGTCGGTGGAAGCCGTCGGCTCCAGCAGCGCCGTCGGGCTGTCGATCCAGTCCAGGATCTTCGGGATGAGCCCCTTGTTGTAGTAGAACAGCCGGGTCCCGTGCCCCCGCGCCGCCCGGATGAGGGCCGCGTTCTCCTCGCCGGCCGAGATCTTGGCGAACGAGAAGAGGATGCGGGATTCCGTCGAGGATTTCCGGTCGTCGTCGCCCACCACGAACAGGATGGGCCGCTCGCGGTAGGCGCGCATGGCGTTGGGGGTCAGCACCTCGTTGTAGCTCATGCCGGGCGAGAGCAGGATGACCATGGGGACCGCGGGGTGGAGCGCCGCGTACTTCAGGGCGACGCTGCCGCCCACGTGCGCGCCGGCGACGGCGATGGACTCCTCGGGGACCAGCTTGTCCTTCAGGAACTCCACGCAGGCCGCGATGTCCTGGCGCATGTTGTCGTACTCGTTGTTGTGCTTGTCCGGCTTGAACTGCCGCCACTCGTTGGCGGTCCCCTCGGGAGCGATCGTGCTCAGGCCGTGGCCGCGCAGGTCCGGCGCGATGTAGCCGATCCCGCGCTTGGCCAGGGCCCGGCCGAACCAGTACCAGTTGTCCCGCCGCCCGCGGCCCTCGTGGAGGAGGACGAAGGTCAGCCGGTCGTCCTCGCGGGATTCCTGATAGGTGGCGGACAGGGTCCAGCCGTCCTGGGTCTTGAGCTCCACGACCTCGCCGGGGAGGATGCGCGGGGGCTTCTTGGCCGCAGCGGGAGCCGGGGACGCGGCGGCCCACGCAGACGACACGGCCAGAAAGACGACCGCAGCAGCCAGGAGGGAGCGCCGCATTCCTCTCAAGGCTTCAGCTCCAAGCCGCGGCTTCCGCCTTGGTCCCGTTGCCGCGCGTCACTGGATAGATGGGATGCAGGACTTCAGCCGGCGTGAACCAGAGCTTCACCTCGAACTCCGCGTCCTCGGCGTTCCCAGAGGCGTGGACCACGTTCTCGAACTGTCCCTTCGTGGTCACCCGCCCGAAGGAGCCGCGGATGGTCCCGGGAGCGGCCTCTTCCGGGTTGGTGGCGCCGGCGGCCTGCCGCACGCGCGCGATGGCGCCCTCGCCCTCGTAGACCAGGGCCAGGATCTGGCTGTCCGGGATCTCGTGGAACTTGCCCCGGATGTACTGGATCAGGTTCTCGAAGAAGGGCTTGTCCTTCAGCATACGGTAGTGCCGGCGGGCGAGCTCTTCCGAGACGGAGACCACCTTCGCCGCCACCAGCCGCAGCCCGGCGCCGTCCAGACGGTCGATGACCAGTCCGGTCAGCTTGCGCTTGGCGCCGTCCGGCTTGATGAGCACGAGAGTCTGTTCCATTGCCATTTCGTTCTTCCCCGATCGCTGAAGTGTGTCAAATTACTTCGGCATTATTGTAATAAATTGACTCCCCTCCGGCAATCTAGTAAACTGGCTCCGTGGCCACCATCCTTGTGGTCGACGATGAGCGGGACGTCGTTCTCCTTATAAAATTCCTGCTGAAAAAGGACGGCCACCAGGTGGTCGAAGCCTTCAATGGCGCCGAAGCCCTGCAGATACTGGGGCTGGAGCCGCCTACGGAAGTCGCGAACCTGCCGGACCTGATCATCCTCGACGTCATGATGCCCGTGGTGGACGGGCTGACCGTATGCCGCAAGGCGGCGGACCACCCGAAGGTCCGGGGGATCCCGATGATCATCCTGACCGCCCGCGGGAAGATCCCGGAGCTCTCGACCACGGCGCCCAACGTCGCCTCGCAGCTCGAGAAGCCCTTCGACCCGCAGAAGCTGCGCGAACTGGTGCGCGGCATCCTGGGGAGCTGAGAAAGGGAGGAATGGGTACGATCCTGATAGTCGATGACGAGCCGGAGATCGTCACCCTGCTCCGCTTCATATTGGAGAAGGACGGGCACTCCATCCTGGAAGCCGGGAACGGTGTGATCGCCCTCGAACGCCTCGGCGTCGATCCGCCCGTCATGCAGGCCCCGCGTCCCGACCTCATCATCCTGGACATCATGATGCCAGTGATGGACGGCTACACCTTGAACAGCCGCCTGCAGAAGGAAGAGAGGACCCAATCGATCCCCATCCTCGTGCTCACCGCCAAAGGACAGAAGATGCGGGAGCTCTTCGAGATGGCCCCCAACGTCGCGGCCTACGTCCAGAAGCCGTTCGATCCCAAGATGCTGCGGGAGCTCATCGGCGGGATCCTCGCCGGCCGCAACGGCGGTCGTTAGGTCCCCGCGGGACACCCCTATGGAACTGGAATTACTCAAGAATCTGCAGGATAAAGCGCTGGACCTGCGCCGGCGCGGCATCGACCTCTACCCTCATCGCTGGCCCAAAACCCATTCCGCGCTCGCGGCCGCCGCCCTGGGCGCGGACTTGGCCCCGGAGGGCCGCACGGACCAGAACGTCCGCGTCGCCGGCCGCATCGTCCAGATGCGGGTCATGGGCAAGGCCTCCTTCGCGCACCTGCTGGACAACGGGGTTAAGATCCAGATCTACCTCAAGAAGGACGTCCTCGGCCCCGCAGCCTACGACCTCTTCCGCAAGGACCTGCACGTCGGCGATTTCCTGGGCGTCGCGGGGCTCGTCTTCAAGACCAAGACGGGCGAAACCACGGTCGAGGCCGCGACGATCACGGTCCTCGCCAAATCCCTGCGTCCCCTGCCGGAGAAGTGGCACGGCCTCAAGGACACCGACACCCGCTACCGCAGGCGCTACCTGGACCTGCTCTCCAACCCGGAAGTGCGCAAGGTATTCGAGACCCGCTCCCGGCTGGTGGAATCCATCCGCAAGACCTTCTCCCGCCTCGGCTACCTGGAGGTGGAGACGCCGGTCCTGCTGTCGCAGGCCGGAGGGGCCGCCGCGACCCCGTTCAAGACCCATCACCGCGCCCTCGACATCCCCCTCTTCCTGAGGATCGCGACCGAGCTCTATCTCAAGCGCCTGATCATCGGCGGCTTCGACGGGGTGTACGAGATCGGCCGCATCTTCCGCAACGAGGGCATCGACACGCGCCACAACCCCGAGTTCACCATGCTGGAGGCGTACAAAGCCTACTCGGACTACAACGGCATGGCGGAGCTCTTCGAGAACATCGTGGGCGACGCCGCCGAGACCCTGGGGACCCCGTCGGTGGAGTACCGCGGCAAGCCCATCAACCTGAAGCCGCCCTTCCGCCGCCTCCGCCTCCCGGAGCTCTGGAAGGAGCATTGCGGGGCGGACATCCACGACATCCTCCAGGGCAAGGGCTTCAACCCCGCCGGCCTGACGGCGCTCGCCGCCCGCTTCGGCATCGACGCCGCCGGCGCGCCGCCGGCCAAGATCTTCGAGCGCATCTTCGACGAAAAGCTCCTCCCGAACCTGCACGAGCCGGCCTTCATCATGGACCATCCCACGGCCATCACGCCCCTGGCCAAGTGCCTTCCCGGGGACGAGTCTTTGGTCGAACGCTTCGAGTTCTTCATGGGCACCGAGGAGATCGCCAACGCCTACTCCGAGCTCAACGACCCCATCGACCAGCGCGAGCGCTTCGAGGAACAGGCCCGGCAGAAGGCCGGCGGGCAGGAAGACGCCGACGTCCTGGACGAGGACTTCCTGGAAGCCATGGAGCACGGCATGCCCCCGACCGGCGGCATCGGCATCGGCATCGACCGCCTGGCCATGGTGTTCACCGGGAACCCCTCCATCCGCGAAGTGGTCCTGTTCCCGACCCTGAAGCCGGAGTCGGCCTAGCGGCGCTCCCGTGAGCTTCGAGCTCTTCGTCGCGCTCCGCTACCTCAAGACCAAGCGCAAGGGGATATTCACCCTCATCACCACGGCCATCGGCGTGGCCGGGGTGTCCATCGGGACCGCGGCGCTGCTCACCACGCTCTCGGTCATGAACGGCTTCCAGGCCGACATCCGCGAGAAGATCGTCGGCGCGCAGGCCCATCTCACCGTGCACGCCCGCATGACCGACGCGAAGCGGGAGAAGCTCGCGCGCACCCTCGCCTCCCAGGAGGAGGTCGCGGCGGTCTCCCCCTTCGCCCTGGGACAGGCCATCATCACCTTCTCCGAGCGCTCCACGGGCTTCGTCCTGAAGGGCATCCGCCCCGCGGAAGAGTTCGCCGTGAACAACCTGAAGAACTCCCTGACCTACGGCTCCTGGGATGAAATAGGCGCTCCGGCAAACCCCGCCAAGGACGGTCGCCCCTCGGCGCCCGGGGTGGTCCTCGGCGAGGAGCTGGCGCGCAACCTGGGCGCCTGGACCGGCGACACGGTCATCGTGGTATCCCCCCAGGGCGTCGCCACCCCCATGGGACTCCTCCCCGCGATGAAGCGCTTCCGGGTCGTCGGCCTCATCAAGACCGGCTACTACGAATACGACAGCGCCACGGGCTACACCTCCCTGGAGGAGGCGGCCGCCTTCTTCAAGACCCCCGGCGGGATGTCGGGGATGCAGGCCCGCCTGACCCGGCTGGAATGGGCCGACCGGGTCTCCGAGAGCCTGCAGAAGACCCTGGGGTGGGACTACGCGGTCACCTCCTTCACCCAGATGAACCGGACCCTGTTCGCGGCCCTCAAGCTCGAGAAATCCGTCATGTTCCTCATCCTGGTCCTCATCATCGTCGTGGCCTCCTTCAACATCGCCTCCAACCTCATCCTCATGGGGACGGAGAAGACCCGGGACATCGGCCTCCTCAAGGCCATGGGCGCCACCCCGGGCCAGATCCGCCGCATCTTCCTCTGGGTCGGGCTGCTCATCGGCGGGGTCGGGATCGGGGTCGGGGTCCTGCTTGGCCTCTTCCTTTCCTGGGTCATCTGGCGCTTCCCGATCGTGGAGCTCCCCCCCGACATCTACTACCTCTCCCGCGTCCCGGTGCGGGTCGAACTCCTCGACGTGCTCGGGGTCATGGTCAGCGGCATCCTCCTCTCCGCGCTGGCCACCCTGTATCCGGCCTTCCGCGCGGCGAAGGTCGATCCCGTGGAGGCCATCCACTACCATGGCTGAACGGGAGCGCAAGGACCACGAGCCCATCGTCGAGCTCCGCGCGGTGACGAAATCCTATTCCCAGGGCTCCGCCTCCGTGGAGGTCCTGCGCGGGGCGGACCTCACCGTGCACGCCGGGGAGTTCGTGGCGATCCTGGGACCCAGCGGCTCGGGGAAGACGACGCTCCTCAATCTCATCGGCATGATGGACAAGCCCTCCTCCGGGGAGATCCGCGTGCTGGGCAAGCATACGGCCGGCCTGTCCGAACGGCACCAGGCCAAGCTCCGCAACCGCGGCCTGGGCTTCGTGTTCCAGTTCGACTCGCTCCTGTCCGAGTTCTCGGTGCTCGAGAACGTGACCCTTCCGGGCCGCATCGGCGGGATCCGGGGTCCGAAGCTGGAGGCCCACGCGCGCGAGCTCCTGGAGACCCTGGGCATCGCGAGCTTGCGCGACCGGTTCCCCACCCAGCTCTCCGGCGGGGAGCGCCAGCGCGCGGCCATCGCCCGGGCGCTAATCAACCGCCCCAGCCTGCTCCTGGCGGACGAGCCCACGGGGAACCTCGACCGGCAGAACGCGGAAGCGGTATTCGACCAGCTCAAGGTGCTCTGCGAGCGGTTCCGGGTGGCGGTGCTGATGGTCACCCATAACGAGGGCGCCGCGAGTTTCTCCACGCGGGCCATACACCTGCGCGACGGACGCATCCTGGAGAATTGAGATGACCTGTTCCCGCTGCGGAAAGAACGAGGCGGCGGTCTTCTACAAGCAGCTCACCGGCAACAAGATCCGCGAGTACCACCTCTGCCTGGACTGCGCCCGCGCCGCGGAGGGGGCCGCCGTGGACGCGGCCTCCCCGCTCTACAGCCTGCTCTCCATGATGGTCGACCAGGGCCTGCACCAGGCCCCCGCGGCCGATCCTCCCCCCTGCCCCCGCTGCGGCCTCCGCTACGAGGAGTTCCAGCAGGGCGGCCTGCTCGGCTGCACGGACTGTTACCAGACTTTCGCCCCCCAGCTCTCGGCGGTCCTGAAGAAATACCACGGAAGCACCAAGCATGCCGGCCGGGCCCCGGCCCGCGCCCCCCAGTCGGCCGAGGAACTGCGCCGCCGGCTGGCCGAAGCGGTCCATAAGGAAGATTTCGAGGAGGCCGCGCGCCTGCGGGACCTCCTGAGGAAGCTCTGATGCTGCTCCACAACATGCTGTCGAGCAAGATGGGCTGGGCCTCTCCCACCGGCCCGCGCCATGAGGTGGTCCTCTCCTCCCGGGTGCGTCTGGCCCGGAACCTGAGCCGGCACCCCTTCCCCGCCCGCGCCGGGAAGAAGGTCCTCGCCGCCGTCCTCAGCGAAGCCTTCTCCGCGGCCGCCCGCTGTCCCTCGCTCAAAGAAGGCGCGCGCATCGAACTGGACGAGGCCGACGACGTGGACCGGCTGTTCCTGGTCGAGCGACACCTCATCAGCAACCTCCTGGCCTCCCAGCCGGTCCAGCGCGGGGTCGCGGTGGGAGAGCGCGACGTGCTCAGCCTCATGGTCAACGAGGAAGACCATCTCCGCCTGCAGGCCATCGACTCGGGACTGGCGCTCAAGGAAGTCCTGACCCAGGCGCTGAAGCTCGACAACGAACTGGGCGCCTCCCTGGACCTGGCCTTCCATCCGGAATGGGGCTTCCTGGCCGCCTGCCCGACCAACACCGGCACCGGCATGCGGGCCTCCTGCCTGGTGCACCTGATCGGGCTGTCCCTCACGGGCCAGATCAACTCCACCCTCGAAGAACTCTCCCGCCACGGCGTCATCACCCGGGGCCTCTACGGCGAAGGCACCAAGGTCATGGGGGATTTCTACCAGATATCCAACGCGGTCGCCCTGGGGCCGACCGAGGAGGAGCTCATCGCGGGCGTCACCACGGCGGTCTCCCGCCTGGTCGACGCGGAATCAATCGCGCGCCGGGAACTCTCCACGGGATCGCGCAAGACGCACCTGGAGGACCTCGTCTACCGCTCCCTCGCCGTCCTCTTCAGCGCCCGCCTCATCTCCTACGAAGAGGCGATGCAGCACCTCTCCCGCGTGCGCATGGGGCTGTCCTTGGGCTGGGCCATGCCCGCGGACCTCAACGCCGTCAACGAACTGGTCGTCCTCGCCCAGCCGGCGCACATCCAGATGCTGGCCGGCAAGGCCCTGGAGCCCCAGGACCGCGACTTCCTGCGCGCGACCCTCCTGCGGCGCAAGCTGCGCCGGGACGGGATGGAAGCCCTGGGCTAGTGTAGTTCGTTTCGTCCCGACATCCACTACGTCATACCGGCGGAAGCCGGTATCCAGCGTGCCTGGACCCCGGCTTTCGCCGGGGTGACGAATGTGAAATGATTCGGATACGGGTTGCGGCTACACTGAGGTCAGACGCCATGACCGCGACCCGCCGAAGCCGCCTCGCCGCGACCGCCGCCATCCTCTGGGCGCTGTCCGCCGTGCCGGCCGGAGCGGGGACGTTCCGGCTGCGCGTCCTCCCCGCCCTCGCCCTGGACCGGTTCGCCATGGACCTGGGGGCGTACCGGCCGCGGCTGGACCCGCTCGATTCCCGGGCCTATCAGGAACTCGCGCGCCGCGATGGGGAGGTCCCGGACCAGGCCCGCCTGACCCGCTTCGCCCTGCTCGCCGGGAAGTTCATGGGCCGCGGCGACCTCGCCTCGTTCTACGGCCTGCGCATCCGCTTCAAGGTCGTCCTGGAATAGCCTCCCTCCAGAAACGAGCGCCGGGACCCGCGGCGGAGAGTCCGGGGTCCCGGCGTTTAAGAAGGTCCGGCTTTCCCGGACAGGGCAGCCGAATCCACCCGCCCGGGGATCCTGCGCCAGCCTCAGAACTGATAGGCGAGATAGGTCCCCACCATGTGTGCCGTATAGTCGTAGTGCTTGTCCCCGATCCGGACCAGCTTGGTCGTGTTCTCCCCCGAAGCGCCGCTCAAGTAGGACGCGTTGTTGGTGAAGTCGTTGACCTGATACCATGAGAACAGGTAATTCAGGCCCACTTTCAGGTTCTTGAGCATCTGGTACGAGCCGCCCACGCGGAGGTCGTGCTGCCGGTTGACCACCACGGGCCAGACCTGGGCGGCGCCGTTGAGGAGCTTCGCGCCGTCCTCTCCGGCCGCGGTCGCGCCCTCGGCATTGGGGTTCCAGGTGTCGAAGCGCATCCGGCTCTCGGAGAACTCGTAGCCCGCATTGAGCGCGACCTTCTCGGGGATGGGGCGCAGCGTCGCCTCGAAGCCGATCGTGTCCACGTCCTCCGTGATCTCCGTGTTCCAGTAGTTGAACGGGTTGAAGTTGTCCGCCGCGAAGTCGTCGTCCAAAGCTCCCGCCAAATTAAAGGCGTCGTCCTTGGCCGCGTTCTGGATCAGCCCTTTCCGGCGCTCGCGGACGTAGTTCGCCGAGACCGAGAAGTTCTCGGAAAGGTCGTAGCTCGCGTCCACGCTGCCCATGAGGTTCTTCTGGCTCTTGTAGCCGAAGCGGTCGCCGGCGCCGTAGGCGTCGTCCTGATACTGACCGCCGAACCCGAAGGAAAGGGCTTCCGCGGGGGTGAGCTCCGCGCGCAGGTTCGTGCGCTGGCGGATGCGATCCGCCCAGTTGAAGTTCGCCAAACCCTTGGCCTCGGGGTTGGCCTTCGTCGCCCCCCCCTTGTAGTTCTGCACGGTGCGGTGCGCCCAATGGTAGGAGCCTTTCAGGCTGGCGACCTTCACGGGCTTGTAGACGAAGCCCGTGCCCGCCCCCACCTCATCGGTCCCGTCGATGCGCTGCTGTTTATGGTCGTAGCGGTCCCAGAGGAGGTCGGCCTCGACGTTGAGGGGCTGGGCGAGTTGGTAATCGACGCCGAGCGTCGTGGTCTGCCGGGTATAGGAGGCGGCGTCGTTCTGGACAGGGGCGCCCGAGTCGTTTCGGGTCGTCCGCCAGTAAGATTCGCCGAAGCCCGCGTAGCCGGGGAACGCGATGCGGTCGGACTGGTTCTTGTAGTCGTAGTACCGGTACTTGAGCGAGGCCCCCAGCGAATCGATGGGCCTGCTGGTGAGGGCGTAGCTCTGGGTAAGGGTCCAGATCTCGCCGTTGAAGCGCTGCACCGGCGTCGCACCCTCGGTGGTGACGTTGGCGGGCGCCCCGTTGACGCCCGCGATGGCGGAGTTGAGGGTGTAGGGCGCCAGCAGTTCGCGCTGGTTGATGAGCCCGTAGCTCAGGCTGCCGGTGAACCGGCTGTGCAGGGGCAGTTCCACCGAGCCCGACAGCACGACGTCGTGGGATTGGCTCGAGGGCGGCAAGGACAGCTGCCCCTCGACGAACCGGCTGCGGTCGTAGGAGTTGGCGTTGGCACCGAGTTCGCTCTTGGCGCCCGCGTCCGTGGTCCGGAAGGGATTGGCCCACCGGAGGGTGCGGTCGCTGTTGTGGAAGTCGGTGAAGGTGTACTCGACGTCCGCCAGCCAGCCCTTCTTGTAGACGCCTCCGCCCGCGTTCAGGGTGGTGGTGTAGTAGTGGATGGGCTCGACCAATTCCGTGCCGGTGAGCACGAACTGGTCCTCAAAATGCGTCGTCGCGTTGTTGGGGAAAGGCTGGAAGTACCGTTCGTAAGTGCCCGAACCCATCGGCCGCGCGCCGTCGCGCTTCTCGTGGTTGACCTTGACCCAGGTCTTGACCTCGGGGGCGAGGTTGAGACCCAAGGACAGGGAGGAGCGTTCGCGCTGCAGTTTGAAGGACATCGGGTCCGCGCCCGAGATGAGGTCGCGGATGACCGCCTGCTGCAGGGAGTCTTCGAGGGTCGCGTCGGTCCGGGCGAGACTGCCGCGGTCCTGGCGGGTCTGCTCGTTCGCTTCCAGGTAGCTGCGCGTCACCTGGTCGCTGAAGGTGAGCCGCCCGGTGCCGGCGTTGCCGAGGATCATCGTCCCCGTGTAGTAGTTGTGCGGGGTCCGGTCATAGGACGCGGCGATGTCCCATTTGCCGTAGGCGCCGCCCCGGACCTTATAGGACTCGTCCGCCCGCGCCGCGTTGCGGGCCTTGAAGTTCATGAAATACGGCGACGTCTCCCCCTCCAGGCGCAGGAGGATGTCGTTGATGAGGAAGCCGTCGCGCAGATCGCGGTACTCCTGAAACCGTTCCTCGGAACCGGCTACGCTCTTCTTCTGGCCGCCGATGTTGAGGTCGCTGGAAGCGACCCGCATTTCCGCCGCGGCCGATGCGGCCAGAAACGCCAGGGACAGGGAGAGTCCCAAGTGGATCATGCGATGGATTCTGATCATGTGTTCTCCTCTTTGGTCGTAGCCGGTGAAATCCGCTTTAACGCTGCAGGACCGCGCCCGAAGGGTGGTTCGAGCCGTGGACCATGGAATGGCAGCCCAGACAGGCGCGGCCGGTCGCGTAGGCCGAGTTCGCGGCCAGGGTCCCGGACTGATGCCGTCCCTGCATGTGGCAGGACTGGCAAAGGCGCGGGACCTTCACGACCAGGAGCTTGTCGTTGGAGGAACCGTGCGGGGAGTGGCAGGTCATGCAGTCCTCCTTGACCGGCGCGTGCTCCCAGAGGACGGCGGCCTGCTTCTCGGTGTGGCACTCGTAGCACTTGTCGTTGATGGACTTGGCCGCGATGAGCTTTTCGCTGCGCGAACCGTGAGGATTGTGGCAGGAGGAGCAGGTCATCTTCCCCTCGCCGGTCTTGGAGGAGGAATCGCGCAGGGGGTGCTTGGAGCGTTTGGCGATATCGGCTTTCACGTCCTTGTGGCAGGAAAGACAGAGTTCGACCTCGGTCTTCTTTTTAAGGAGCAGGTCGGTGCCGCCATGGACCTTGTGGCAGGAGACGCAGCTTTCGCCCTTGCCGTCGTGGGCGCTGCCCGCCCAGAACATGCGCGTCCGGTCGCCGGAATGGCAGTTCAGACAGGCCTCGGAGGCCTTCTCCCCGAGGGCCTTTCCCGGGTTGAAGATCTCCTTCGTGTCGCCGGCCTCGGCGTGCAGGGAACCCGCCCCGTGGCAGGTCTCGCAGGCCTGCTCCGGCGCGACGCCCTTGATCGCTTCCAGGCGTTTGCCATGCGCGGTCCCCTTGAGGGAATCCGCCTTATCGGCATGGCAGCCCGCGCAGGCGGCGGCGCCGACCTTCTCCGCCGCGGCGAAGGCCGTCGTCGCCGAGACCAGGGCGACGGCCATGGCGAGCATTGCGTTGATGATCAAACGTGTCATGTACCCCTCCTGCATATCTTATGGAGCAGCGGTTGAAATCGATGCGCCCGCCGCCTGACCCAGGCGTTCGCGTCCGATGATCGGCCCCGTTCTTCACAGGGTCATACTGCAACAGCCCATCCAAACGGCGCAAAAACCGGAGATTTCGCGGCATGACGATGATCTCCGTCGGAGATCCGGTGGGATGACGATCGCGGGCGACGGATCCGGTGGGCGCGGGATGCGGCGTTCCGGGAGATTCTCCCGGGTCCCTTCGGGAATCTTTCCCGACTCAGTACGACTTCAGCTTGTTGTAGAGGGTCTTGGCGTCGATGCCCAAGATGGCCGCGGCGCGCGTCCTGCTGCCCTGCGCTTGGTTCAGGACCCGCAGGATATGCTCCTTCTCCACGGCCGCGAGGGAGGAATCCGGGGACAGCTGCGGCGCCTGGGACGGCTGGGCGGGCCGCGGCAGGAGGCGGAAATCATCGGGCTGGACTTCCTTCCCCTCCCCGAACAAATAGGCGCGTTCCACCGCGTTCTTGAGTTCCCGCACATTTCCCGGCCAATCATACGCGGCGAGGACGTCCCGGGCGGCACGGCTCAGCCGCACGGGGCCCCGCCCGCCGCGGGCGCGGAACTCCGCGAGGAAATGCTCCGCGAGGACCTGGATGTCCTCCTTGCGCTCCCGCAAAGCGGGGACTTCCACGCGCACGACGTTGATCCGGTAGAACAAGTCCTCCCGGAATCTGCCGTCCTGGATCGCGGCGCCCAGGTCCTGGTTCGTGGCGCTCAGGACTCGGGCTTTGGATCGCAAGCTCTGGGTGCCGCCGAGTCTGCGGTATTCCCCGGAGTCCAGGAAGCGGAGCAGCTTCATCTGGACCCCCGGCGACATGGTCCCGATCTCATCCAGGAACAGGGTGCCGCCGTCAGCCAGCTCTATGAGCCCCGGCTTGCGGCCGACGGCCCCCGTGAAGGCTCCCCTTTCGTAGCCGAACAGCTCGCTCTCCAGCAGGGTCTCCTGGAAAGCGGAGCAGTTCAGCGCGATGAAGGGGCCGTCGCGGCGCCGGCTCTCGGCATGGAACATCCTGGCGACCAGCTCCTTCCCTACGCCCGTCTCCCCTGATATGAGGATCGGGGACTCGGCCGGTGCGATCTTGCGGACCAGGCCCCGGAGCTCCTCCATCCGGGAACTCTTCCCGATCAGCTCCGAGCCGCCGCCCTGGCGAGTCAGTTCGGACTTGAGCACTTCGTTCTCCCGCCGCATCCGCGCGGCCTCGAAAGCCCTGCCGATGAGCAAGAGGAGTTCCTCGGGATGACAGGGCTTGGTCAGGTAATCGTAGGCTCCGAGTTTCATGGCTTCGATCGCCGTCTCGACCGTCGCGTTGCCTGTGAGCATGATGACCTGGACCGTCGGATACTCCCGCCGCACCTCGCGCAGGAGCTCCACTCCGTCATCCTTGCCGAGAGAAAGATCGATGAGCGCGACGTCCGCCCGTTCGGCCGCCAGTTCGACCAAAGCCCCGGCGCGGTCGTGCGCCGCGCGGACCGGATAGCCTTTACGGACGAACTCTTTGCAGAGCGTGGCGCAGAATCCACGCTCGTCATCCACCACGAGGACGGCAGGGACCTGACTCATGACATTCCTCCCGGAGACTCCCAGGCCGCGGCCGGCCTCTGGGCAGGCTTCGCCGGCAGATAAACCTCGAAGTTCGCCCCCCCGCCGGACGGGCTTATCGCCGCGATCCGCCCGCCGTGGCCCTCGACGATCCTCTGGCAGATCGCCAGACCCAGCCCGGTCCCCTCCCCCTGCGTCTTGGTGCTGAAGAACGGAGTGAACAGCTTCGCCAGGTCCGCAACCCGCACCCCGGGGCCCGTATCCCCGACGGAGAGCCGCACGCCGGCGTCGACCGCACACGTCCGGACCGTCAGGTGTCCGCCCGCCGGCATCTGGTCCACGGCGTTGAGGCAGAGGTTCAACAGGACCTGCCGAAGCTGGTCGCCGTCGGCCTGCAACGGGGGCAATCCCTCGGAGAGCTCCAAACGCACATGGATTCCCGCCTTTTGGCAGCGCTGCTCGATCAGAGGCACGGTGTCCGCCACCACGGCATTGATGTGGACGCTGGCCCACCGCGGTTCTCGCTGCCGCGCGAAATCCAACAACCCGGAAGTGATCTTCTTGCACCGGAAGATCTCATTCCTTATCGCCGTCAGATATTCCGGGAAATCCTCGAACCCCGGCTGCGCCCGCAAGGCCGGCGCTGCGGAACGCTCCCAAAGCGCCTGCGCGCAGAAAGACATGTGGTTGAGGGGATTATTTACTTCATGAGAGACACAGCTGGCCAGTTCGCCGATGGCCGCGAGCCGGCCGGCCCGGATGAGCTGATCCTGCGACGACTTCAGGTTCTCGGCCATCTTGTTGAACTCCGCGGCCAGTTGGCCGACCTCGTCGCCGGACCCGCCTCGGGCGCGGGCTTCGAGATTCCCGGACCCCACCGACCGCGCGGCTTCGATGAGGTTCTGGATGCGGCCGCAGAGCCGGCTGGTGAGCCAATGCGCGGCGATCAGCCCCAGGATGAGGGCGACGGCTGCCAGCACCCCCCAGCCGAAGGCCATCCGAGCGACGCGCCGGCGCACCGACTGCTCCTTGATGCCCACGTGGATCGCCCCCAGCCTGCCGTCCAGCAGAGGCCGCGATACGTCCTGCAGGAACCCTTCCTCCGTCCGCAGCAGCTGTACGTCCCGGGGGCCGGCGGGATGGGCCTGCGGGAGTCCCGCCGGCATGCCTTGCGGGAAGGTGTGGGCGATCACGCCGCCGCCCGCGTCAGCGACGAACACGTAGCGCACGTCTTCGCGAGTCCGGACCGCCTCCGAGATGAGGTCGTGGAGAGCGTAGACGTTGTCGGTGAGGACGAATTGCTCCGCAGCACGGCCCAGGAGCTCCGCGGTGGTCCGCCCCCGCCGGGACAACTCGTCGCGCAGGAGTTCCGCCAGGCCGTGATGGATGCTGCCCATGACGGCCGAGCCGAACACCATCACGAGCAGCAGCGCCCCCGCCATGATCTTCCGCCGCAATCCCAGGCTGCCCAGCCGGGCGACCAAGCCGGGCCGCCGTGTCATCGGGCGCGGGCCGCGGACTTCCGAGACTCGCCGCGCATCGCGCGCACGCTGTCGTAAGCGGAATCCGGCTGCAGGACGAACTGCTCGATCCGGGCGAGCCGAAGCAGGCGGCGCCCCTCGGGGTCATCAGCCATGGCCAAGAAGGCTTCGCGCAAGAGACTCTTCAACTCCGGGTCCAGGGCCGGGTGGACGACCAGGGGATGGATGCCGAATTCGGGAGAACGGTCGACGACCCGGACCTTGGCCGCCAGCGCCGGGGCGTCCATCGCGAGTCCTTCCAACACGGCTTGATGCACGGCCGCTCCGTCCACGAGCCGCTCCGCGACGGCCCGGATGGAATTGTCGTGACCGTGGGTGTAGATGATCTTGGAGAAGAACCGGTCCGGGCTCATTCCCAGGCGCCGAACGGCTGCGACGGGGAAGATGCTGCCGCTGGTGGATAAGGGATCGGTCAGCGCGAAACTCCTGCCGCGCAGGTCGGACAAGCTGCGGCAGGGGCTGTCCCGGTGGACGATGACGCAAGCGTGATAGGTGGACTTCCCCAATACCAGGGGCGCTGCGAGGATCTCGGCGCCGAACTTATCGTGACCCTCCACGTACGGACCGCTGCAGACCAGGGCCGCGTCGACGGCCCGGCGTTCGATGAGCGCCAGGACCTCGGCATAGGTCTCGCGCTGCACCAGTTCCACGGGCCGTCCGAGCTTGCGGCCGATGTACCGCATTATCTCCTCGTAATCCGAGAGGTTCTTGCGCGGGGAAGATATGGAAGAAAGAGCGAACCTCAGCGGCGCCGCGGACCCTGCGGAAACGGCGGATTCCCCCTGGGTCGACGAAAGCTGCACGGATGGGATGGACTCACCATTGCCGCACGCCATGAACAGCGACAGAGCCGCGAGGCTCCCTCCGCGCTGAACCCATCCTCGACGCATCGGTTGATTATGCAATTTTCGGCCCCGCCAGAGAACATCGCGGCATGAGCCGACTGATGGACGACGACGGACTCCGCCCTCAGGCCCCGCGGAACCCGAAGCAGCGCGCGACCGTGAAGAGGATGACCGCGCCGGTCCAGTAGATGAGCGGCAGGCCCGCCAGCGTCCCCGCCCATTTCCGCCAGGAGCCGTCCGGGCGGGGCTCCGGCAACTGGTCGGCCACGGTCCAGTACGCAGCCGCGCTCATCGCCTGATAGTTCAGCATGACGTACGGCAGCAGCAATAACATCATCGGATCGGCCCGCCACATGGAGATCCCATCCCCCAAGGCCTGTCCCGCGCTCACCAGGAGGGCGTACTCCCAGCGTCCGAAACGATAGCGTCTGATGAGGAACCCGATCCAACCGAAGACGGCCAGATAGACGGGCAGGGTGAACAGCAGATCGATCGCGTAATTGCGCAAAACCTGGAGGAACGGCGTCGATGCGCTCACCGCCAGGCTGGGGAAGACCGGATTGGAGAACATATGGAGGCCCTCCACCACAGCCGCCCCCGCCAGGCCGCGCCACATGAACCAACGCAAGGGCTTATCGATAGGGGATCTCCGCGCGTATGCGAACCCCATCTGCAGCAGGAGGAAGAGCAGCGCGCCCCCATGGACGAGGTTGTCCTTGGACAGGCCGCCCTTTCCGAAGGCCAGCCCCAGCGTCAGCGCCGTCCATATGAGGTAGAGCGTCGGACCCGCGCGGAACCCGCCGAAGAGACGGCTCATGGCAGGGCGGGGAGCTCGTAGACGGCGGCGGCGGTATCCCGGTAGACGCTGCGCCACCCGGCCAACTGGGGATAGTGCTTCACGTAGCCGGCGCGCAGCACCAGGAAACGGGCGCCGAAGGTCCGGCTCAGCCAGCTGGGGTCGATGGGGTCCATGCCGGAGCGCATCCGCTCCAGCCTCGCCCCGGCCGAATCGGCCGGACCGCGGCCGTAGAAGGGTTCCAGCCCCGCCAGGTAGCGCTGACTCCGGCCGTCATAGAACAGCTCGGGGAAATCGCTCCACCAGAGGTTCGCGGCCGTCTCGCCGGGGGCGAGGTTCGCCGCCAGCCAGGCCGCGGCGCCGCGGAAACGCGGAGGGCGCAGGCCCCGGATCTGCGGCAATAGCGGCGCCAGCACGGCCGCCTGAGCCAGCACGGCCGCCGCGAAGATGCCGGCCAGGACCCGGCGCCGGCGGCCCGCCTCGGCCCACGCGCGCAGGGGTCCCGCGAGTCCCCACAGGGAATCCCGCCACAGCAGGCCGAAAGCCGCCGCGGTCAGAGGAGCCGCGTATTCGATGCCGCTCTGGGTCCCCAACGTCATGACCAGGCCGAAACCCGCCGCGGCCAGGAGCCCCAGGGTCTCGCTGCGCAGGCCGCCCTTCTCCTGCCAGCAGGCGAACCCGCCGCTGAGCACGAGGGCCGTGACCAGGGGATAGACGTGCCAGATCCCCCGCGGCGAATACGGCGTTACCCAGTCCCCGCTCGCGGCCACCGCGGCGACGCTCCCCGCGCGGAAGGATTCGAAGGCCGCCCCCGCCTGGCTCGCCAACGCCGTGAGCCCGGCGGGGGATTGCGGATGCAGCAGGAGGCCGGCGGCCAGACCGGCGGCGGCGGCGGCCGGAGAGCGCCAATCGAAGGCTCTGGGAAGCCTGCCCCCCTCTTCGTCCGTCGCCTCGCCGCCCGACCAGCGGGCGGCGGCGAAGATCAGGGCGACCGCCGGGTAGACGAAGACGAAGGCGCGGCTCCACGACCACAGGACCCCGAACGCCAAGGCCCAACGCCAGCGCTCCTCGATGAGCGGCGCCAGACCCGCGACCAGCAGGAGGCTCGCCAGCACGTGCGAGTCCGTGAACCATAGGCGCAGGAGGAACGGCGAGCCCAGGCAGGCCAGCAGCAAGGTCGGCACCCAGGGCGCCGGGACCCGCTGGCGCGCCAGGAAGCCGTGCAGGAGCGGGAACAAGGACGCGCTGAGCAGGGTCGAGCCCAGGAGGAAGCCCCCCAGCGGTTCCGCGCCCCGGGCGAAAGGGGCGAGCAGGGCATGATAAAGGAAGGCGGGGTCGAAGAACCGCTCCCCGAGGGCCCCGGCTTGGATCCAGGCGAAGCTCCGGGCCAGGCCCAGCTCGGGCAGCATTCCGGCGAAGCGCGCGTGGAAATAACCCGCGCGCTCGGCCAGTCCCCCCGCCTGCATATGGAGGAAGCCGTACAGCCCGGCCATATAAAGGAAGACCGCGGCCGGGAAGAAGCGCCTCAGAGCCGGATTTCCCATCCGGTCCGGAGGGCGAAGCATTCCATGCCGGAGCCCGCCTCCTGGATGATGCGGCGGGCGTCGGCCAGCAGCGCGTCCATGCCGTCGTCCGAGCGATCCTGGTTGTGATGGGTGAGTCCCAGCCGCTTGACGCCGGCCGCCAGGGCCAGCCGCACGGCCTCCGGATACGGCGTGTGCCCCCAGGAGCGCGTGAGCCGATACTCCTCGGGGGTGAACTCCGCGTCATGGACGAGCAGGTCCGCCCCGGCGCAAAAGTCCCGGTAGGCCTCGAATTGGAGCCCGCCGGGATGCGGGAAGCCGAACTCGTTGTCCGTGAGGAAGACGAAGCTGCTCCCCCCCTCGGTGAACTTGTAGCCGATCCCCTGGTTCGGGTGACTGAGCAGGATGGGCTGGACGCGCAGGGAGCCGATGGCGAACGGCGCCAGGCAGTCCCCCCGGAATTCCTTCTTCGCCGCCATCTCCTCGAAGCGCACCGGAAAGGTCGGCGGGCTCATGGTGAGGTCGATCATGCTCTTGATCGACTTGTGCGCGAAGGGACACCCGTAGAAGATGAGTTCCGTCTGCGGCCGATAGGCCGGTTTGAAGAAAGGGAAGCCCATCACGTGATCCAGATGGGCGTGCGAGAAGATGATGTGGAACCGTTTCAATCCCTCCTTCAGGGCGCTGTTGCCCAGGGCGCGGATCCCGGAACCCGCGTCGACGACGACCAACTCGCCCTCGGCGGTCCGGAGCTCCAGGCAGGTCGTATCCCCTCCGTAGCGCAGGTATTCGGGCCCGGACACCGGCAGGCTGCCCCGGCAGCCCCAGCAGCGGATCATCATTGGATGGGGTTCCCGTGCAGCTCATGCGGCATGGGGGCGCCGCGGATCTCCCCCGTCCCGGCGGTGCGTTTCTCGGTCCCGAAGCGCCGGACCCCGGTGACCGAGACCCAGACCCCGTCGATGCAGTAGTGGACCCTGGATTCGCGGTCAACGGACTCGTCCTCGATCCCCAGGACCCCGAGGGGAAGGCTGAGCGCGGCTTCATCCGGGGATAGGTCCCTGTTGAGGAGGAACCCTTGCTGGGCGGGCCGTATCAAGCGGGAATAGCCCAGCCGACCCTTGCCGACCTCCAGGAGATGGTCCTTGTCGTTGACCCGCGCCAGCTCGCTGGGACAGGCCCCGGGAGCCTTGGGATCGGCCCAGACCACGTGGATCGCGGTGTCGGTGCCGCGCGAGCACAGCACGGCCCAGTCGAAGCGCCGGGGGTCCTGCAGCGGCGCGCTGAAGAAATTGTGGTCGCGGCTCTCGAAGGCGCTCTGCGGCACCGTACAGCCCGCGTCCCGCAGCTCGGCGGCGACCGGCCGCGGGAACGCTCCGATGGAGCGCGGGCTCAGGCGCCGCATCGTGAACATCGCCTCATCCGGGGTCTGGCGCCTCCGCGCGGCCGCGGCCGCTTCCTCGGTGCCGATGCTCCAACCGTAGAGTTCGGTCTTCGGGACGTCCCGGAACCCCGCGACGGCCGCCGCGACCAGGAACAGCCCCAGGGCGGCGCTCAGCGCGGCATAAAGATTCTCGGCGGGGTCCCGCTCCGGGGCCGAGGCCGCGTTCACCCGGACGCAGAGGACGCTGGCGAAGATGAGGAGCGCGGCGGAGATTCCGAGCAAGGGACCGGCGGCCAGGGCGGCGGGCAAAGACAGGAGGATGAGCCCCGCGGCGGCCGCGAAGACCCGGCGGTTGTCGGGGAGCCACAGGCGCTCGAGCGAGGGGCGGATGCCCGTCACCGCCAGGGCGTGGAGTCCCAGCGCGAGCAGGACGTGGGCGACCCGCTCCCCCAGCCCGCCGCGCGCGATCCCGAGCTTCCCCATATGGGCGAAGAGCGCCAGGGACCAGGCGAGGCTCAGCCAGACCGCCACGTAGGCCGAGCGCGCCGCGAACGTGACGGCCGGCGTCGTCAGCCTGTGCTTGCGCAGCAGATCGCTCGCATCGCTCATGCGGGGTATTGTAGCTAAGAGCCTATCCCAACGCCAGGCTGCCCTGAGCGGGGCGCGAGGGGCCCTCGTCGTAGTGAATGAACGACCGTTCATTTTCATAGGCCCCTGGACCCACGCCCCCCTAGAGCGATTAACGCCGGGTCTTAGGCCCGTACGACCCATACGCCGCGCCGCGGCAAGCACTATGATACCCGTAGGATGATGCACCGCCTCCTCGCGCTGACCCTCGCCATCGGCTCCCTGCCGGCGCCGCTGCGCGCGGCCGCGGTCGTCGCCCCCGCGGTCCGCATCTCTGGGCCCGCGCTCGGCGGCGTCATCCCGACGCTCCAGCTCCCCTCGCTCACCGCGCCCCTCTCGTCGCCCACCCCCGTCTTCACGCTGTCCCCCTCCCTCGGCCTAGCCCCGTCTTTGACCGGGACCCCCGCGCTGCATCTGCCCCAGGCCGCGATCGCCGGACCCTCGGCGGAGGCCCTGAAGACGCCAGCCCCGGTCCTCCAGGCTGTCAGCCCCGCGCGAGCCTCCGCCCTGGGCGCGGCCGCGGCGGGCGCCTCCATGCTCCCCGCCGCCCGAAAAGGCGTTTCCGCGGAGTTCGGCAGCCACGACGCGTCCGTCCTTTTCGACGGAACCGGAAGGCGCGCGACGGCATCGCACCCCGTCCCCGCCGCAGGAGGCGAAGCGCCCGGATGGACCGCGGACACCTTCCGCGGCGCGGACGGCGGCACTTTGCACTTCAGGTCCCGGCAGGGCTCCTACCCGGCCCAGACGCCCACCGTCTACGCGGGCGGGCTGGCCCTCGCCGAGAGCTACGAATCCATCTTCACGGCCGAAGCGCGGCCCGCGGCCGACCAGTACTTCCTCTGGCTGCGCGGGCACGCCCCCTCCCCCTGGGCTCCGACGACCAGGGTCTACGACGCCGACGCGCTGGACCTGGCACGGATGATCGTCACCGCCGGCCGGCGCTCCGGCTCCGGACGGATCGACCTCGCCCTGCACTCCTATTCCGTTCTGGTCTTCCAGCGGATGCTCCAGCTCCGCCGCGACCCCGAAGTCCGGCAGGCGCTCGCGCTGCTGCGCGGGGCGCGCGTGACCCTCATCAACGCGACCACCCACTACGGCGACAGCGAGACGGCCGCGGGCGCGCAGTACGCCGAGATGGCCAAGGCCATACGCATGCTCGTCCAATGGCTGGACATGATGGATTCCTACGCCGCCGCCTGGGAGGCGGCCGCGCGGCTCAACCCGGTCGCCGCCCCTTCCATACGCGCCGGCCTGGCGGCCTGGAGGCTGCAGCGCGAAGCGGTCCTCGCTCTCGCGTCCAAAGGCGCGGTGGACGAGCTGCGCAAGCATCTGGCCGAACCCTGGGCCCCCGCCATCGACTTCATCAGGCGGGACCTCCTGGAGAAGGTCGCCCGGAACGCGCAGGACAGAGGCTGGCAGGAAGCCCTCCTGCGGCGGGCCAACGACACTTCCAAGCTGGAGTTCCGCAAGTCCGACGTCGCGCTCCTGCGCCGTCTCGGCGTCCGGATCGACGTGGTGCACTCCCACGATGACCAGCTCATCCCCTGGGTGAGCGCCAAGCTCCTCTTGGACCTTATGGGCATCGCGGCCCCGGAAGCCGCGCCTCCCGCCGACACCGTCCTGCGGAGCCCGGACGGGCTGTTCCGCCTCTTCGTGGTCGACGGCGACCACTACTTCCCGCTCAAGCAGCCGGCGGCGATGGGAGAGCTGCTGCGCCGATGAAGCCCTTCCGCGCCTTCGCCTTCCGGCCTTCCGAGACCCTCCGCTCCGAGCGCATCGAGCGGGAGGTCTCGGACCTCAGCACCTTCTCGGACCGCCTCCTCATGAGGGTCCACTCCGACGCGGTCCTGGCGGCTCCGCCGCAGGGCTTCTGGACCCGGCTCGCGGGCCCCGTGCCCGGCCTGCAGATCGCGGGGACCCTGCCCGGGGACTCCTGGGGACGCTACCTCCTCCGCGTACCGACGGCCTGGAACGGCCGGCTTGTCATCGCCGGCTCTCCGGGCCTGTGCGGCGTGCGCGGCTACGACCTCTACTGGGCCGACAAGCTGCTCCAGGAGGGCTGCGCTTTCGCGTGCACCGATAAAGGCCTGCGCGTCGCGGCCGACGGCGACCTCCTCTACGTACCGCAGGCGCCCGAATGCGGCCTGGCGCGCTGGTACCCCAGGCTCAAGGCCCTGGCCGAACTGTCGCGCGTCGAGCTGCGGCGGGCCCGCGGCCGGGTCCCGGGACGGACCTACGCGGTCGGAGTCTCCAACGGCGGCTACCTGGCGCGCTGCGCGGTGGAGCGCGACCCCTCCCTGTTCGACGGGGCGGTGGAGGTCTCGGGCGTGCTGTGGACCGCCCAGGACAACCTTCTCTCCCAGCTTCCCGCCGCCCTGCGCGCCGCGGACGCCCAGCCCCTGGACCGGGCCGCCCTGCGCGCCGCGGGCTATCCGGCGGAGCCTCAGAACGACGGCCTGCTCGCGCTCTGTCGCGGCGCCTACTGGGAGCCCACCTTGCTGCTCTGCCTGGGCGATCTCGATCCGGATTACGGCGGCCCCCTCCAGGACTACGACCTCTCCGCTCGCCGGGCGCAGGTCTCCGGACGCCTGGCCGCGACCTGCCTCACGGGCCGCTTGGCCAAGCCCCTCATCTCGCTCGCCGGCGGGCTCGACTTCCTGATCACCTGCCGCAGCCACGCGGTCGCCTATCGGGACCTCGTGGCCTCCGCGGGCTGCTCGGCCCTGCACCGCCTGCGGGTCCGCGCGCGCGCCACGCACGTGGACAAGGACTGCGAATTCATCCCGGGGCTCGACCCCCTCATGCCCCACGCCCACCGGGCCTTCGACGAACTCGTCGCCTGGGTGGAACGGGGCGAAGCGCCCCCCGCCGACTCCCACCCCGCCCTGGAAACCGCCTCCGCATAGACCCATGCCCCCCTTGACAAACGCCCACTCTCCTGCTAACCTAATGAACGAACGATCGTTCATTATCAGGCCCAGGAGGCAGTCATGAAGACCCCCGCACGCCGCGCCGAGAAGGGTTCCGGGAACCGGGACCGCATCCTCAAGGCCGCCGCCGTGCTGTTCCGCAGGCAGGGCTTCCACGGCACCTCAACCCGCGAGATCGCGGAGAAGGCCGGGGTCTCCCTGGGAAACATCTACAACCACTTCCCCACGAAGGAAGCCATGTTCGCCACCCTGCTCAAGGATTATGAGGAGGAGTATTTCTCCCCCTCCCAGCCGCTGCACAAGGTGTTCATGAGCACGGACTTCCCCGACAACATCGAGGCCCTGGGGGCGGCCAGCGGCCGGATGGTCGAGAAGTTCGGCGACTACATGCTGCTCATGTACGTGGATGTGGTGGAGTTCGACGCCAAGCACATCTCCCGGCTCTTCACCGGGATGCGGGACCGCTACACCGCCGTCCTGCGTTCCCGGCCCGGCCCGGCGCCCCGCCTGGCGGAAGGCATCGACCCGGCCGCGGCCATGATGATGGTGGTCTGGAGCTTCTTCAACTACTTCACCATGGAGCGCCTCTTCCGGGTGAAAGGTCTCTACGGCATGGAGGAAACCGAGGTCATCGGCATGTTCTCGGAGGTTTTCAGGAGGGGTCTCCTTCCTAGATAACGTCGGACATGGAGGTCGTCATGAACGTGAAGGACAAGGTCGTGATGGTGACGGGAGCGGCGCGGGGCATCGGCAAGACCGCGGTGCGCATGTTCCTGGAGCGCGGGGCGAAGGTCGCCATGTGCGACATCCACGAGGCCCAGCTCGAGGCCGCGGAGAAGGACTTGAACCCCGCGGGCGCCCTGCCCCTGATATCGGTGGCCCTCGATGTGTCGAACCGCGTCTCGGTCGACCTGGCGGTCAAGAAGGTCGTCGCCCAATGGGGCCAGGTGGACGTGCTCATCAACAACGCCGGCATCACGCGCGACGCCATGCTCCACAAGATGACCGAGGACGACTGGGACCGGGTCCTGGACGTGAACCTCAAGGGGGTCTTCAACTGCACCCAGGCCGTGCTCCCCTCCATGACCGCCCGCCAGAAGGGCGCCATCATCAACACCTCCTCCATCGTGGGGGTCTACGGCAACGTCGGGCAGACCAACTACGCGGCCGCCAAGGCCGGCATGATCGGCATGACCAAGACCTGGGCCAAGGAGCTCGGACGCAAGGGCGTCACGGTCAACGCGGTGGCCCCCGGCTTCACCATGACCGAGATGCTGCAGACCGTCCCCCAGAACATCCTCGACGGGATCAAGGACAAGACGCCCATGCGCCGGCTCGGCAAGCCGGAAGACATCTGCAACGCCTACCTCTACCTGGCCTCGGACTCGGCGACCTTCGTCACCGGACAGGTGCTCGGCGTGGACGGCGGACTGGTCCTGTAATGCCCAAGATCATAGGGACGGGGATGCATCTGCCGGAGCGGCTGGTGTCGAACGAGGAGATGTTCGCCCGCTTCGGCCGCGACCCTCTGGCCAAGGTGTTCGAGCGGATCGGACACGGGGCGCGCTTCCACTCGGCGCCCGACGAGTCCTCGGGCGACCACGCGGTCAAGGCCGCGCAACGCGCGCTGGAGGACGCGGGGATAGGGCCGGAAGGGGTGGACCTGCTGATCGTCGCCACCGACACCCCGGCGTTCCTGTCCCCGGCGACCGCGGCCTTCGTGCAGGCCCAGCTCGGGGCCCGCAACGCGGGAGCCTTCGACGTCAACTGCGCCTGCTCGGGCTTCGTGACGGCCTTAGACATCGCGGTCAAGTACCTGCGCAGCGACGAGCAGTACGCCACGGCGCTCGTGGTCGGAACGTACGCGATGAGCAAGTTCCTCGACCCCAACGACTCCGCCGCCTTCCCGCTGTTCGGGGACGGCGCGGGCGCGGTGGTCGTGCGCCGCGAGCAAGGGCACCGTGGGTTCCTGGCCTCCAAGCTCATCGCGGACGGCTCCTACTGGGACTACATGGGCATCTACGGCGGCGGGTCCGCGGCGGTCGCGAGCCCGGAGCTGCTCTCCTCGGGCAAGCACAACGTGCGCCTGCTCAAGAAGTTCCCGGCCGCGCTCAACAAAGAGCAGTGGCCGCCCCTCATCGAGACCACCCTGGCCAAGGCCGGACTGCGGCCCGCGGACATCGACATGTACGTGTTCACCCAGATCCGCAAGGTTACGATCGACGAGGTCATGGCCCACTTCGGCCTGCCCATGGAGCGGACGCACTGCATCATGGACAAGTGGGGCTACACGGGTTCCGCCTGCATCCCCATGGCCCTGCACGATGCCATCCGGCAGGGCAAGCTCCGCCGCGGCCAGAAGCTCGTCCTCTGCTCCTCGGGCGGCGGCTATGCCATGGCCTGCCTGGCCCTGAACTACTGACATGACCGGCGCGACCCTGACGGCGCTCCCGCGGAGCGCGGGGCGGTGGCAAGCGGAGTACGCGGCTAAACTCGTCTCCGCCGAGGAGGCGGTCCGGCGCATCCTTTCGGGCCAGGACGTCATCGTGGCCCAGTGCGCCTCGGAGCCCCAGGGCTGCATGTCCAAGTTCCACCTCGCCGCGGACCGCGTGGAGGACGTGCGGGTCTTCTCGGTGCTGACGCTCAAGCCCTACGAGTTCTACATGAACCCGGAGATGCGCGGGCGCTTCGAGCTGTGCTCCTGGTTCCACGCCCCGGGTTCCCGGGCGGCCGTGGCCGCGGGCACCGGCACGGTGACCTACGTCCCCAACATGCTGCACCGGGCGGCCCTGGACCGGATGCATGCCCACAAACCCGACGTGTTCTTCGGCACCTGCAGCCCGATGGATGCGAAGGGCTTCGTCTCCCTGTCCTTGGGAGTGACCTACGAGAAGGACGTACTCGAGGCCGCGGACCTGGTGGTGCTGGAGGTCAACGAGAACCTGCCCCGCACCTACGGCGATACGGCCGTGCACGTGCGGGACGTGGACCTCTTCGTGGAGAACACGC
>MGTY01000031.1 GCA_001799695.1 Elusimicrobia bacterium GWA2_69_24
ACCCTCACCGAGGATACCCTCGTCCAGGCCCTCAAGGCCCGCCAGCCCGCCGACGTCCTGGTCTTCGTCCACGGCTTCAACGTGCCCTTCCGGGAGGCCGTGGCCCGCGCCGCCCAGATCGCCTACGACCTCAAGTTCCAGGGGCCGGTGGTGCTCTTCACCTGGCCCGCGGGCGCCAGCGAGGGGATGTTCGACAAGACCTTCATCAACCGGACCTACGAGGCCAACAAGGCCAACGCGGCCAACTCCGTGGGCCCGCTCGCCGGCTTCCTCAAGCTGCTGGCGGGCACGGGCTCGGTCACGCACGTCATGGTGCATTCCATGGGCCACCAGGTGGCGGTCCCGGCCCTGGCCCAGGCCGCCCCCACCCTCTGGCCCTTCATCGGCGAACTCATCCTCAACGCCCCGGACATCCCGGTCAAGGACTTCAAGACCCTGGCCCCCAAGATCAAGTTCCTGGCGCAGCGCATCACCGTCTACTGCTCCTACAACGACAACGCGATCGCGGCCTCGGAGACCTACAACAAGGGCCGCCGCATGGGCGGCTGCGCTCTGATCCCGGACGTGGACATCATCAACGTGGGGGAGATCGACGCGCCCACTTTGGGGATCGGCGGGCTGGGCCACGGCTACTACGCCGGCCGGCCCATCCTCACGGACGTCTACCAGACCCTGCTGGGGGTCGCCGCCGAGAAGCGGCTGTTCATCCGGAAGGCCGAGCCCAACAGCACGCAGAACTTCTACCTCAGACCCTAGTGCTCAGACCGGATAATTTCGCGCCGTCCGTGAGTCGTCACCCCGGCGAAAGCCGGGGTCCAGGCGTCAGAACAGGATGTTGAATCCGTTCCACACGCCGGCTTCCGGCTGGCGCCGGTATGACGGCTGGCCCGAACCTTCTGGGCGACTGTGCCCGGGCACAGTCCGGGGAGGCCGCCGCTAGATAAATTGACGAGCCGGCAACCCCCACTGCAGTACGTCATAAGTCCAATCACATCCGTCACCCCGGGCTTGACCCGGGGTCCAGACTTACGGCTTAACGGCAATTCCTAGGTCCCGGCTTTCGCCGGGACGACGAAGCCGGTAATGTAAAGAAGCGTTGGAGACACTACACTAGGGGTTGCCGGCTCGTCCATTTTATCTAGGAATCGGTCAGGATCGCCTGCAGGCGGGATTCGTACTCGGACTGTTCCGCGAAGTCGTTCTGCAGGGCCCGGGCCATGGCGCGCTTGGTGAGCCCCAGGGCTGCGGCCGGGGCCTTGACCAGGCGTGCCGTGAGCTCGCGCAGGGCTTTGGGAAGCTCGTCGGACGGGACCACCCGGTTCACCAGCCCGCTCGCCTCCGCCTGGGTCGGCTGGATGGGTTTGCCGGTCCAGGCGTGCTCAAGGGCCACGGCGGAACCCAGGGACCGCGCCAGACGATGCGTGGCACCGCCGTCGGGGACCAGCCCGCTCGCGATGAAATCCGGGACCAGCTTCGCGCCCGCGGAGCAGAGCCGGATGTCGCAGGCCAGGGCCAGGCACAGTCCCGCGCCGGAAGCCGTCCCGTTGACGGCGCAGAGCACCGGCTTCTCCAGCGCGTTCAGCCGCCCGGCGATCCCATAGAGCGACCGACGGAACTCGGCGAGCCGCCCGGGCCGCCGGGCCTCGTCCGCGTCGAAGCCCGCGCAGAAGGCCACCCCGGCCCCCGTGAGGGTCAGGACCCGCACCGCGTCGTCCTTCTCCGCGGTCCGGAGCGCGGCGGAGAGCGCGTCGAGCATCTCGCCGGTGAGGGCGTTGTGCCGGTCCGGCCGGTTGAGGACCACCGACAGGACGCCGCCTGCGACCGCCGCCGTCACCACAGCCTGGACTTCCGCGGGCTCGGCCATGTCAGCGTCCCCGGAACGCGGCCGGACGCTTTTCGCGGAAGGCCTTCATCCCTTCCTTCTGGTCCTCGGTCCCGAAGATGATGTAGAAGAGCTTGCGCTCGTACTCCAGGGCGGTGTCCAGGTCCATCTCGGGCGCCCGGGCCACGCCCTCCTTGGCCAGCAGGGCGGCGATGGCGGGCATGGCCGCGATCTCCCGCGCCAGCTTGAGCGCCTCGTCGAAAGCGGCTTCGGCCGGGACCACCCGGCTGACCAGGCCGCGCTGGAGGGCTTCCGCCGCGCCCATGCGCCGTCCGGTGAGGATCATGTCCATGGCCACGGCCTTGCCCACGGCCCGGGTCAGGCGCTGGGTGCCCCCCGCCCCGGGGATGACGCCCAGGTTGATCTCGGGCTGGGCGAAGACCGCGTCCTCCCCCGCCACCAGGATGTCGCAGGACATGGCCAGTTCGCAGCCGGCCCCGAGGGCGAACCCGTTGACCGAGCCGACGATAGGCTTGGCCACGCGCCGGATGCGGTCCCAGGCCACCATGGGGCGCTTGAGGACCATATCCTGCAGGGTCTCGCTCTCGAGTTCCTTGATGTCGGCTCCGGCCGCGAAAGCCCTCCGCGACCCGGCCAGGAGCAGGCAGCCCACCGCCGGGTCCCGGTCGAACCCGGCCAGGGCGTCCATGACCCGGTCGACGACCCCGTAGCTGAGGGCGTTGAGGGCCTTGGGCCGGTTGAGGCGGACGACGCCGACCGCGCCGTCCCTGGAAACGACGACTTCTTCGGCCGATTGCTCGGCCCCGGCGACGGCATCTGTCGAGGGAACCATGGAGCGAAAGTACCATTCCCCCGCCGGAAGCGTCAAGGCGGCGCCGGGAGCCCGCCGCAGGCTACGGCGGTCGCGGGCAGCGGACATTTGCAGCTGTGCCCGGGCACAGCACCATCGGCCCGCACGTTCGTGCGCGCCGCCGATCCAAGCGTCAGGCCGAGACGTGGGCGAAACAACTCATTACGGGAGATAGCGAAACCTTGACGAGGGCTTCGCCTAGGGGTACTATGTGTTCCTGGCCCGACGGCCTATTCAGGGGTCTCCGGAGGAGTCTATGGCGCAGAAGATGGTCTTGATCGCTGACGATGAGCCCGACATGGCGGATTTCCTTAAAACCGCCCTCGAGGCCGAGGGGATCGCCGTCGAATCCGCCGCCTCCGCGGAAGCCATCGAGAGCAAGCTCAAGACGCTCACCCCCGACCTCATCCTG
Organism: Elusimicrobia bacterium GWA2_69_24; assembly: GCA_001799695.1. GTDB lineage: Bacteria > Elusimicrobiota > Elusimicrobia > UBA1565 > UBA1565 > UBA10166. The sequence goes on from MGTY01000031.1 coordinate 3,106, forward strand.
CTCGACATGGGGATGCCGGGTCTGAACCCCACGACCCCGGCGCTGGACGTCCGGACCAAGACCCGGACCAAGGCCAAGATCCTCATCATGACCGGCCGGGACATCTCCAAGGAGAAGCAGGAAGGCCATCTCAAGGGCTCCGACGGCGCTCTCCAAAAGGGGACGGGGATGGACAAGATCCTCACCGAGGTCAAGAAGATCCTCGGCTAGAGCATCCCGTCATCCCGCTTCTCCTCCGACCCTGTCAAGCCGCCCGCCTCGCAATCGGCTTGGCTGCACCCCGTGGATTCTTATGGAGAGTGCGGATAGAACCCTATCCGGCGGCGAGGCCGATCGGGCGGATTCATGAGCCGCCGGATGGCGATGAAAACCTCCTGGAATCTCCCATCACATCGCCGTTCCAGATCGTCCAGCCGACGCGACAGTCGCTCATGGGATGAGTGGACTTCCCGAAGTCGGACGAATGCCCGCATGATCTCGATATTCACGCGCAGCGCTTCAGGGCTGCGCAGCACGCTGGACAACATGGCTACGCCTTCCTGGGAGAATGCGTAGGGCAGGTACCCGCCCAGACTTCTGGCTGAAGGTATCACACCCTGTGATACCAACGCGGTCGCTTCTTTACGACTCAATCGGAGAAGGAAATCATCCGGGAATCGCGCCCGGTTCCGTTTTACCTGCTGTCGAAGAGCGATGGTTTTGACTCGGTATAGTCGCGCCAAGTCGCGGTCCAGAAGAACGCGGCGACCGCGCAGCAGCAGGATGTGCTGTTCTATCCTATCGGCCGGGATGCGGGAACCCATGGGTCTCCCCTATCTATACGATCGACCCGGCCAAAAAGTTCCCTCGCTTCGCTGCGGGTGGGGGGTCCAGGCAGGAGCGGCCGGCCCATCAGGGTAGCGGTGAGAGGGCGGATTTGAGATAATCGACGGGATGAGGATACTGGTCTACGGTGGGAGCTTCGACCCGCCGCACCGCGCCCACATGCTGATGCTGGACGCCGCCATCCGGACCCTGCGGCCCGACCGCGTCCGCGTGGTTCCCGCCTACCGCTCCCCCTTGAAGCCCGGGGCGAACGCTTCCGGCGAACGCCGCCTCCGGCTGACCGAACTGGCCGTGCGGGACTGCCTCCCCGCCGCGCGGCGCCGCATCGTGAAAGTCGATCCCTTCGAGGTGCGGCGCGGACGCACGACCTACACCTGGGAGACCCTGCGCCACCTGAACCGGAAGCATCCTGGCGCGGAGCTGGTATTCCTCATCGGCTCCGACGCTCTGGCGGACTTCGGCTCCTGGAAGCGCCCGGGGGAACTGGCGCGGCTCTGCCGCTTCGCGGTGGGACGCCGCGCGGCAGCCCCCGCTCCGGCCCTGCCCAAGGGACCGGGCCTTCCCCGCTTCACATTCATCCCGGGCCGCTTCCCGGACCTCTCCTCGACGGACGCGCGCCGCCGCTGCCTGACCGGGGAGGACCTGTCGCACGCCCTCCCCCGCCGGGTCCTCAAGCACGTCCGCAGGCATTCCCTCTACGGCCTGGACCTCTACGACCGGCTGGCCCGGGAGCTCGGCCCCGAGCGCTTCGAGCACACGGTGTCCGTCGCGCGGCAGGCCGCGGTCTTGGCCATCCGCCATGGACTCGACGCCGAGCGGGCGGCCCTCGCCGGACTGCTCCACGACTGCGGCCGCTGCATCCCCATCGGGAAGATGGCGGATTACGCGCGCCGGCGCCGGCTCCGCGTCCCCTACCGGGAGGAGACGGCGCGGCAGAAGCCGCTCCTGCTCCACGCCCACATCGGCTCGGACCTGGCCCGCCGCCGCTTCGGCGTGTCGGACCCCGAGGTCCTGAGCGCCATCCGCAACCACGCCCTGGGCAGCGCGCGCATGAGCGCCCTCGACCGGCTCATCTACACCGCGGACGCCTGCTCCGCGGACCGCGACTTCCCGCAGGCGCGGCTGATCCGCCGCGCCGCCCTGGCCGACCTCGCCGAGGGCTACCGCGAGGCCGTGCGCCGGAAGATCGAACACATCCTGGAGACCGGCCGCTGGCTCCACCCCTCCGGCGCCCTCGCGTGGAACGCGGCGCTATCCCCTTCGTGAGCGACTCCGAGACCCGCTCCATCTGGACCGGCCGGGCGCTGGCCGCCTGCGTCCTGGCCGCGCTCGCGGGCGCGGCCTGGCTGGACCGCTCCTCCGCCCCGGCGAAGATACTGCGCCGCATGGACTCCATGACGGCCCTGGTCTCCATGCGCTTCCAGGGGCAGGCGGGAGTCCTCCCCCCGACCCTCTACCTGGCGGTGTACAGCCCCGCCACCCACAGCCTCGAGCTCGCGGTCATCCCGCCCCAGACCCCGCGCCCCCAGCAACCCCAGGAAAAGGCCCCGCGGACCCTGGCCGACACCTACGGGGCGGTCTACGCCCGGCAGGAGGACTCCGGGGCCGCCGCCGAGGCGATGAGCCGGGACGCCCTCGCGCTCCTGGCCCAGGACCCCCTCTGGCCCAGGGACGGGGGCGGACGTCCCGATTTCTGGCTCGAGCTCGAAGTTCCCGCGGAGGTCCGGCCGGCCTTCCCCCAGGAGCTCCGCTCCTGGCTCGCCCCGCTCCTGGCCAAGCCGCTTTTCCTCATCGACTTCGTCCGGGCCGCCGGACGGGACGCGGGGGCCGTGCGCTGGACGGACCCGCCCCACCTCTACGACCTCCTGCTCATCGGCCGGGAGCTGGGGAGGCTCTCCGTCCGCGACATCCGGCTCGCCCAATTCCCCTCGTCGCGCCGGCTCCTGCACCCGTTCCTCGGCGGGGTGTTCAGCCGGGCCCGCGGCATGCCGGAGGGCCCGGCGGCGCTCACCATCGAGGTGCTCAACGCTTCCGACCAACCTGGAATCGCCTTGCGCGCGACAAAATTATTAAGATTGCAGGGCCTCGACGTCCTGCACTTCGGCAACGCGGCGGGCGGAGAGGCCCGGACGCGGTTCCTCGACCGGACCGGCCGCAACGGCGCGGCCCGCAGCGTGGCGGCGGCGCTGGGGTGTCCGGAGGAGGAAGTCCTCTCCGCGCTGGAGGAGAACACCCAGGTCTCGGTCACGGCGGTCATCGGCCGCGACCACGGGCGCTGTACCCGCCTCCGCGAAGGGGCGCAATGACAATGGGGGTTTCCCAATGGAATTGGTCCAGGTACTGAAGACGGCGGTCGATTCCGGCGCCAGCGACATCCATCTCGTCGTCGGCAAGCCGCCCATGATGCGCGTCGACGGCGACATCCAGGAGGTCCCCGGCTTCCCGGTCCTCAACGCCGATGAGTCCAAGCGCCTCATCTACTCCATCCTCTACGAAGAGCAGCGGGCGCGCTTCGAGGACAACTGGGAGCTCGACTGCTCCTTCGCCGTGAGCGGCTTCGCGCGGTTCCGCGTCAACGTCCTCCTCCAGAAGAACGGGGTCGAGGCCGTCATGCGCGTCATCACCTCGAAGATACCCACCCCGGAGCAGCTCCGCCTGTCCAAGGCCATCGTGGACATGGCCGCCCTGCCCCGCGGACTGGTCCTGGTGACGGGCCCGACCGGGTCGGGAAAATCCACGACCCTGGCCGCCCTCATCGACCAGGTCAACTCCACCCGCAGCGAGCACATCCTGACGGTCGAGGACCCCATCGAGTTCGTCTATGAGTCGAAGAAGTGCATCGTCCGCCAGCGCGAGGTCGGGCAGAACACGAAATCCTTCGCCAACGCCCTCAAGGGCGCCCTGCGCCAGGACCCGGACGTCATCCTCATCGGCGAGATGCGCGACCTCGAGACCATCGCCCTGGCCATCACCGCGGCCGAAACCGGTCACCTCTGCTTCGGGACGCTGCACACCAAGGACGCCCCGTCGACCATCGACCGCATCATCGACGTCTTCCCCCCGCACCAGCAGACCCAGATCCGCGTCCAGCTCGCGGTCGCCCTGCGCGGGGTCATCAGCCAGAACCTGCTCTCGCGCGCGGATGGCCAGGGCCGCATCGCGGCCCGCGAGGTCATGGTCACGACCCCGGCCGTGTCCAACCTCATCCGCGAGGGCAAGACCCACATGATCTACCAGGCCATCGACACCGGGGCCAAGTTCGGCATGCAGTCCATGGACTCCTCGCTGGCACAACTCGTGAAATCGGGGCTAGTGGAGATCGAGGAGGCCGCGCGCCTCGTGCAGAACATGCCCAGCTTCGAGCAGCTGGTGGGCCGGAAGGTCGTGCGGCGGGAGGACATCTAACCCCATGGGCGAACAGAACAAGCTGCAGCTCCTCAAATCCCTCAAGCTCTTCAGCCGGATCCCGGACGACCAGCTGGAGAACCTCAGCCAGTTCCTGACCACGGTCGACTACGCCGATGGCGCCGAGGTCTTCGCCGAGGGCAGCCCGGGCGACAGCCTCTACTTCATCTCCCAGGGCCACGTCCGCATCGCCAAGAAGCTCCGCTCGCAGGAGGACGGCGGCCAAGGAGCCGCCGTCCTTGCAGGCGCGGACCGTGCTCCTCTCGCCGGAAAGGGCGGCGCCATCGCCTACAAGGAACTCGCCGTGCTGGGGCCCGGCGATTGCTTCGGCGAAATGGTGCTCATCGACGCGGTGACCCGCTCCGCCGACGCCCTCGCCGCCGGGGAAGTGACCCTCTGCCGGCTGGGCCGCGACGAGCTCAACCGCTGGCTGGAATCCCATCCCGTGCTCGCCATGGGCTTCTTCGCGCAGATCGTCCAGGTGCTCTCGGGACGCCTGCGCCGCTCCTCCAACGAATTGACCCTGCTCCTCGACTTGAGCCAGCTCCTGCTGGAGCCCTTCCCGAACGCCAAGGTACTCATCCAGAAGGTGATGGAACGCCTCTTCCCCTACCTCGAGGGGGACTGGTGCGCGGGCGCCTTCGTCTACAACGAGTTCAACGACGAGATGGAGCTCATCCACGTCTCGGGCGAATTCCAGTCCGCGGGCGAGGCCGCCCAGTCCCCCGCCTCCCCGGCCGGCAGCGCCTGGGTGGATGACTCCACCTATCAGGTGGTATTCCCGGGCAAGCGCCGCAGCATGGGCTACATCGTGTTCCATCGGGCCGCCCCCCTCGACCCCGAGGACCGCCACGAGCTGTCCCGCACCCTGACCACCATCGCGCGGCTCACTACCGCGGCCCTGGAGAACATCGCCTATCGGACCGAGGACGACCTGCGCTCCCGGCTCCGAAAGAACCTGCAGGCGGGAGCCTACTGATGCTTCTCCAGAAGAACCTGTCCATCCTCGCCGCCCGCGCGGCCGACGACAAGAAAGGCGAGCGCATCGCGCTCCTCCACGTGCGCCCCATGACCTCGCTGACGGACTACGTCCTGCTGGTCTGCGCCGCGTCGAACCCGCACCTCGCCGCGGTCGAGGACGGCGTGCGCCAGGCGCTCAAGGCGTACGGCATCCACGCCCTGCACGCGGACGGCAAGCGCAGCGATACCTGGCGGGCGCTGGATTACGGCTGGCTCATCGTCCACATCATGAACCCGGAGACCCGCGCCTTCTACGCCATCGACAAGATCTTCTCGGGCGGCAAGGCCGTGGTCTGGAGCGAACACGGCTCCACCGAAGCGCAGCCGGAGCCGCCCGCCCCGTCCGCCGCCCCCGAGAGTCCCCGGGGCGGCCTGCGCCCCCGCGTCCCGGGGTCCGCGCGCCCGGCCCGGCCGGGCAGCCTGCGCTCCGGCGCCCGCGGCCGGCCCAGCCCCAAGCGTCCCCGCAAGAGCGCGTTCCGGAGGAGGAACCGTGCCTGAACTCGTCGAAGTGCTCACCGCGGGCGTCCAGAAGGGCGCCTCGGACGTCCATTTTGTGGTCGGGAAACCACCGCTCGTCCGCATCCACGGCGACATCGTCCCTCTCGAGGGGCTGGCCCCGCTGACCGCGGATGACGCGAAGAAGATGATCTACTCCGTGCTCTACGACGACCAGCGCGCCCGCTTCGAGGAGCAGTGGGAGCTCGACACCTCGCTGTCCGTCCCCAACGTCTCGCGCTTCCGCGTCAACGTCTACCAGCAGCGCAAGGGCGTGGGCGCCGTGTTCCGCGTCATCCCGGCAAAGATCCCCTCCCCCAAGGACCTGGGACTCATGCCCTCGGTGGTCAAGCTCGCCTCCGAGCCGCGCGGGCTGGTCCTGATCACGGGCCCCACCGGGTCCGGCAAGTCCACGACCCTGGCCAGCCTGGTCGAGAGCATCAACACCACCCAGCGCAAGACCATCCTGACCGTGGAGGACCCCATCGAGTTCGTCTACGAGGACAAGATGTCGGTCATCCTCCAGC
>MGTY01000032.1 GCA_001799695.1 Elusimicrobia bacterium GWA2_69_24
ACCCGCCCCCCCACCAGAAGGTGCCGGGGACCTCATTGACCGTATTGGCCTTGCTGTCGGGGTTCTGGTACAGGGCGAGTTCGGCGTCGGGCGTGATAAGGGGTTGGAAATAGGCGCGGCGGACCGCGCCGGGTTGCTGCGGAGAGTGCTGCTCGGCTCGCTGGCGGCGGGGATGCTGTGCGCCGCGACCGCGCGACCGTGTTTCGGGGAGACCCGCGACTGGAAGTTCAGCAATTCGATCAACTATGAAACGGGGGATTTCGGGACCGGCACGCGCTCGGAGATCCTCTACGTCCCCTTCACCCTGAAGCGCTCTTGGGGCGCTTGGGACGGGTCGGCGACCGTCTCGCTCCTGCAGCTGCGGAGCAGCGCGCTGGTGACGAACGTGGGCGGCAGCCCGGTCAAGGTCGGCAGAGGGCGGGGTTCGCCCGTCACGACCTCGTATTCCGGCGTGGGGGACACGGTGCTACGCGGGGGCTACGCCCTCGTGCGGGAGGGTCCGGGGCCCTTCGACCTGTCCTTGGTCGCGAAGCTGAAGATCCCGACGGCGGACGAATCCGAGGGGCTGGGAACCGGGGAGTTCGACGAAGGGGTCGGGGTCGAGTTCGGCAAAGAGGTCGTTCCCAGCTGGCTGACCATCGTCGACCTGTACTACACGCTCATCGGTTCCCCGGCCGGCACGGACCTGGACAACCAATCCGCCGCGGCTTTCGGCGTCGCGCACACGCTGGGGAAGGGCTGGACGGCGACTGCCCTCTGCGAGTTGAGCAATCCCCTGGTCGCGGGGGAAACCGCCCCCGCGGCCCTGCGGGGCATCTTGGACTACAAGCTGGACGAACAGGCCCACGTCTTCGCCGGAGTCCTGCAGGGCCTGTCCGACGGCAGTCCGGATGTCGGTCTCAGCCTGGGAGGCAGTTATCGGTTCTAGTCGGGACTAAGGAGAGAACATGAAGAACACAGCGTTGTTCCTGTCGTTAGTCCTCGTATTCTGCGCCGCGTCGTACGCCGCGGCCCTGGACTTGCTGCCTAAGGATGAGCAGAAACTGGCGAAGCTCGTGACCGACCTGGACAAGGAAGCGGCCCTGCCCGACGGACCGGGGAAGGTCGGCTCCAAGCTGATGGACCAGTTCAAGGTGGATGACGCCCGCATCCAAGGCCTGCGCGGCCAGAAGCTGGGCTACGGGGAGGTCTCCATCGTTCTGGCGCTGGCCGAAAAGCTGCCCGGCGGCATCAGCGACGTCAACGTCGATTCGATCATGGCGCTGCGGAAGGGCCCGCCGGTCATGGGCTGGGGTCAGATCGCCAAGAAGCAGGGCGTCAAGCTCGGCCAGGTCCTTAGCAAGGTGAAGAAGGTCGAAGCGGCCGCCAAGTGGCAGGGCAAGGCGGAAGCCGAGGAGATGGAGAATATGGGGAAGAAAGCGGAGAAAGCCGAGGAATCGGCCCGGCCCGAGAAACCGGAGCGGATGGATAGGCCGGAAAGACCGGAACGGCCCGCGAAGCCGGAACACTCGAAGCACTAGCCCGACCCGGCTCAAGCCAGGGGACCCCGGGCGCGCGCCCGGGGACCTCGCGGCCGGTCAGAAGTAGGAGCCCAGGCCCGAGACCTGGGCGAATTCCTTGCCGCAGCCGAAGAACTGGGCCACCAGCCAGCCCACGTCGGCGAGGGTGCGTCCCTTTCCGGGCCGGATGTCCCCCAGATCAGCGCCGCAGCCGATGCGCTCCGCGAGCAAGGGCAGGCACTCCTTGTTGTGGTAGCCGTAGTCGTCCCGGTGGTCCATGCCGTGGTCCGCGCTCAGGACCAGCAGGTCCCCCTTGGACATCCGCTTCTCCAGCACCGGGATGACCCGGTCCACCGCCTCCACGGCGCGCAGGGAGCCCGCCACGTCGCGGGTGTGCCCGTACAGGCTGTCGGTGTCCACGAAGTTGGCGAACACGAAGGTCCCCTGGGGCCGGTACGCGGTCTTGGCCGCGGCCAGGGCGTTGATCGTGCCCTGGATCATGAGGGGGTTGGTGTCCTTGCCCTTGGGGTGCACGAACTCGAGCTTGAGCGCCGGGTCCACGAAAGCGCGGTCGGTGAGCTTGATCTTCTCGTGGTAGTTGGTGTTCACGAGCTCGCTGGTCTTGCCCACCGCCACGGTCCAGACCTTTCGCTCGTAGAGCAGGTCCACGAGGGTCTTCTTCCCCATGGGCAGCACCGCGTCGTGCCGGTTCGCGGTGCGGACGATCTCCCCATCCGGGGTCCGGTTGTACGCCCGCGCGATGGAGCGGGTGATCTGGATGGACATCTCGCGCGCCAGCTCGAACGCCGCGTCGGCGATGGCGTGCTGTTCGCGCACCGGGATGACGGCCTCGTCCATCGCGATCTGAACGAGCGGATCGCACTTGCTCGCGTACACGATGGGGTGCCCCGTGCGCTTGTGCTCCGCCGCGTTGAGCTCGATGGCCTCCATGCCGCCGGCCATCTTGTTGAACAGGGTCTTGCGCTTGATGCGGCGCTCCAGTTCCAGGATGAAGTCCTTGGGAAAGCCTTCCGGAAAGAGGTTGTAGGTGCGGTCATCGAGTATGCCCATCATCTCGCGATGGCCGATCACGCTGTCGGCCGACGCGGAGGCCTGCTCGATGCGCGCCGCGTAGCCGCCCTTGCCGTCGCGGCCGATGCGGCGCCCCTTCTCGCTCAGGAGGCGGGGCAGGCCTAGCCGGGACAGGTTGGGGAGCTTCACCTTGCCGGGATGCTTGTCGAGCAGGTACTCGAGGGTCTCGAGCCCCACCGCGTCCACCACGACCACCAGCGCCGTCTTAGCGTGTCCCATGTCTCTTCTCCTGCCGGCTCTCTATAAATCAAACACCATCCCTCTCTCTCAAGTCGCCCCCCCTCCCCCGCTGCGCGGGGGAGGTCCGGCGTCAGCCGGGGAGGGGGATCGGCTCAGTATCCCCGTCGCGCAGGCCAGTCCGCCGCCGCCGTTGATGAGCTGGCTGATGGGGGCCTCGCCGGCCACGCGCAGGCCCGCATTCTCGTAAAGGGCGCGGGTCTCGGGGCAATCCGCGCTCATGACCAGCGCCCCCGGAGCGACGACCACCACGTTCATGGCCTGCCGGGTGCGGACCTCCGTGCTCTCGGGGACCGCGATGACTTCGAGGTCCCGGCCGCGCAGGAAGGCGGTCACGACGTCGTCCACGATGCCGGTACGGACCAGGACGCGCCCGCGGTCCACGAACTGCACCCCGCCCAGCAGATGCTGCGTCCGCTCGGGCGGAGGCAGGGAAGCGCAGCGCACCTTGTCGGCCGCGAGCACGACCGTGAGCTGGGCGAAGGCGGCCGAGTTGGTGCGCTTGCCCACGCCGACCGCCACCAGGTCGTCGGCGACCCAGAGGGCGTCCGCGCCCTCGAAAGTCCCCTCCCCCCCGACCTCGTGCAGGATGGGGATGCCCAGGGTCTGGAGCGCCTTGCGCGCATGGGCGACCTCCCCCCGGCGCACCGGGGAAGCCATCCGCGACAGGATGGCGCCGCGCGGGGTCATGAAGAAGAGGTCGCGGCAGTACATCATGTTGTAGAGCGCGAGCCGGTCGTCCTTCGGACCCAGCTCCGGCCAGATCCAATGCGTCTTGACTCCGAGGGAGACGAACAGGCGGGCGAGGCCCTCGTATTCCTCATCCATGGTCCGGGCGACGATGGGCCGCTCATAAAGCACGGCGGCGGGATCGGCCGCCGCCTCCACCTCCGGCCCGGGCCGGTGCAGCAGCACCGCCTCGAGCGGTGCGAACTCGCAACGCGCGCAAGATACCTCGCTCACCAGTAGCCCTCCCTGCGCATCTTCTCCAGGATCTCGGGCGGGACCGCCGCGGGCCGCTGGGCCTGGACCTTGGACATGCCCCGCAGAGGGTCCTGCCATAGGTCGAAGAGCCAGACCTCGCCCCCCTCGCGGACCTTCTTCCAGCGCCCGCTCACGACGGCCTGCGCGCCCGGGGCCAGCGGCTCCTGGTCGAAAGCCGCCAGGATGCGGCCCTCCAGCTCCTGCCGGCGCGCCGGTGCCTTGGCGGCGAGGTCCCGCCGCTCGCCCGGGTCCGAGGCCGGCCGGAACACCTGCGTCTTCTGCGTCCGCCGGTCGTAGATCCCCTTCCAGCCGTCGGCGGTGCGCAGGCTGCGCAGGGAGGCATGGAGCAGGAAATCTGTCTCCGAGAAGGCGTCGAGCGTCATCGTCTCGCCGCGCAGGGCGGGCAGAAGGGACACACCCTCCATCTGCGCGGCCAAAGCCGGGTCCGGAGCCGCGCCCAGGAGCTCCAGCAAGGTCGGCATCAGGTCCAGGGTGCGCACTTGGAATCCCACCCGGCGGCCCTTGACCCCCGGGACACGCAGGAGGAGCGGCACGCGCAGGAGCTCGTCGTAGAGCGTCAGCCCGTGGTCCACGCCCCCGTGCTCGAAGAGCTCCTCGCCATGGTCGCCGACCACGGCCACCACGACCTTGCCGCGCAGCTCCGGCCGGTCCAATCGGTCGAGCAGGGGCGCCAGGTTCCGGTCCAGGCGACCCAGGGCCTCGTCGTAGCGCCGCTCGCGGCGGCCGCGTTCCTCGCGGTCGGCGGGGGGGCGCGCGCCCCCGATCCCCTCGTCGCGGCGCGAGCGGAAACGCTCGTCCTCTTCCGGAGGGAAATGCCCCGCATGGAACCCGTGCGCGTCATAGCCGTGGACGAACAGGAAGAAGCGCTCCCCGGCTTTGCGGGTCTCGAGCCACGCCAGGGCCTCCGGGACGGATAGGTCGAAGCCGCCGAAGGAGCGCGAATCCGCGTAGACCTCGAAGCCCGACGAGAGCCCGGACGCCCCGCTCAGGCCCGCACCGCCGGTGAAGGCCGCGGTCCGGAAGCCCTTCGCGCGCAGGACATCGGCCAGGGTCCGCGCCCCCGGGGCGCTCTTTCCCAGGACGGCCGGCACGGGCGGGTCCACGGAAGGGTCGGAGTACCGGTTGACCACGCCGTGATGCGAGGGATGGAGCGCGGTGAACAGGGAGACGAAGGCCGGGAGCGTCCAAGGCGCCGGGCTCACCGCCTGGGTGAACACGGCGGCGTCTCTGGCGAAGCGCTCGAGCCGAGGCATGCTTGCCGCCTTCACGCGGTCAGCCCGGACATCGTCCAGGCCGATCAGCACCAGACTGCAGTCCGGACAGGGCGCCGTTGCCGACGGAGCCGCCGCGGCCGCAGCCGCGGTCAAAAGGCAGAAGAGCGCTCCGGCGAGATAGGCCCGCATCGAGTCACATGATATCAAAGGTCCCAGCCGGGGAAGGCCGAATGCCTGACCGGTATTGCCCCTAACGGCCTTTGTGCGCGGAGCGGACTTCCTTCATAATGTAGCCCATGCGCAGCTATTTCGGCGTTTTCCTGGCCCTCCTTCTAGCGTGTCCCCAAACCGGGGCCGCGGCCGTAGCCTTGCAGCAAAGCGTCCCCGCCGCCGTGGTCCAGACGCCGGTAGGCGTCCCCGGAGCGGCGGCCAGCAACAGCCGCCTGGACGCCGGGCTATACTCCCCCTCCGGACTGAGCCTGCCCGCTCCCTCGCTTTCCGGGTCCCAAGGACTCGGGCTTCCGACCGCTCTCACCGCCCCGGCCGGTGCCGCCGCCTCCATCGCCGCCTCCGCGGCACTACCGGCGGGTGCCGCACCGAGCGCCGTACTGCGCGCCGTCGCGCCTATTGCCGGGTCCCGGATCACGAACCCCGCCGCAGTTCCTTCCATCTCCCCGACGTCCCCTTCGACTGCGCTCAAGGCTGGCGCCGCCGCGCTCCCCACTTTGGCCCGGCTCGGCTCTTCCCTGCGGGAAGGCCTCTCCTCCGCCGTCGCGGGCGCGGCCAAGCTCGGCCAGGCATTCGACGGGACCGCGCCCAAGCCCCCGGCCACGCGCAAGAGCGACCAGGCCGACGATTTCTTCGGTACCAAGGTCGCGGACCCCTACCGCTGGCTCGAGGACGCCAACAGCCCCGAGACCCAGGCCTGGGTAGCGGCGCAGAACAAAGTCTCCTCCGAGTACCTCGCCGCCATCCCCGGCCGCGACGCCATCCGGGCCCGCCTGCAGAAGCTCTACGATTTCGAGCGCAACGGCATGCCCACCAAGCACGGCAAGGTCTACGTGTTCTACCGCAACGACGGCAAGCAGAACCAGTCCGTCCTCTACAAATCGAAGACCCTCTACGGCAAGCCCGAGGTCCTGCTCGACCCGAACCAGCTCTCCAAGGAAGGCACCTCCGCTTTGGCGGGCACGTCCTTCACCAAGGATGGCAAGTCCATGGCCTACTCGGTGTCCAAGAGCGGCTCTGATTGGGTCGAGTGGAAGATCAAGGACGTCGCGACCGGCGAGGACTATCCCGAGACCATCCGCTGGTCCAAGTTCAGCGGCGCGGTCTGGACCAAGGACGGGAAGGGCTTCTATTACGGCCGCTACGCCGAACCCAAGGAGGGTGAGGCGCTCAGCGGCGTCAATACGAACCAGAAGATCTATTTCCACAAGCTGGGAACCCCCCAGAGCCAGGACTCCTTGGTCTACGAGCGGCCCGACCACCCGACCTGGAGCTTCGGACCGTCCCGGAGCGAGGACGGGCGCTACCTCCTTATCTACCAGTACGAGGGGACCGAACCTAAGAACCGCATCTTCATCAAGGACCTGAAGGACCCCAAGGGCGGGTTCCGCCCCCTCTTCGACGGCTTCGACGCCTCCTACAGCATCGTGGACATCAAGGGCGACCGCATCGTCCTGCTGACGGACAAGGACGCGCCGCGCAACCGCCTGGTCTCGGTCTCCTTGAAGCATCCCGAGCGCCCCTGGAAGGACATCATCGCCCAGGACGAGAAGGCCGTGCTCTCCTCGGCCGAGAAGGCCGGCCGGCGCTTCGTGGCGACCTGGCAGACCGACGCGCACGAGAAGATCACCGTGCACGGCCCCCGCGGCGCGTTCCAGCGCGAGATTCCCCTGCCCGCGATCGGCACCGTGGGCGGCCTGGGCGTGGACAAGAAGGGCAAGGGCTTCCTGCAGTTCTCCTCCTACAACCACCCGCGCACCGTGTTCCGCACCGACTTCACCACCGGCAAGCTCCGCGCCTTCAAGCGCCCCAAGGTGGACTTCGACCCCAAGCGCTTCACCGTGGAGCAGGTCTTCTACGCGTCCAAGGACGGGACCAAGGTCCCCATGTTCCTGGTCCACAAGAAGGGCTTGAAGCTCGACGGGACCAACCCCACCTATCTCTACGGCTACGGCGGCTTCAACGTCTCGCTGACCCCCGAGTTCAGCCCGGCCGAGGTGGTCTGGATGGAGATGGGCGGCGTCTACGCCGTGGCCAACCTGCGCGGCGGCGGCGAATACGGCCGCCCCTGGCACGACGGCGGACGCCGAGACAACAAGCAGAACGTGTTCGACGACTTCATCGCGGCCGCGGAATGGCTGATCGCCAAAGGCTACACCTCCAAGAAGCGCCTCGCCATCGGCGGCGGCTCCAACGGCGGCCTTTTGGTGGGCGCGGCCATGACGCAGCGTCCCGACCTCTTCGCCGCGGCCCTGCCCCAAGTGGGCGTGCTCGACATGCTGCGCTTCCACCTCTTCACCATCGGCGCGGGCTGGAAGTCGGACTACGGCAGCGCCGAGACGAAAGCAGGCTTCGATACCCTCATCAAGTACTCCCCCCTCCACAACGTGCGCCAGGGCGCGGACTACCCGGCCACCATGGTCATGACTGGGGACCACGACGACCGGGTGGTCCCGGCCCACAGCTACAAGTTCACGGCCGCCCTGCAGGAAGCCCAGGGGGGCCAGGCGCCCATACTCGCCCGCATCGCCAAGGACGCGGGCCACGGCGGCGGCGCCTCCATGAGCTCCTATTATGACGAGATCGCCGACATGTGGGCCTTCCTCAAGAAAGCCCTCGGCATGGACTGACGCCCCCCGCATCTCTCGACTCTGATATGGCGGCAGGTGGCCGTGGCGCCGCTCGGCCGGACCGGGGCGGCCCTGTGGCCGCCCCTTAGCCGCTCCCGGCGCTGTATGCGTATGCGCCGGTCGCGAAATCCGGCCGCCCGGCGCCACGGCCGCCCGCCGCCTGTCAGCGGAAAGCGCAATCTGAAGGCGGGGCGCAATCCCTGCCTCGGAGAGGGGTCAGGCGGGTTTGAGGGTCAATTTGAAGCCCAGGGCTTCGATGAGCTGCCGCAGGCTGTGGAGGCGGGGATTGCCGGTCTTGGACAGCATCCGGAACAGATGCTCCCGGTTCAGGCCGGCCTTCTTGGAGAGTTGACGAAGCCCGCCGTGCACTTGGGCCACGTCGCGCACCGCAAGCATGAACGCCCCCTCGTCCGGGTCCTCCAGGCAGGCGTTCAAGTATCCGACAGCGTACTTCGGGTCCTTGAGCCGCCGCAGAAGATCCTCATGATAGCTGACAGCCGGTTTCATTCTCGGGTCCTCTTCAAGTAATCTCCCCAGTATTCACGCGCCGCATCGATGTCGTGCTGCTGCCTCTTCTTGTGCCCGGCATGAAGCAGGATGACGACGGCTTTGCCGAGCCTCCCGAAATATATTCTGAAACCGGGCCCAACATCGAACTTGAGCTCCCAGAGCCCCCCACCCAGATTTTCGGCCTCACCGAGAAGGCCGCGCCGGACCCGCGTCAGCCGGGCGTCTACGATCTGTTGGATCGGCGAATCCAGGGAATCAAGCCAATCCCGGAATGGACACCGGCCGGCACTCGTCTGATAGTACCAGACGGTTACCAGGTCCACGCCGTCTTCTCCCCACGGATATAGTAGCTCATACGCTACTACTTGTCAAGTCCCGGCCGACCGCCCATACCCATATATCCTACATTCCGCTTATCCAGGAGATGGTTTCCCGGAATTATCTCCGACGGGAAATTGAGCGGCTCGTAGTTTGATCCGCTCCC
>MGTY01000033.1 GCA_001799695.1 Elusimicrobia bacterium GWA2_69_24
GCGTTTGGGGGTCGGCGGAGGGGGTCGGGTGGGATCGAGGAGTGCGGTTTGGCGCGGGGGTTCGGTTCCCGGTTCAGTCGGCCGGAAGGGGATCAATGCCTTCGTATAAGTCCACCCGCGGGTCCAACTGGGATTCCTCGTCGGGGAACTCGGCTGCTTCGGGTTCGGGCGGGCTTCTGGCGGGAAGGGTCTTGGGGAATTCGGCGTCCAGGCCCAGATGATCCATGAGGCGCGTCACTTCGGGAATCTCCATGATGACGGCTACCGGCTCCATCCTGGTGCCGCAGCGCGGGCACAGGAGCGGGTCCACCTCGAATACCCGGGCTATGAGCGACGCCCACGAGCGGGATACGGCGCCCGCTATCCTTCCCGGGGGCGCGGTCTTGCGGGCATAACGCCTGGCGGCCTCCGCGATCAACGGCCTCATGGGGGCGTTGGGAGCGAGGGCTCCATGGTAACGGACCAGATTCTTCCTTCGCGGCGGTTTGAGCAGGGCGATCCGCCGCAATAGCTCGACTGGGTCGAGCCGGAGTTGGCGGCACGCTCCTTCCTGCCGTTCGGCATCATAGATGGCCAGATTCTGTCCGGGCAGATAGCGCAGGCGCTTGGGCGAGAACCCCGGACGGGAGCAATACCTCAGCAGGCGGCGCAGTCCCTCCCGGTCATCGGCCTTTACGCAGGTTTCCGCATGCAGGGAAAACCCCGAATTGCCCCAACTGAGCATCTGGTCCGCGACTTCCTGGGGGATGACGCCGAGGCGGACGAAGCGGCGCAGAATCTTGCGGCGCACGGTTTCCAGCAGACACGCGAGTTCCTCTCTCGTGGGAGCGGGGGCCTTGGCGAAACACGCGCTCCGGCGACCCCAATGGTCGCGGACCTCCTCGAATACGCCGTCAGCGGCCACCACATGGAGATGGAGGTGGAGATTCAGGGCTGCTCCGAATCTTTGCACGAAATGGAGCTGGGCGCTTTGGCCGTCGGGATGTCTTTGGCGCAGGTGCTCATCGATGACTTGGGCCAAGATGGAACTGACCTCCCCCACGAGGTCCGGGCGAGCATTCATGTGCCAGCGCAGGCGCTTGGGGACTGACAGGACCCACTGCCGGTAGTCCACTGGCGGCAAGAGGCAGTCCATCGCGTGCGCGGCAGTATACGCTGAGCGTTTCGCATCGCACGAATAGCAAAGACCGCGACGGCGGCAGCTGAAGCCTACGAAGAGGTTCTGGCCGCAGTCGGGACAGCGGTAGCGGACGGCGCCGAAGCGCAGGATGCCGCATTCGAGGAAGTCCCGGAAGGTGTCCACGATGCTGGGGTCCGGGAGGGGCTTGCGGTTATCGCGCTGTTGGAGCGATTGTGCGAAATCTTCCAGATGGTCCTGGACGAGGCGGTAGAAGGGGCTGCCCCGGGGATCGCGCGGGCGGTAGCAGGCCGGGGACCTGGGGCTGGAGGGCATCCAGCCTATAGATACGACTGATGACGCGTTTTAGTTCCATGGGACTCGGACCAGTCGCCCGGATAGCCGGTCCGGTCAGGAGCCGGGAAGCTGCCCGAGGCGGGAGAAGAACGCCGCGACCGCGCCGGGGTCGGGCGTCCAGGTGATGCGGGTGCGATGCCCGGCGATGAGGTTCTCGATCTTCCCCTCGCGGCCGAGCGTCTCATAGCGCAGGCTCGCGAGCATGTCCGCGAAGGCGCCGCGATAGTCCTCCAGGTTGAAGCGGGCCACGCCCCGGTCGTCGTAGGCCTGCCCCAGCAGCGGGTCGCGGCGCAGGGCCTCGTCGAAATAGGGCAACGCCTCTGACCAGCGCCGGGCTTCCACGAGGCCGCGTCCCGCACGCCAGTACTTGACCGCGGCCTCCCGCGCGGCGCTGGAGACCGGCGCCGGCTTCGGGACGGCCCCGGGTCGCCCCTCGCGGAACGCGGCGAAAGCCCGCTCCACGATGCCGGCGTCCATGGTCTGGCCCGTCAGCTTGGGGTAGATCTTGCGCAGGTTCCCGAACTGCCGGGAGCCCAGCAGCATCCCCTTCAATCCCTCCAGGAGGTCTTCCTGGGCCTCGGAGGCCCGCTCGAGCTTGTTGCGCGCGAAAGCCCGCCCGAAGCGGGCCGTGGCCGAGTCCGGATTGATGGCGAGGACGCGCGAGAAGGACTGTTCGGCCTGGGCGAAGCGTCCCTCGTCCACGGCCTGCCGGCCCCGGTAGAGATAGGCGTTGCGCAAAAACGGGAACGGGGTCTCGGCCAGGGCCGCCTGCTCCGGGGTCAGCCCCTGGCGCAGATCCTCCCAGGCCTTGTGCCGCCGGCTGGAGCCGTCCAGTTCGGCCGCGGCCCGCAGGTTGACGGCCGCGCCCAGCACGTCCCCTTCCTTGCCCCGCGCGACCGCGCGGTTGTTGAGGCAGGCGGCCAGATTCTCGACCGCCACCCGCGTCAGTCCGGTCGCGGCCGGATCCGTCCCGATGCCATCCTTCCAGGAGAGGTTCAGGGCCGCGATGAAGCCGCGAGCGGCCGAATCGTAATCCTTGGCCTCGAACTCGGCCATGGCCCAATCGAAATACGTCCGCGCGTCGGGACGCAGGACCACGGCGCGGCCGGCCCGCTCGGCGGCGGCCGCCGCGTTCCCGCGGCGGGCCGCGAAGCGCGACCAGGAGCGGTTCCAGCGGAAGAGGAGCGGCGTGCGCACGCGGCGGTCGAGCCAGCCGCCGATACGGCCGAACACGGAGCCGGTGAAGAAGTCCCGGACCGCGGCCGCGCTCTGCCGCAGCGACCCGCGCAGCCGCGGCCAGGGCGCCCGACCCGCGAGGAAAGGCGCGACCACGCGGTCCCGGAAGAGTCCGGCCAGCCGCGCCTCGGACGGGATTCCCGCCTCGTCCATGCGCAGATCCTCGACTTCGCTCACGAACGAGGTCCACCCGGAGTGCAGGTCCGCGAGGGCCTGCCGCTTCCCGAACGGCTCGAGCGCGAAGAGGTGACGGCGGCGCACCCCGAGTCCGCGCGATCCGGGCGTCAGCGGGCCCGTCCCCAGGACGCCCGCGCGCAGGGCGAAGTACTCCGCGCGCAAGGGGTCGAGGGCCGCGTCGTGACGGCGCAAGCCGTCGCGCCCCGCCGTCTCCCCCTGCTCGACGCGGGACTGCACCCGGTCCAGGATCCCGGCCAGGGCGGGGTCGGCGGCCTCCATGCCGTCGCCGCGCTCGTTCAGAGCGGCTTCCAGAGCCGCGCGCTCCTCGGGCAGGGCCCCGCGCGCGAGGAGCTCGTCTTCCAGGGACACGAACTGCACCGAGGACCCCGGGCGCCCCTGCCGCGCGGCCCGGCCGCGGTACTGGAGGTCCACCCGGCGGCTGGAGGCCTTCTGCGTGAGGACCACGTGCAGGCCGCCGGACGCCAGGGCCTGGTCGTCGGGACGGATGTCCGTGCCCCGGCCCGCGAGCTGGGTGGCCACGGTGAGGGCGCCCGGCCGGCCCGCGCGGTCCACGATGTCCTGCTCCCGCTCCTTCTGCACCCCGTTGAGGAGCTGGAAGCTCTCGCCGAGCTCCCGGAGCCGCGCCGCGAGGCGCACGGATTCGGCGAGGTCCCGGGCGCCGATCAGGACGGGCCGGCCCGCCCGGCGGGCCGCCAGCGCCTCCTGGACCACGGCCTCCAGCTTGGCGGCCTCGGTCCGGTAGAGGCGGTCCGGCTGGTCCCGGCGCACGGAGGGGCGGTGCGGCGGAAGCCGCAGGGACTTGAGCCCGTAGACCCGTTCGAACTCCGCGTCCGAATCGCCCACCGTGCCCGTGAGGCCGGAGAGCTTCCCGTACATGCGCATGAACCGGTCGAGGGCGACGTGGGAGGAGAGGCGGTAGTCCTTCTTAGCGTCCAGGCCCTCCTTGAGCTCCACGAACCGGTGCAGGCCCGCCTCCCAGTGCCGGCCCCACATGAGCCGGCCGGTATGGGCGTCCAGGATGACGACCTCGTCGCCGATGACGGCGTAGTCGCGGTTGAGCTGGAGCACGCGCTGGGCCTGCAGGGCGTTGCGCGCCAGCAGCTCGAGGTGCTTCCAGCGCTCGAAAGCGGGGTCGAGCTTGCGCAGGGCCGCGAGGTGGCCCCGGCTCCGGTCCGTGAGTTCGGCCTGCCCGGTGCGGGGCTCCACCCGGAAGTCCTCCCCCTCCTTCCAGCCCGTGACCAGCCCCAGGATGTAGCGGTAGTCCGCGTCGGCGCCGTCGTCCTCGTCGGAGACGATGCGGTAGTCCGTGTTGGCCTCTTCCAGGAGCTCGGCATCGGCCTCGTCCACGATGGCGAAGCGCTTGGCGCGTCCCTCCATGACCTGCCGGGAGCGCGCGGCGGCGTCCCGGTCGCGCAGCCAGTCGAAGACGAAGGCGCTGTTGTAGCCGTAGAGGACGTCCGCCGCGCGGTAGGCGTCGCGCCGGGAGACGCGGGCCAGCCGTCCCTCGTAGGGGTCGCGCTCACGGCCGCCCCCGGCGGCGAACAGGTAGGCCGACTCCCGGTCCTGCAGGACCCCGGTCTTGAGCCCCAGGTAGGACAGGGTCTGGCCGACCTCGTCGGCGTCGCGCAGGGCCAGGTAGGGGTTGAAGGTGTACACGTCCACGGGGCCCGCGAGGGCGTTCAGGTAGGCGGCCAGGCCGATGGAAAGGGTCTTGCCCTCCCCGGTGTTCTGCTGGAGCACCCGGCCCAGGTGCACGCCCACGCCCGCGGCCACCTGCTCGACGTAGGGCCGCTTGCCCAGGACCCGGGCCATGACCTCGCGGCAGGCGGCGAAGGCCTCGGGCAGGACGGCGTCGAGGCTCTCGCCCGCCGCCAGCCGTCGGCGCAGGACCCCGGTCATGCCGCGCAGCTCCTTGGGGGAAAGCGCCGCGAAGCGGCCTTCGAGTTCGATGACCTTGCGCGTCTGCGCCAGCAGGAGGGCGACGTCTTCCGGCTTCCCCGCGGTCTGGGAGACGCGCGCCTCCAGGTCGGAATACTCCTCGGCCCGGACCTCTTTGCGCCGGTCCACGGCCGCCAGCGCCTCGAAGGAGAGGCCGCGCCGGGTCTCGGCCCGGCGCGCGCGCCACGACCGCCGGATGTGCCAGCCGTCGGTGCGAGACCCCCGCTCGCCGGCCGAAGCCCAGGCAGCCGCGCGGCCGTCGAGCGGGATCAGGTTGGTCGCCCCGAGGAAGAGGTTGATCCCGGAGTAGGCCCAGAACACGCCTTCCAGGACCGGGTCCATGGCGAAGGCGAGGTTGGCCGCGGCCAGGGCCGCGCCGAGCATGAAATTGAAGACCGGGCCGGCCGCGCTCACCACGATGTCCTGGGCGTAGCTCAGGGAATCGGCGTCCGTGATGAGGACGTGGTTGTAGCGCATCCGGGCCGGCCGGCCGAAGAGCCGCGCCGTCAGATAGTGGCCGAACTCGTGGAAGACGGGAGTGAAGGGGAAGAGGAATACGCCGGCGGCGACGGGAGCGAGCAAACGGCGGACGGCTCCCTCCGGGGCCGGCGGCGCGGATGCGCCCCGGTCCTGCGCCGACTTGGGGGTTGCTTGAGGCGCATGGGCCGGCGCCGTTTCCAGCGGCGGCCCGCGCGCGGCCGGGACCCCGGCGGGGGACGCCTGCGGCCGGCGGCCTTCAGCGGCGTCGAGCCGGGACGACCTGAGCGTCACGCCGGCCGGCGGGGCCGCGGCCGCGACCGGAGCGGACTCGTCCGGAACGGCCCGGAGCGACCCGGAATAGAAGCCGTCCAGCGCCGCACGCAGGCCGCCGGAGCCGCGGGAGGACTCGGCGACGGCTTGGGAGCCCAGGGCAGCGAGCGCGGCGCGAGCTCCAGCCCGCGGCCGCGCGCCGGGCCGCAGCGCGGCCGGAGCGGCGAAGACGGCAGCCGGGACCTGCGCGGCGGCGCGCGGCGCGACCTGAGGCAGGAGCGGTCCCGGGACCGACGGGAGGCTCAGCGCCGCCCCGGGCCGGGGAAGCAGTCCCATGACCAGCCCGGTCCGTCCCGTGAACGGCGCCAGGGGGACCGCGGGAGCCGCCGCGGGGACGACCGCGGCCTGCCGGACCTGGGCCAGCGCCGGCTCGATGGAGGACGAAAGGAGCGCCGCGCAGATGCAGAGAGAGAGGGCCTGCCGGAGAGCTCCCATGGGCGCTCCATTGTACGCCAGAAGCCCCTCGCGCGGCCTGGATCGAAAGGGCAATCCCAGACGGGCGATGTGCCCAGCCCCGGCTAGTACCAACAGCCGGGCCGCCGGCTCAGCCCGCGCCTGCCCGAGGCGAGTTCCGTGCTCAACAGGGTCGCCGACGATCCGCTGATGAAGACGCGGTGGCCCGCGCGCAGCAGCTCGTCCCATATCTGGCGCAGGAAGGTCGTCTTGCCCGAGCGCCGGATGCCGATGACGGCCAAGGCCTTTTGCGCAAGGACAGGATACGCCTGCTCGCTCCGAAAATAGGCGAGCGGGCCACGCAGGCTCTTGGCATCGACGCCTCAAATAAATTGCTATTTGAATGTAAAATCATCAACCAAAAGCGTTAGTTTTCAGCTATAATTAATTTAGAGAAACTCTTGTTTCATTAACAGACAACCAATGGAACCCATATCTGCGGCTGAAATCCGGCGAAGAATCGAAAGGGACAATCCGTGGTGGGCACCCAAGGCGCCAAAGATCCCTGAGGCTGACCATCCGAGGAGAGTCTACTTCAATCCCTTCAAATCGCTTGCCCTGAATTTCGAGATTCGCCGTGCAACCATTCTCTTGGGTCCACGGCGCGTTGGCAAGACCTACATGATCAAGCAGTTGATCCATGAGGCGATAGAGAGCGGGATCGATCCTCGGGCGATTCTCTACGCCAGTATCGATGCGCCGGTATATTCGAGGATTTCTCTGGAGAAGTTCCTCGACTTTTTCCCGGAGGGCCTTGGACCTCGTCGGGTCGTTATCTTTGATGAAATCCAATACTTGAGGGATTGGGAGGTTCATCTGAAGGATTTAGTCGACAATTTCCCGGAGACTAAATTCATCGCCAGTGGGTCCGCTGCGGCAGCCCTGCGCCTAAAGAGTAAGGAATCCGGGGCTGGCCGCTTTTCTGATTTCATGCTGCCGCCGCTCACCTTCTATGAGTTCCTGTCGTTTCTCGGCGAAGACGAGCGGCTGATTTCGGAAACAGCCCCGAATACCTATGCCGCTCGTGACCTCGATAAGCTCAATGAGCGATTCGTCGATTACCTGAATTTCGGCGGTTATCCGGAGGCTGTGCTCAATCCGCAGGTACGCGAAAATGCCGATCAGTTCATCAAGAACGACATCATCGACAAGGTGCTGCTGAAGGATCTTCCCAGTCTGTATGGGATTTCCGAGATTCAGGAACTGAACAAGCTCTTCTCTTTCCTCGCCTATAACGCCGGCAAGGAGGCGAGTCTCGAGAATATCTGCCAGGAATCCGGATTGGCGAAGCAAACGATCAAGAAGTATATCGAGTATCTGGAGAGCGCTTTCTTGATCATCAAGCTGAGCACGGTCGATGACAATTGCAAGACGATGAAGAGAGAGCGCAACTTCAAGATCTATCTGAACAATCCGTCGATGCGTGCCGCGTTGTTCGCTCCCGTCATGCTCACCGAACCCGAGAAGATCGGGCACCTCGCCGAGTCCGCCATCTTCTCCCAATGGCAGCACGCTCCGAGTTTCAGGCAATTACGGTATGCCCGATGGCGAAATGAGGGGGAAGTCGACATCGTATATCTGGGGTTGCCGGATGAAAAGCCGAGTTGGATCGGAGAGATTAAGTGGTCGGACCGACTGACCACGGACTTCGGGGACGAGACTCGGTCTATGAAGGCCCTGTTGCAGAGGCATGCGGGCATCAGCTCGGCATTCTTCACTACGAAGACATACACCAAGTCGTTCGCGTTGGAGAATCGCACGGTCACCGTTTATCCTAGTGCGCTATACTGCTACACGGTGGGGCGCAACATCACGTCGCGGTTGGATCAACCGGCGCAAATGGTCCCTGCGACCTCAACCGAGAAGCCCTGAAAAAAGAGCCCCCCACTGCCTGGGCGGAGGGCTTCGAGTCCGGGTCCCGAGGAAGATGCAGGAAAGGCTCGACCTGTGTCTCTCGGGCCAGGGGAGGGACGAAGCGTGATTATGTCGGAGCGCTAGTCCGCGCGACGGCAGTCGGCGGGACACATCCCGCTGTCCCGCTCATGGGGCTGGCAGACCCCGTCGCCGCACAGCTTGAAGTTGATCCCGCCGCCGCGCCGGCCTCGGGGAGAGAACCCGGACTGCGGCCCGCCCCTCGGGGGCCCCTCCTCGCCCATCCCCTCCCCCTGCCAGGGCCCTCCCTGCCGCCTGGCCCGATCCGCGGCGGGAGCCGCGGTCGTCGCCTCGTCCGACGATAGTTCGGTCTGGATCTCGTCGAACATGGCGCCCTGGTCCTTGCTCAGGAGGTTCCTTATCTGTTCGTCGCGGGACTTGACCAGCAGCCGGATGTCGAGGTCGGCTTTCTCGATGACCCTCTTGATCTTCTGCTTCTGCGTCTCGGTCAGGTTCAGCGCCCGCGTCAGACGGGCCAGTTGCCTATCC
>MGTY01000034.1 GCA_001799695.1 Elusimicrobia bacterium GWA2_69_24
ATGTCCGAATACGATGGGCTCAAGAGGTGAACTAGGCCTCTCTGCTTGGTTCCGGTCAACTCCGTCTGCCAATACCCATAACTAGCCGGAAAGCAGTTCTCCACTCCCGGCACAGGGGACATCGTGGCCCCCCGGGCTGGACGGTCTCCTCCACCTCACGAAAGTTGGAACTAAATCACCTCCAAGATCGTACTTGTGACAGGGTCCCCTGCGGCTGGACGCCTTCATGGGACTTGCCAATACGGCATATGTGCCGTATACTATGGGCAAGGACTACAGGCTGGTTTTCTACGAGACCGCCGCTGGCCGCATCCCGGTACGGGACTATTTGCGCTCTCAGTCCAAGACGGTCCGGGGCGTCGCAGGGTGGCTGCTTACCCGCTTGGAGGAAGAAGGGCCTGACCTGGAGCGGCCGGCGGCAGATCATCTGGGAGATGGCATCTACGAGCTTAGAATCATCGTTGCGGGGGATCAGCATCGCATCCTTTATTTCTTTGCGGACGATACGATCGTGACTACGAACGCTTTCCTGAAAAAGACACGCAAGGTGCCGATCGTCGAGATCGCCAAAGCGCGATCGGCGCGTGCCGCCTGGCACGCCGGGGAGGCAGCGCCATGAGCGTCAAGCGCAGGACCGGGCTGTCGTTGGCCGACTTCCTCGCGGAAGAACTCCGCGACCCGGAGGTGCGGGAGCACTATGAAGCCGCCAAGGCCGAGTGGCTCGTTTCAAAGGCTGTGATCACCGCGAGGAAACGAGCGCGGCTGACCCAAGTCGAATTGGCTAAAAGGATCAAGACCGACCAGAAGGCCATCTGGCGTCTGGAGGCCGGGCGCCAGAACGCGACGGTGGACCTGCTATGGCGGATCGCCGCCGCGACGAACAGCACTCTGCGGTTGACGTTGGCGCCCAGGCGCGCAGGCTGAGCGGCGAGCCCCGCCGGGTGGGATCCATGTCCATGAGTTGAAGGGGATGTGAGGGTCCCGTAAGGGACCGTTGAGACCTCCATGGCAGAATAGAACGGGGCCGATGGTGGCCCCGGGAGGTTCTCGTGCCGCAAACGGAAGGCGATGTCCTGACGGGGCGCAGACGCAAGGGGGAGCCGCGGAGATACTTCGGGCTCGCCATCCTGGTGGAGGACGTCTACCGGGAACTGGTGCCTGTCACTCAACTAACTAATGTCGTGAGTTATTAGTCCAATTATATTCGTCACCCCGGCGAAAGCCGGGGTCCAGGCGCCGGTATGACGGCTTTTCAAATGTAAAGAAGCGTTGAACTCACTGCACTAAGCAGCGGCCCCTGGGGAATCACTTCTTGGGATTGCCGTCCTGGTCGAAGACTTGGATGGGGCGCTCCTTGGCGAGTCCATCCGCCAACTTCTTGGCGTCGCCCACGACCGTGAGCGCGAGCTTGGACGGGGCGAGCAATTCCCGCGACACGCGCTGGACGGCCTCCCCGGTCACTTCGGAGACCTTCTGGGGGTAGAGCCCCCACTGCGCCAGCGGCTCGCCCAGGAGCTCGAGCCCCAGCAGATGGTCGGCGATGGAGCCGATGTAGTCCAGGCTCATCAAAAACGAGGCGATCAGGGAATTGCGGGCCGAGGTCAGGTCCAGCGCGGAGGGACGGGTGTCGCGCATCTCCGCGATCTGGCCCATCAGGGCCTTGAGCGCGGGCTCCACCTTCTCCTGGCGGGTGAAGAGGCCGAAGGTCCACATGGCCACCGACGGGTCGGTGACGACCTGGCTGAAGGTGTTGTACGCCGCGCCCATCGCCTGCCGGGCCACCTGGAAGAGCTTGGAAGCCCAGCCCGAGCCCATGATGTGGCTGGCCACCTGCAGGGGGAAGAAATCGGGCGAGGAGACCGTCCCGGCCCCCTCTTTCACCGCGCTGACGCGGATGATGGCCTGCTCCGAGCCCGGCCGATCCACCAGCGATATGGTCTTCTGCTCCTTCACCTCGGCCTTTGGGGACTGTGACCCCGGCTGCCGGGCCGGCTGCCATTCCTCGAAGAGCTTGGGCAGTTCGTTCTTCAGCCACTCCGGGCTGATGTCGCCGGCCACGACCAGGACGGCGTTGTCCGGGGAGAAGTGCGTTCGGGCCAGCTGCGCCAGCTCCTTCGTGGTCAACGCGTCCAGGGCCTCGGGGGTGAGGGAACCCTGAGCGGAAGGGTGGTCGCCGAGCAGGTCGATGATGGCCCGCAGGTGGCTGGCCGAGGTGGGGTCGCTCTTGCCGGACTTGAGGCTCTCCTTCCACCAGTTCTTCCAGTTCGCCAGTTCTTCCTCGGTCCAGTCATAGGGATGGGAGACCATGTCGGAGAGCACCGTGAGCAAAGACGCAGCCTGCTCCGCCGGGGCGTTCCCGTCGAACACCACGTGGTCGAATTTCTGCCCGGTCTGGATCCAGCCGCCGATGGCGGCGAGCAGGGATTCCATCTCGAGCTCGGAGTGCTTCGCCGTGCGCAGGCGCAGAAGGTTGGCGACGAAAGGGGCCTTGCGGCGGATGTCCGCGTTCGCGGCCGTCGCCCCCAGCCGGAAGGCCAGCTTCGCGTACACGGTCGAGCGCCGGTTGTCGGGCATCACCACGACCTTGAGCCCGTTGGGGAGCGTGAACTCCTCGGGCGCCCGGTACTTCACCGGGACCCAGTCCACGGACCCCAAGGACTCGAGGATGCGGGCCTCCTCGGGAGTGGGGGCCTCGTCCACCCGCACGTCGTAGCGGTGTTCGAAAGGTTTGGCCTGCTTGCGCTGCTCCGCGTCCGGCTGGACCAGCACCGTGCTGCGCCCCTTGGCCGCGAAGAGCTCCGCCGCCTTGCGGATGTCGGCGGCCGAGACCTGGGACCACAGCCGGAGGTCCTCCTCCAGCTTGGCGCCGGGCAAGCCGCGCACCGCGGCCTGGGTCAGGAGCATGGTGGCGCTGTAGGGGTCGCCCAGCTGGTTGTCCAAAGACTGCACCACCTTCGCGATCTGCCGCCGCAGGTCCTCTTCGCTGAACTGCCCCGTGCGCAAGGCCTCGATCTCGGCTTCCAGCGCGGCCACGGCCTCGGCCTCCGTCATGCCCCCGCTGAAAAGGATCGAGCCCGTCATCGCGGCGGGGTCGCGCTCCAGGTAGGGCAGGTTCATGGAGACGCCGACCGCCTTCTTCTGCCCGTACACCAGCTTCTGATGCAGACGCTCCTGGAGCATCTCGGCGAGTATGCCCGCCGCGTAGTAGTCCTTGGTCCCGTAGGCGGGACCTTTCCAGCCGAACAACAGGGCGGTCTGCGAGGCGTAGGCGTCCTTGACCTTGGCGGTCTTGGTCTTCACCGGGTCCGGCTCGCTCAGGTCCCGGGTCGGGGCCGGGCTCTGGCGCGCCGGAACGGCGCCCATGAGCTGTCGGACCCAGCCCTCGGTCTGGTCGAGATCGATGTTGCCGGAGATGACCACCTTGGCCTTGTCCGGGGTGTAGTGGGATTCGAAGTACTTCTTCATCTTCTCCGCGGTGGCGGAGCGGATGTCCTCCTCAGTGCCCAGCACGTTGCGCTGGTTGCTGGGGTTGCGGAACATCAGGCCGAAGAGCTTGTTCCAGCCGGACTCGAACGGCGCGTTCTCGCTGCCGGCCTTCTCCTCCAGGATGACCCGCTTCTCGCGCTCGACCTTCTCCGGGCTGATGTCCAGGTTCGCCATCCGCTCGGCCTCCAGCGAGAGGGCGAGCTCCAGGAGGTTGACCGGGACCGTGTTCACGTAGAGGGTGTGGTCGGCGTAGGTCCAGGCGTTGGTGTTGCCGCCCATGGCGCCCATCATCCGGAACCAGTTCTTCACGCGCCGGGTCCCTTGGAACATGAGGTGCTCGGTGAAATGCGCGTAGCCCGTCTGCCCCGGCGTATCGTCCCGCCCGCCCACGTCGTAGCCCACCGCCACCGTAGCCGTGAACAGGGAAGGGTTGCGCAACAGCTGCACGTGCATCCCGTTGGGGAGCACCAGTTCCCGGTAGCGCTCCTCCGGGACCGCCGAGTTCTCGACCGGGGCCGGGGGCTCCCCGGTCTTCTTCGCATCGGTCTTGGAGTCCTTGTTCCGGCGCAGGAAGTTCTTGAATATGGCCCCGATGCGGGGCAGTATCGCGGTCTCCGCGGCGTCCTGCGGCGTGACCGTCTCCCCCAGCGCCGCGGCCTTCAGGAAATTGCTCTCGGCCGAGCCCCGAGCCTCCCCGAGGTCGCCGGCCTGCGCGAGCTTTCCCGCCTGGGGCCCGTGCTGGAGCAGGCCCTTGAGCGCGGAAGGCTTCTCCTCGGCCTGGGGAGCGGACGCCCCGGGAGTCACCGGCAGCACGGCCGCGGTCTTCGACTGCGAGACCACCGGCTTGAGGACCTGGCCCGAGGAAAGATTCCCCTGGCCAACGGCGACCCCCGGCTGCACCCCCGGCGCGGTCTGCAGGACCACGTTCGGGGCCAGCACGCTCGGAAGCAGCCCTATCTGTCCGGGAAGCGGCGCCGCCAGGGAGATCGCCGGGCCGAACCCGGCCTGCGTCCCGGCGCCGAGCCCGGCGCCCACGCTTCCCTGCGACTGGATCGGCGAAACCTCCGGGGTGACGACCCGGATGTCGGCGGCCCACAGGGCCCCGCAGGGAAACGAGGCGCAGACCAGGACCGCGGCCTGCAGGACAGCGAGGGTAGCCTTGAATGGCGCCATAGAGGGGCCCGTAAATTTAAATATAAACGGAATTCCGGCGCCCCGCAAGGGAGAATGGCCCAGTTTTCCGGGGGGGCGAAAGACCCGGCCCCTAGGGCCTGAAAGCACCAGGGGCCGGGTCTTGGCGGACAAGCCGGCTATCTCAGCCGCAGCAGCCGAAATCGCCTTTGGCCGGACACGCGCCGCCGCTGCAGCCGCCGTCCGAACAGGGCAGGGATTTGGCGGCGGTCTTGCGGACCTTGGCCGCGACCGAGGGCACCCGGTCGGAGATCTTCACGATCTTGCCGAGCTCCCGGTCATAGATGTAGGTCCCCGTGATGCCGCTCCCCGCGGGGGCGGGCTTGGCCTTCTTCTCAATACGCTTCTTCATCTATGGATTATATCAATCGAAGGAGGGCAGTTTCGATCCGAGGGACTCTTCCAAGGCGCGGATACCGGCCTGGGCGGAGTCGAGGCGCGCCGGCTCCTGGGCCGGAGCCGCGGCGGAATTCCGGCCCGGGGCCGGCTCGGCGGCGCTCACGACCTTCACGGAGGCGTACTGCTTGGGGAGCTTGCAGATGGCGTAGGGCTGGGTCATCATGGTGATGAACACCTTGTTGGATGCGGATCTGGCGGCCGCATAGCGCACCACGAGATCCGCGGGCATGGCCTTGGTGGGCTGGAACTGGAGCTCCACGGTGTAGCCCCCGCCGGCCTTCTCGCCCAGGAAGACGGCGACGACCACTTCCTTCGCGAAATCCACGGCGGGGAGGGGCTGGGCGGCCCCGGCGCGGGAGTGATCCTGCCACAACGCGGCCCAGGAACCGGCGTCGGTCACGACCACGGCCCGCTGTTCGCGGATGCCGCTCACGCTGCCGGCGATGCGGTCCCAATCGGAGCCGGCGGCGTGCGCCGACCCGGGCAGCGCGACCAGGAGCAGGCTTAGTATCTTCTTCGTCATCGGGTTCCACCTCCGGTATGCTCCAAGTATACCCGCGAGCCGTCCGGATGACGCGGGTCCATGGTCCCCGCCGGCCCAGGTATGCTTCCCAGGCGTTTTCATGCCCTAGGTCCCAGGTTGTTGCACGCGGCCCAAGTACGCTGCGGCGGGAAGCGGCTCTTGAATTAAGACGAGCGATGACATATAACATGGCTATCATAGTCAGGACTGAACGAGCGGGAGAGACCATGAACAAGAAGGACCTGAGTTCCATCCTGGCGGCCCATCGGTTCCTGAAGGACATGCCGAAAGCCCATCTGGATCTTCTGACCGGCTGCGCGGCGAACATACGGGTCGAACCGGAAGACTACCTCTTCAAGGCCGGACAGGGAGCCGACCGCTTCTACCTCATCCGCCAGGGACGCGTGCGCATCGAACTGCCCTCCGGAGGCAAGCGCGCCGTCGTCATCCAGACCGTGAGCGAGGGTGAGCTGCTGGGCTGGTCCTGGCTCATCCCCCCCTACGAGTGGCATCTCTCCGCGAAGGCGGAGGACGCGGTGCTCGCCATCGCCTTCGACGGCAATTGTCTCCGCAACAAGATGCAGACCGACCACGACCTGGGCTACGAGGTCTACCGCCGCTTCTCCGAGATCATGTCGGAGCGCTTGGAGCAGGCATTCCTCCAGATCGTCGGCATCAGCGGCTGAGGATAGGAGGCGGGATGGGACCTGACAACACGCTCGCGAAGGTAGTCGACGCGCTCTGCGCTCCGAGCCGCGTCCCCGGGGGATTCATGCTGCACTCCCCCAGCCCGCACCACCAGGCTCTCCCCTCCCGCGACGCCGTCATCAGCATGGTCGAGGACCTCCGCTCGGTCCTGTTCCCCGGCTATTTCGGCGTGTCGTCAGTCACCGCGGAGAACGTCCGATTCCACGTAGGGTCCACCCTCGACCGCGTGCGCAGGACCCTGCAGGAGCAGATCATGAGCGGCCTCTGCTTCGTCTGCGCCCTGGGCGACGCGCGGAGCTACGAGGACTGCCAGGCGGACGCCGCGGCCAAGACCGACGCCTTCCTCGCCCGCCTGCCCGAAGTGCGCCGCCTCCTGGCCACCGACGCCCAGGCGGCCTTCGAAGGCGACCCGGCGGCCACCAGCCCGGCCGAGACGATCTTCTGCTACCCCGGGATGCTCGCCATCACCAACCAGCGGCTGGCCCATGAGCTCCACAAGCTCAAGGTCCCCCTGATCCCCAGGATGATCACCGAACACGCCCATTCGCTGACCGGGATCGACATCCATCCCGGAGCCCGCATCGACACGGCGTTCTTCATCGACCACGGCACCGGGACCGTCATCGGAGAGACCACCCTCATCGGCAAGGGCGTGCGCCTCTACCAGGGCGTGACCCTGGGCGCCAAGAGCTTCCCGCTCGACGAGCACGGCAACCCCATCAAGGGCATCGACCGCCACCCCATCGTGGAGGACGAGGTCATCGTGTACTCGGGCGCCACCATCCTGGGCCGGGTCACCATCGGGAAGGGCTCGGTCATAGGCGGCAACGTCTGGCTGACCCAGAGCGTCCCGCCGGGCAGCCGCATCAGCCAGCCCCACCAGACGAACGCCTGACAGGAGCGTCCATGACCGAACCCCGGTTCAACGAAGGCTATTTCCGCCAGCCCACCCTCCGCGGCGACCAGGTCGCCTTCGTGTGCGAGGACGCGCTCTGGACCGCCTCCATCACGGACGGGGCGGCTCGGCGCCTCACCGCCTGGCCGGGCGCCGTCAACCACCCCCGCTTCTCCCCCGACGGGCGCTGGCTCGCCTTCACCGCGACGCGGGAAGGCGTCGCCAACGTCTGGTGCATCCCCGCCGCAGGCGGGGAGGCCCGGCGGCTGACCTGGCACAACTGCCCCACCTCGGTGGTCGGCTGGACCCCGGACAGCCGCGCCGTGCTGTTTAGGAGCTCCCTGGCCAGCCCCACGCCGCGCGAGACCCGGATATTCTCCGTCTCCCTGCGCTCCGGCGAGATCCGGGAGCTCCCGGTCGGACCGGCCGTGACCCTGGCCCTCCATCCCGACGGCCGCCGCGCGGTCATCGGGCGCAACGCCCTCGACCCGGCCTGCTGGAAGCGCTACCGCGGGGGCACCTGCGGGGTGCTCTGGGCCGGGGACCTGCGCCGGCGGGAGTTCCGCAAGCTCCTGGACCTGCGCGGCAACGTGGTCTCCCCCATGTGGGTCCGGGACCGGGTGTTCTTCCTGTCCGACCACGAGGACCACGGGAACATCTACTCCTGCGCCCCCGACGGCCTGGGCCTCCGCCGGCACACCGACCACAGCGATTTCTACGTGCGCTTCCCGTCCACGGACGGGCGCGACATCGTCTATCAGAAAGGCGCCGAGCTGTGGCTCTGCCGGCCCGACCGGGGCACGGACCGCCCCCTGCGCCTGCGCATCGGGACCACGAAGTCGGGCCTGTCGCGCAAGTTCGTGCCCGCTTCCTCATACCTGATGGAGAGCCGCATCCACCCCAAGGGGGAGAGCCTCCTGGTCACCAGCCGCGGCAAGCTGTTCGGCCTCTCGAACTGGGAGGGCGCCGTCCGCCAGCTCGGGGCCCGGCAAGGGGTGCGCTACCGTCTCGCGCGCTGGCTCCACGACGGCAAGCGCGTCGTCGTCCTCTCCGACGAGTCGGGCTCGGAGGTCCTGGAGCTCTGGGACGCCGCTTCCGGCGAGCGGCTCAAGAGCCTGGAGATCCCGGACCTGGGCTATCCGCTCGAGCTCTGCCCTTCCCCGGACGCGGACCGGGTCGCGGTGGCCGATGAACGCTGCCGGCTCTCCTTGATAGACCTCAAGACCGGGGGCATCGAGCAGCTCGACCGCAGCGAGGTCGCCGAGATCACGGACCTCGCCTGGTCCGCGGACGGGCGTTATCTCGCTTACTCCAAGCCCGAGCGCCTGGCCGGCGATTTCGCACTGGGCAGCGCCATCTGGGTGCATGACACCAAGGGCGGCAAGCGCCACGACGTCACCGGCTCCGAATTCCACAACCGCTGTCCTTCATTCGACCCCGCGGGGAAGTACCTCGCCTTCCTATCCTACCGGACCCTGAACCCGCGCATCGACCCCCTGGAGCTGAACTCCTGCTTCCCGCAGGTGGTGAAGCCCTATCTCCTGACCCTGAAAGCCTCGGAGTATTCCCCCCTCTTCCCCATGCCTAAGAAGGAGGAACCCAAACCCAAGAAGGAGAAGGGCAAGGACAAGAAGGACGAGGCGGACAAGCCCGTGCCCGTGGACATCGAGTTCGCGGGCATACCGGGCCGCATCAGCGAATTCCCCATCCGGGAGGGCGACTACTGCGACCTGGCCGCCGTGAAGGGAAAGCTCCTCCTCATGTCCGAGCCGCAATCCGGCATGCTGGACCAGCACTGGCTCGCCTCTCCCAAGCCGCGCGCCGTGCTGGAGTGCTACGACTTCGCCCACCGCAAGCTGGAGTCCTTGGTCACCGGCCTCTCGGAGTTCCAGGTCTCCGCCAACGGGGAGAAGGTCCTTCTGCGCCACGACCGCCGCCTGCGGGTCATCAAGGCCGGCGAGAAGCCGCCGAATCTCGAGAACGGCGCCGACGCGCCGGGACCCGAGAGCGGCTGGCTGGATCTCGGCCGCATCCGCCTCGAGATCGAGCCGCGGGCCGAATGGGCCCAGATCTACCTGCAGGCCTGGCGCGACCAGCGGGACTTCTTCTGGACCCAGGACCTCTCGGGCATCGACTGGCCCGCGGTGCGCGACCGCTACCGCCGCCTGCTCCCCAAATTGGCCACCCGCTCGGAACTATCCGACCTCATCTGGGACATGCAGGGAGAGCTGGGGACCTCGCACGCTTACGAACTGGGCGGGGACTACGCCCCCACCCCCTATTACCAGATCGGGCTCCTGGGCGCGGACCTCAAGCTCGACGAAGGCTCCGGCCGCTACCGCATCTCCCGGATCTACCCGGGCGACCCCTGGAAGAAGGGCCACGGCTCCCCCCTGCTGGCCTCGGGGGTCAACGCCCAGGAGGGCGAGTACCTCCTGGCCGTGGACGGCCGCGACCTCAAGGCCCCGGAACAGCCCAACGCCTTGCTCGCCAACCGCGTGGAATCCCAGGTGGTCCTGCGCCTGGGACCCAAACCCGAGGCCGAGGGCTCCCGAGAGGTCACCGTCTGCACGCTGGCCGACGAGGCCCCGGCCCGCTATCGGGAATGGGTCCGGACGAACCGGGCCCTGGTCCACAAGCGCTCCGGCGGACGGCTGGGCTACCTGCACGTGCCCGACATGTCGGGCGACGGCCTGGTGGAGTTCCACCGCGGCCTGTACCTGGAGTCCGGGCGGGACGGGCTGATCGTGGACATCCGCTTCAACGGCGGCGGCTTCGTCTCGGGCATCCTCATCAGCAAGCTCGCCCGCAGGCCCATAGGGCATTTCCGGCGGCGCGTGGGCGCCACCGGCACCTATCCCGAGCACGCCGTGCCCGGCCCCATCGTCGCGCTCTGCGACGAGCGCTCGGGCTCGGACGGGGACATCTTCTCCCAGGCCTTCAAGTCGCTCAAGCTGGGGCCCCTGGTGGGCAAGCGCACCTGGGGCGGGGTCATCGGCATCAACACCCGGCGGCGCTTCGTGGACCAGGGGCTGGCCACCCAGCCCGAGTACGCCTACTGGTTCCGCGACCGGGGCTGGGACGTGGAGAACCACGGCGTGGACCCCGACGTGGAGGTGGAGTGGGACCCCGCCTCCTTCGTCGCCGGCAAGGACCCCCAGCTCGAGCGCGGCGTGGAGATCGCGCTGGAGAAGCTCAAGGGACTCCCGGACCTGCGCCCGTCCTTGGCCCCCTCCCCCCACAAGGCGCCCAGGCCCCTGCCCAAGCGCCGGAAGTAGCGCCCCGAACTGTGCCCGGGCACAGCGCTGCGCGGCTGAGGCGCAACTAGCAGGCCTGCTAGACAGCAACGACCGTCCTGGGGTCAAACCTCCCGGCATTCTCATCAGGGTAGCCGCGAGGATTGCATAGGACACGGGTGCTGCCGATCTTGTAGTCAAAGGAATCATGTACGTGCCCATGAACCCAGAGAAGGGCCCCAGAGCTCCTCACCAGCGATTCCAAATCGACGACGAAGCCAGGCGTGAGTGCGTCCTGGGCAAATCTGGGTGCAATAGACTCCCGGGCAGGTGCAAAGTGCGTAATGACTACGGTCGGCTGCCGACCACCCGACGCCAACTCTTGCCGCAGCCAGTTCTCAGACGTGCGATGCATGGTTGCGGCATCGTCCGCCACCAAGAGCCGAGAGTCCTCTCCCTCAGAAACGCGAATGAGGGAGAAATCCGACATGTGCTGCTCTGCGTATTTCGCATGGAGATCAGGCTGCCCGAACAGTGTCCAATCACTCCACAAGGTGCAGCCAAGGAACCGGACCCCATCCCAGATCGCCGAGTCGTTCTCGAGCAAACGGACATTCGTCCCTTCCGCTAGGCGACGCAGTCGAGCGCGCAGCTTGAATAGATCGTGGTTGTAGAATTCATGGTTGCCGAGCACATAGAAGACCGGAGTCGGCGCGGATCGATGCATCGCCCATCGCAAGCCCTTGTCGCCCACATCGATGTCACCAGCCAGGATCACCGCGTCGACCTTTGACTCGGCGAGCTCGATCGGAGCGAACTCAAGATGGAGGTCACTGAGGACTAAGGGCTCGTAAAGAAATAAGTGGCATGATTCGCCGGGTGCGATTTTGGAGCGAGCCGAAGCGATGTGAGACGCGCAGGCCTTAAGGCCTGTAAGTCGAGCAACGCGAAGGCGCAGCCCCTGCGGCGATAGCGCCGCAGGGACCTGCGGCAGGGAGTAACTCCTTTCCGCAGGCCCAAAAGCGCCCCGGCCCTTCGGGGAAGCCCCTGCCGCTATCGACCGGCAGGGACCGTGCAAGAGAATGTTCTCCTTACGCACGGCCCGCTATTGGCCGATTTCGTCGTTGCTCGTCGCTTACATAGCTCACGCTATGCGCGCTCCTCGCGCCTAGAAATCGGCTCAACATCGGGCTTCCGAATCGCGCCACTTATTTCTTTACGAGCCCCAAGAGACGCATTATCGGAACTCCTTCGCACCCCGGACAGCGGCGCCCGATATCAGCCCGTCATTTCGTCGTATTCAGAATGGTTCCCGATCCAGAACCAAATGGGACCATCAGGGCCCTCGACGGCCAGCGCCCGATAGGCGAGGCCGACGCGAACAGAATAGAAGTCTCCGATCTTCTTGAAGTGGACTGAGGGGTGACGCTGATCGGCTTTCAGGAGTTTGAAGTTCCTTCTGGCCGATCTCTGCACTGGTCCGGGCAATGCGCGCAAGCACCGCGAGAATTTCGGCGAAGCGCGATGCTTCAAAGCTCTCGCGTCTTGCCGCTCTTATGCGCGGCAAGAGCTTCCTGGGAGAGCTTATCGAGCTTGCCGGCGCGAGCATCACGCTGAATCTGGAGATCCCAAGCATCCGAATCATAATGTCGGAACCAGTTGCGGAAAATCTCCAAACTAGCTCGATCAAGCTTCTTGATTTCGCGTTCCAGCAATTGGACCTTGGTCACACCCCTAGTTTAGCAGGAGTCTTTCAGAACGGCAAGACCCCGTTTGGCCGTTCGGCCGTCGAGGGAGAAGTCTGGAGCGGCTGAGGCTTGACGCCAGACCGAGCCGCCGTCCGTCCCGCGTGCCGATCGCAAACGCGAGGCGGCTCTAGCCGTCCGAATCGAAGATCACGGTCTCTTGGCCGACTTCCACTTCGCCGTACTTGAGGCCGCCAGCACGCTCGTACACATGCAGGACAGCACCGGTGGAGGTCTGTCGTGTGTCGGCAAGCCGGAAGGCGCGCGGGATCGTGCCTTCGCCGAACAAGCGCTTACCGGTGCCGAGAAGAACGGCGCCGGCGCGCTTGGTCCACTCGGTCATGATCCCGAGGAATTTGTCGTCGAAATAGGGCACCAGCCAGCCGCCGTGCCGGATGCCACCGTCGCGGTCCCCGAACTGTGCCCGGGCACAGCGCTGCGCGGCTAGCGCATCCAGAGCGGATACAGGTAGGGCTCGCAGCGGCGCACGCCGCGGGCCTGCTTGAGCGCGAGTTCGAGCAGGCGGACGACCGCATCCGCGTCGCGGCCGCGGCGGGCGGGGGACTTGGGGTTCCCCTCGACGCAGGTGAGCACCGCTTCGGGGATGGCGTCGAAATCCTCCCACATGCCGTCTTCGTCCCCGAGTTCCCGCCGGACCAGGGCCCGGTTGACGTGCGCCCAGGTGCCGGCGCGCAGGGCGACCGCGCGGTCGAGGTCGGCGAGCGCCGCTGGGGGATCGCCCGCGCGGCGATGGAACTCCCCGCGCCAGACCAGGGATTCCGCGTCGCCCGAGTCCTGGGCCACGGACTGATCGAGATCCGCCCGGGCGGCATCCAGTTTTCCCGAAAGGAGCAATGCCGCGCCCCGCCAACAGGAGGCGAAGCGGGAGCCGCCCGGCAAAGCTCGGCCGCAGAGCTCCGCGGCCTCGGCGTACCGCCCCAGCCACAGGAGGGCCTCCCCCCGCCAGGCCAGGCACTGGGCCGCGCCTTCGGGGCCGATGGCCTCGGCCCGGGCGAACTCCGCCAGGGCGGCGTCGGTCTGGCCCAGGCACAGCCGGGCCTCGGCCAGCCGGCAGCGGGCCCACCAGGCCGCGCTCCGGGAACGCAGGGACGCTTCCAGATCCTCGATCGCCTCACGGTAATGCCCCGCTTCCAAGCGTTCCACGCCGGCGGCGAAGCGCATCCAGCCGTAGCGTTTCTCGTCGGACTTCAGGACCTCGTCGAGCAGGGACAGCCCTCTGCGCTTGCGGTGCAGTCGGCATTGCAGAATGCCCTGATAGAAGCGGGGCCAGGGGGAATCCGGCAGGCGCTTCTCGAGGGCCCGAAGCTCCGGCAGGCGCTCCAGGTAGAACCCTTCGGCCCGCGGGAAGCGCGAATCCTCGTCCCAGGGATAGAAGATGCGGTCGGCGGAGAAGCAGTCCCAGTCCTCGGTGAGCTTCTCGGCCTCGGCGAACGCCCTCTTGTACTCGCCCAGCGCCATCCGCGCCATGAAGGAGTACACCCGGGGCCCCCGTCGATCCTCGGGCAGAGCCAGGAACTTCCGGTAGGCGCCGCGCAGGCGCTCCGCGTCGCCCATCTGCTCGCAGAGCTGGCCCAGGCGGAAGGAGAGGGAGGGGTCCGCGGGCCAGAGCCCTGCGGCCTCCTCGCAGGTCCGGGCCGCCTCGTCGAGCCGTCCCGATTCCCGCTGGAGGTCCGCCAGAAGCAGGTAGAGACGGGGCTGTCCGCCGCCCAGGCGCAACGCCTCGCGCAGATGCGACTCGGCCTCCTCCCTCCGGCCGCGCTGGCGGCAGAACTCGCCCAAGGTGGCGAAGGCCTCGGCGCCAGGAGGCTCCGCTTCGGCCGCGCGTTTGAAAAGCTTGAGCGCCTCCGCGTCGCGCCCGCGAGCCTCCATGACCCGCCCGAGCAGGACGGAGGCCTCGGGGGAACGCGCGTTCCGCTTGAGCGCCGCGCGCAGCTTCGCCTCGGCCTCGTCGAGACGGCGCTCCTTCAAGTAAAGCCCGCCGAGGCGCAGCAGCGCGGGCGAAGGGTCCTGCGCGCGGCCCACGGCGTCTTGAAAAGCTGCCTCGGCCATAGCCGTCTCCCCCAGGGACTCCAGGACCCGACCCAGGAGGATACGGGGCTCAGCGTCTTCGGGCTGGAGGCGGATCGCGTCCCTCAAGGCCGCTTCGGCCTCCTGGAAGCGCTCGCGGCGGAAGAGGAAATCGCCCAGACGGGACCGGGCCTCGCCGGAGCGCGGGTCCAGCCGGACCGCCTCGCGGAAGGAGGCCTCGGCCGGTCCGGTCTGTCCCGAGGCGTCCAGGGCGCGGGCCAGAAGGAGGTGGGACGGACTCGAGTCCTTTTCCGCGCCCACCAGTTCCTTCAGGTGACGGACGGCCAGCTCGCTCTTGCCCTCGCGCAGGCACAGCTCGCCCAGCTCGCGAGCGGAGACGGGCCCAGCCTTCTTCCCCCCGGCGAGGCGGCGCAGGCAGTCCGCGGCCTCGTCGCCGCGGCCGGCCCGCTCCAGGACCTCGCTGAGGGCGCGCAGGAGCGCTTCCTCTTGCGGCTCCTCGCGCAGGGCGCGCTTGAGCACCGCGACGGCTTCCTTATGTCTGCCCAGCCAGGAATAGGAATGCGCCAGGAAGCTGTGCGCGAGAGGGTCCCGGCTGCCCGCCGCCACGGACTTGCCGAAGGCCGCGGCCGCGCCGGGATAGTCCCCGGCGTTGAATCTCGCGATGCCCTGCGGGAGGAATGGGTCGGGGGGCTTCAAAGGATCGTGCGCTTCGAGATCACCACGATCCCCGAGTCGGTGACCGTGAAACGCTTGCGATCCGCCTCGAGGTCGTAGCCGATGT
Organism: Elusimicrobia bacterium GWA2_69_24; assembly: GCA_001799695.1. Lineage (GTDB taxonomy): Bacteria > Elusimicrobiota > Elusimicrobia > UBA1565 > UBA1565 > UBA10166. The sequence continues at coordinate 15,014 of MGTY01000034.1, forward strand.
GCATCCCTTCGGGGATGTGCACGTCCTTGTCCACGATGGCGCGGCGGATGCGGGCGTACCGGCCCACCTGGACGTCCTCGAAGAGGATGGACCCCTCGACCGCGGAGAAGCTGTTGACCCGGACGTGCGGGGAGAGGATGGAGGAGCGCACCAGGCCGCCGGAGATGATGCAGCCGGGGGAGATCAGGGAATCGATGGCCACGCCCTTGCGTCCCGAGATGTCGTCGGAGAACACGAACTTCGGCGGCGGGTCCATGGTCTTGCAGGTGTAGATCGGCCAGGACTGGTCGTAGAGGTTCAGCATGGGGTCGACGCCGACCAGGTCCATGTTGGCCTCGTAATAGGCGTCGATCGTCCCCACGTCCCGCCAATACTGGTTCTCCTTCTTGTTCTTGTCCACGAAGCGGAACGCGAACAGCTTGCCGCCCCCCTGCATGCGGGGCAGGATGTCCTTGCCGAAATCGTGCGCGCTGGCGGGGTTCTCGGCGTCCTCCTGCAGGAGCTTCTCCAGGACCTCCATGCGGAACACGTAGATGCCCATAGAGGCGGTGCACTTGGGCCCTTCCCCGGGGATGAGGGCGGGGTCCTTCGGCTTCTCAATGAAGTTCAACACCCTGCCGTCGGAATCCGTATGGACCACGCCGAAGCCGGCGGCGTCCTTCTTAAGGATCTCCACCGTCCCCAAGGTCGCGTCCGCGCCGCTCCGCTCGTGCTGTTCCAGGAGCTCCCGGTAATCCATCTTGTAGATGTGGTCGCCCGAGAGGATGACCACGTGCTCCGGGTTCTCTTCCTGCACGGCGAAGAGGTTCTGGTGTACGGCGTTGGCCGTCCCCATGTACCAGCGGTCCCCGATATGCTGCTGGGGCGGCAGGGCCTCGATGAACTCCCCCAGGTTCGGGCTCACCAGGACGCTCCAACCCTCGCGGATGTGCTTATTGAGGGAACGGGAGCGGTACTGCACTAGGACCACGACGCGGTTCAGTCCCGAATTGCGGCAGTTGGACAAGGTGAAATCGATGATGCGGTAGATGCCGCCGAAGGGGACGGCGGGCTTGGCCCGGTCGCGGGTGAGGGGACCCAGCCTTTCCCCCTTGCCCCCGGCCAGCAGGACGGTCATCACCCGGTCCAATTTCATGTGCTGATAGTATATTGCATTTGAAGGAAGATGCCAGCCCCCCTCAAGGCTGGCCGGCCCCGTAGGCCCAAGGGCCTATGCCGGCCTGGGCCCCCGGGACCTGACGCATACACCCCATTCGCTCTATCCTAAAGGCATGAGGCAAGCGCTCCGGATCCTGACGGCGGCGGTCCTGCTCGCGCAGAGCCCGCTCCAGGTCTTCGCCCAGGGCGCCTTGACCCAGACCGCGCCGTCCAAGAGCGCCCCCGGCGGCCTCCCCGCCTTCCTCATCAAGATGGGCGAGCTCATGGACCGGGTGGACGGCTGGGAGGTCCTGCTCAAAGGGGATCCCCAGTCGAATCTCCTCATGCCCGAGCTGCGCCGCATCCAGCACTCCCTCAAGAACACCGGCAGCCTGCGGGAGCTCGAGCGCCTGGAAGCCCAGATCGCGGCCTTCGAAGTCCGGATGCGCACCTCGCTCCACCCCGAGACCTCGACCCTGCCCGCGGAACAGCAGCAGGGCTCCCAGAACGCGCTGGAAGAACAGAAGCGTGCGCTCCTGGCGCTCGAGCAGAAGAAGGTCGACACCGGTGGCCGCTTCAACGCCCAGCTCGAGGGCCTGCGCGGGCAGATCATGGCCTCCGGGCTCGACTCGCGGAAACTGTCCGAACTCTTCGACCAGGTCCGCCGGGTGGGGGCTTCGGACGCGACACCGGTCTCCGGCGCATCGTCCTTGTCCGGCTTGCCCACCCCCGCCGCCGGGCTCCCGGACTTGACCTACCCGGCCCCGGCCCAGGTCGCGGCCAAGGGCTCCACGGAGGTCCCCTCGCCCGTGGTGACGGCGAAGGGCGCCGACGAGGAGACCGTGGCCCGCATCGCCAAGCAGCGCGGGATGCGCTCCGACATCGTGGTCCAGGCCTTCCGCGAAGCCAAGAAGCAGGGCGTGGATTACCGGATGGTCCTGGCCGTCATCAACTGCGAATCCGCCTTCAATCCCGGCGTCCGCAGCCACGTCGGGGCGACGGGCCTCATGCAGCTCATGCCCGCCACGGCCCGGGGTCTGGGCGTCAAAGCCTCTACCCAAGAGGGACTCATCCAGCTGCTCAAGGACCCGGCCACCAATATCAAGGCCGGCGTGACCTTCCTGAAGCAGCTTTGGAGGAAGTTCTCCGACATCAGCTTCTCCCAGCTCGGCTCCATCGACCCCTTCACCCGCCACGACGTCAAGAGCGCCATCGCCGCCTACAACGCGGGCCCCGGCGCGGTGGCCAAGTACAACGGCGTCCCCCCCTACCAGGAGACGCGGGGCTACGTCGTGAAGGTCCTGCAGGCCTACCTGAACTACCGCCGCGCCTTCCCCGAAGGCTGATGGAGCCCATGTGGACTCGCGAAGGAGTGTTCGCCTACCCCCCGCAGCGCCTGTGGGCGCCGCTGGCCGCGGAAACCGCGGGGCAGGCCTGGGCCGCGGCGGCGCGGCCAGGGTTCCCCGGAGACCCGCTCGGGCTGTACGTGCACGTCCCCGCGGAGGCGCCGGGGCTGGATTGGCTCGGCTGCCTGCAGCGGGAAGCCGGGGCCCTGCGCCTGCCGGAAGGCCTGGCGCCGCGGACGCTCTACGTCGGCGGCGCCGGGGCCGGGACGCTGGCGAAGCTGGAGACCCCGGCCATCGCCGGTCTGTGGACCTGGCTGAAACGCCGGTTCCGTCTGGACCGGCTCCGCCAGACCACCGCCGAGGTCGATGCCGCCGAGTTGGACGGGGAGAAGTCGGCGGAACTCAGGGCCCAGGGGGTCGGCCGCATCACCGCCCGCCTGCCGGCGGGAGCGGGCCGGGAGGCCGAGCACCGGCGGGCGCGGTTCGCCGAAGGGATCGAGCTCTGCCGCCGCGGCGGCGTGAAGACCCTATGCATCGATCTGGCGTGCGGGCTGGAGTCCCAGCCCCCGGGGCAGGCCGAGCGCGAGCTGGAGTTCGCCCTCGCCCTCCGGCCGGACTGCGTGTTCCTGTGCGAATACGGCCCGCCCGCCGGCGCGGCCGCGGCGGCGGAGCGCGGCCGGCTCCGGGACCGCGCGCGCTGCCTGGAGAAGCATGGCCGTCCCGCCGGGGCGGAGAACCTCCAGCTTTCCGACCAATGGGCGCGCAACGCGTCGTTTCTGGGCCTGGGGTGGGGCGCGGTCTCCCACATCCGGGGCCGCTGGGTGTACGGGAAAGCGGGGTCCTGCGCCGATTACGCGCGGACCCTCGGATCCGGACGGCCGCCGCGCCTGGCGGCGGGACGGCTGACCCCGGCCGGGGAGCGGCGCGCCCACATCATCCGCGCTCTGGAGGACACCGGACGCATCGACGGCAGCACCTTCCTCGGCCTGTTCGGCGTGTCCCCCGCCCGGGCCTTCCCCCGCGAGCTGGCGGGACTGAGCCGGGTGGGATTGTTGACCGGGAGCTCGATGGATTTCCGCGTAACCTCCGGCGGCGCGGAGGACCGGCGGCTCTGCGCCCGGCGGTTCTACGCCCCGGAAGTCCTGCGCCGCCTGCCCCCCGAAGGCTGAACTCCCCCGGACTGTGCCCGGGCACAGTCGCCCAGAAGGTTCGGGCTAGCCGTCATACCGGCGCCAGCCGGCATCCAGCGTGAGGAACGGATTCAAAATCCCGTTATGGTGCCTGGACCCCGGCTTTCGCCGGGGTGACAACTGGTGCCTGGACCCCGGCTTTCGCCGGGGTGACGGATGTAATCGGACTTATGACTCACTACGCTAGGGGCGGCCGCCCATCGTCAGGGCCTGGATGGCCTTCACGGTGTGCAGACGGTTCTCCGCCTGGTCGAACACGATGCTCTGCGGGCCGTCGATGACCGCATCTTCCACCTCGGCGCCCCGGTCCGCCGGAAGCGGATGCATGTAGACGGCGTTCTTCTTCCCCATCGCCATCCGCTTCTCGGTGCAGACCCATTTCTTATACTTGTTGATGAGGTCCATCCCGACCTTCTTCTTGTCCTCTTCCGGCACGCCCTGGTCGGCGAGGTACTGGTGGCAGCCCCACGACTTCGGGTAGAGCACGACCGCGCCCTTGAAGGCGGCGTCCATGTCGTGGACGGTCTGGAACTTGGAGCCGCTCTCCTTGGCGTACTTCTTCGCCGCCTCGATCGTCCGCGGCATCAGGTTGAACTCCTTCGGATGCGCCAGGGTGACGTCGATCCCGAAGCGGGGGAGCAGGGTGATGAGGCCCTGCGGCACCGACAGCGGCCGCGCGTAAGCCGGGGCGTAGGTCCAGGAGATCACGAATTTCATCCCCTTGAGGTTGGTCCCGAACTTCTCGCGGATGGTCATGAGGTCCGCGATGGACTGACAGGGGTGGTCCACGTCGCACTGCAGGTTGATGATGGGGACCGTGGCGTGCTCGGCGACCTCGCGGATGTACTTGTTGCCGATCCCGTAGAAGCAGTTGCGGATGGCGATGCCGTGGCCGTAGCGGGAGAGCACCTTGCCCGTGTCCTTGGGGGTCTCACCGTGGGATATCTGCATCTTGTCCGGGGTCAGGTCGTGGGCGTGGCCGCCCAACTGAGTCATCCCCGCCTCGGTGGAGTTCCGGGTCCGGGTCGACTGCTCGAAGAACATCATGAACAGGGTCTTATCCTGGAGCAGGCGATGCGGCTCGCCCAGGGCGAAGCGCTTCTTGAGGTCGCCGGACACGTCCAGGACCGTCTCCAGTTCCTCCTTCGACCAGTCCACCGTCTCGATCCAATCCTTCCCGCGCAGCATCGATTGCATGGTTCTCTCCTATGGGATGATCACAGATATTGGGGCAGGGCCGCGTAGAACACCGCGGCCTTGAGCAGGTCCTCCACCTTCATCCGCTCGTTGACGGTGTGGGCGTAGACTTCGTCCGACGGGCCGAAGCCGATGGTCGGGATGCCCAGGCGCCCGGCCGTGGCTACGCCGTTGGTCGAGAACACCCATTTGTCCACCACGGGCTTCTTCCCCAGGGCCACGGTCCCGGCCTTCACGCCGGCCTGCACGAGCTTGTGCCCCTCGGGCAGGACCCAGGTCGGGAAGTACTTCTCCTGCCCGACCTTGTAGCCCGTCCAGCAGACCGCCGCGTACTGCAGGACCTCCACCCTGGCCTTGGCCCGGCGCACGGACGGCAGGCGCTGGATCTCGGCCACGGAGCTCTTCAGGGTCTCCCCGACGGTCAGCCGCCGGTCCAGGTAGATCGTGCACTCGTCGGGCACCGCGTTCAAGGACGGCGTCTTGCACTCGATGCAGGTCACGCAGACCGTGCCCACCCCGAGGAAGCGGTCCTTCTTGAGTCTCTTGCGCAGGGCCTCGATCTCCAGGACGATGGGCGACATCTTCGCCACCGCGTTCTCCCCCCGCTCGGGGGCGGAGCCGTGGCAGGAGCGGCCTTTGGTCACGACCTTCATCTCCATGCGGCCGCGGTGCCCGCGATAGACGCGCAGGCAGGTGGGCTCGGTCAGAACGACGAAGTCGGGCCGGATCTTCTCGCGCTGGATGATGTGCAGGAGGGGCAACCCGTCGCAATCCTCTTCCTGGGTGGAGCCGACCGCGAGGAAGGTGTAGTCCCCGGTCAGGCCGAGCTCCCTGATGAGCTTGCCCGCGTAGACCATGGAGACCATGGACAGCTTCTGGTCCGTGGCGCCCCGTCCATAGATGGCCCCGCCCTGGAACTTGCCTTTGAAGGGGTCCCACTTCCAGGCGCTGCGGTCGCCGATGCCCACGGTGTCGATGTGGGCGTCGAACATGATCTTCTTCTTCCCGCTGCCGATGCGCCCGATGATGTTGCCCATCCGGTCGATCTTCACCGAATCGAAGCCCACCTTGCGCATCTCGGCGGCGATGCGCCGGACGAGCTTCTCCTCTTTGCAGGAGAAGCTCGGGATGGCGACCATCTCCCGGGCGAACTTCACCATCGCGCCCCGGTGCTTGAGCACCGCGCGCCGCAACCGAGCAGGATTCAACATGGCCTCTCCTTTCACGACCTACTCCACGGCCTGCTGCAGGGATTCCTTCAGCTTCAGCTCCACGCCCTTGTTGAGCTCGCGCACCTGCCCGGGGGCCTCCTTGGACAGGGACTTGCAGAAATCCTTCTTCTCCCGGGCGATCCCATTGAGCTCCTTCCAGAGCCCCTTGTTCTCCGACTCCAGCTCCTTGAGCCTCTTCTTGTCGGCCTTGCCGGCCTTGAACTTCAGCTCGTTGATCTCGGTGCTGTTGTCCTGGATCTTCTTCTTGAGGCCGTCTTCCTTGTCGAAGATCTTCTGGACCTCGAGCGATTTCTTCTCCGCCCAGCGCCCGAAGTCCTCATGGGCCCGCTGGTACGCGGCGACGACCTCTTTCAAGGGCGCGGCGCAGCCGGCCAAAGGAGCGGTCGCCGCGGCGCCCGCGCACGGGGCGCACTCCGCGCATTTCGCCGCGGGCTGCGCGGCCGGAGCCGCGGCCGGCTCCTGCGCGCCGAGCGGACTCAGGACCGGCCACCCGAAGGACAAAGACAACGCGATCGCCCAAAAACGCATCATGCTCCCTCCCCTGCTACGGATAGATATGCGTGCCGGTCTGCCCGGTCACGGCCCGCTCGAGATTCTCGGGATTGGTGATGATCCCTTCCTTGCCGCCCCCCCCGAGGAATTCGATGAGGGCCTGGACCTTCGGCTTCATGCTCCCGGGCTTGAAGTGCCCCTCGGCCATGTAGCGCTTGGCCTCCGCCACCGTCATGCGGTCGAGCGCCTTCTGATCCGGCTTGCCGAAATTCAGGAAGACCTTCTCCACCCCGGTGGATATGATCAGCAGGTCGGCCTGGAGCTTTTGCGCCAGGACGCTCGAAGCCAGGTCCTTGTCGATGACGGCCGCGGCTCCGGCCAGGTCCCCGTCCGCGCCCTGCACCACCGGGATGCCGCCCCCGCCGGCGGCCACCACCGTGAACCCCCCGCGGATGAGGGCCGCGATCGCGTCCAGCTCCAGGATGCGCACGGGCACCGGGGAGGAGACGACCCGGCGCCAGCCGCGGCCGGCGTCCTCGACCACGTTCCAGCCGTCCTTGCGGCGCCGCTCCTCCGCCTCCTCCCGGCTCATGAACGAGCCGATGGGCTTGGTGGGGTTCTTGAAGGAGGGGTCTTCGCGGTCCACTAGGACCTGGGTGACCACGGTGACGGCCTGATTGCGCATGTCCCGCTTGCGGAATTCGTTGTGGAGGGCCCGGACGATGTGATAGCCCAGCGCGCCCTGGGTATCGGCGACGCAGGAGTCCAGGGGGACCATGTGGAGTTCCTTGACCGCCAGCTCGGAGCGCCTCAGGATGAAGCCCACCTGCGGCCCGTTGCCGTGGGTGATGACCACGTCGTGGTCGTGCCGGATGAGCTCGGCGATATGCTTGCAGGTCTCCGAAGCCGCGGCGTACTGGTCCGGGACCGTCTGATGCTCCTTGTCCGTTATGAGGGAGTTCCCCCCTATCGCCACGACCGCGATGCGTTTCATGCGGAATCCTTTGCCTGCTGACTGAATTCCATCGGGGCCCCATCGAGGAGGCGCCTGCGGGGACCCCCAATAGTGGCTGTATTATATAGAAAATGCCGTAGTCTGCAAGGATTTCCATCGACCGAGGCGGGGGATATTGGACCCTTGACAGCACAAGCGCTGGAGTCTACACTTTTAGTATTAGACTATATTTTGTCGGATGCGCCGCGGGGGCGGGCATCCGGCGCTTGGCTCGGGTCGCCGCCCGTTCGCGGCGATCCCGGCTAGGGGATAGGAACGAGACGCGCGGGGGTGTTATGGCTGACGAACCCACATTCGGCGGAAACGGCGGCAATCCCGGTTTCGACCACATAGCCATCCCGGACCTCAAGAAGAAGCAGAAGGAGAAGAAGGGCACCGGCGCCGCGGTCACCGCCAACGCCCCGGCGGCCGGGAACCCGGTCGGAGCGGCCCTGCAGGGAGCCTCCTCCGGCGGTTTACAGGCCGGCGCCGCGGGAATCGGCGCTTCGGCCGGCGCCGCCGGCGTCTCCGCCTCCGGCGGGCTGGCGGGCTTCGCGGCCCTCCTGGGCTCCAAGATCGGGATCGCGGCCATCGCCCTGGCCCTGGCCGGCGCCGGCTTCGTCGGCTACACGGCCCTGAAGATGGGGCAGAGCCAGGGCCAGAAACCGGGCTCCCCGCAGCTAGGCGGGCTCTCTTCCGACATCAAGATCGCCAAGCGGGACGCGGAGGGCAGCCGCTCGCTGGACATGATGGCGAAGACCAGCAAGGGGGAGATCGACTGGGACTCGGTCCCCGGCGCCGGCGCCAAGAAGGACGCCGCCAAGAAATCCGACGAGGCGGCGGAAGTCGACGCCGCGGCCAAGGCCGCCGATGAGGGCGCCCCCGCCCCGGAGGCCTTCCCCGAGAAGCAGGACCGGGCCAGGCTCACCGGCGAACTTTCCGGTTCCAAGCTTTCGAGCTCCCTGGGGGGTTCCACTTTCGGAGGTCATGATATCTTCGGCAAGGGCGGCACCGGCTTCAAGCCCACGGGGCTCGCGAACATGTCCAAGAGCGGCGGGAACCTGGCGAGCGCGGCCAACAAGGGCGGGAAGCTGGGCACCCCCCGCGGACAACTCGGCAAGATGAAGGGCAGCCGGGGGCTCATGGCGCGCAACATCAACACTCGCAACGCCCAGTCCGGCAACGCTTTGGGCCAGGCCAAGTTCGCCGATGGGATGTCCAAGGCGGGGGCCGCGGCCAGCTCCGAGACCGATCAGCGCAACATGTCGGCCGACGCCTTCGACGGCCAATCCACGACCGGCGGCGAATCCAGCGGCATCGGCGGCGGCAGCAGCGGCGGCGGCGGCACCGCCGCGACCCTGGGCGAAGGAGCCCCGGAAGGAGACGTCTGGAGCGACGACGATTATACCGGCACGGGCTACACCGCCCCCAGCGTGACGTACACCGGGGATCAGAACACGAAGGACACCGGCCTCATCGACGCGATGAAGACCTTGATGGAGGTCTCGGTGATGCTGATCCTCATCGGCTCCGCCCTGGTGCTCATCGGCGAGGCGATGGACTGGTGCCCCTGCGTGGGGGAGATCATCGCCGGGATCGGACGCATCCTCTGCGGCGTCGCCATGGCGCTCGGCGCGGTGATCGCGGTCCTGGCAGCCTTCATGGGGGACAGCCAAATGATCGCGGCCTGGCTCGGCGTAGGCGTGATCGTGGTCGCGGGCGGAGCCGCGGGCATGGCCGGAGGCGGCTGGGGCGTCCTGGCGCTGGTCATGTCGGCCCTGTACACGTTCATGGGCGACAGCAACGAGAAGCAGGACGGGACGACTACGAGCTAGTGTAGTGTCCCCAACGCTTCTTTACATTTGAAAAGCCGTCATACCGGCGAAAGCCGGTATCCAGCGTGTGGAACGGATTCAAAAAACCTGTTCTGATGCCTGGACCCCGGCTTTCGCCGGGGTGACGAATGTAAATGGACTTATGGGACACTACACTAGCGGCCGGAGCCTGATCCGGCGGGATCGGCGTTGAGGACGCGGCGCAGGCGCTGGACGAACTGCTTTTCCAGCGGCATGGGCTTGTGGGTCTTTTTCATGGAGGCGAGCAGACGGAAAACCGGATTCGTCCAGGTCCACCCCACCTGCAGCCTGACGGCGGTCGAGATCGGGGATGTGCCCGCCATCGAACACGTGAGCGTCACGACCCCGAAGCGCACGACCTTGTTGGGGTGAAGCTTGAGGGAGATCCGCCCTTTCGAGGGATCCATCTCGAGCAGGGTCCATTTCTGGGTGACGACGCTGCTCCGGGTATGGAGCTTCGACACGACCTCGCAGCCGATGGCATACGGGGGCGGGGTCTGAAAGTCGGATTCCCCGGGACGCTTCCCCTTCTCCGTCAAGAGCGGGCCCCAGTTGCGCAGGTCGGACAGATACCCCCAGAGCTGCTGGATGGGGACGTTCAGGACGTCCGACTGATTGTCGCCGCCGCTTTCCATGAAACGGATATACCAAGAGTGCGCCCCATTGTCAAGGGCGCGCGCACCCCATGACCCCGCAGAAAACGGTCATCAGATTGTGCCGGGGGCTCCCCCCTTGGGCGTCGGACCTGCTCATCAATAAGCTCATGGCGCGTTCGAGCGTCTTCGGCCCTTGGTCGTTCCGGGACCTGGTGTCGAGGAACCTGGCGCGGATCCTCACCTATGCGGGCAAGGATCCCTCGCCGGAAGCGCTGGGACGCTGCCTGGAGGAGGTCGTCGCGACCCAGGGGCGCATGCTCGGATTCATGTTCCAGCTCCCCGAGGAGCAGCGGTTCTCCCGGGAAGATGTCGACCTGCCGCTCCTGGAGCCGCTAGCCGATCTCCGTTCCGAAGGCCGCGGCGTCATCGTGGCCACGCTCCATTTCGGCCTCTTCCTGCACGCCATCACCGCGCTGGAGGGCCGGGTCCCCTGGCGACTCTCCTTGGCGGCGCGGGGAGACGCCTCCTTCCTGGCGATGCGCCCGCACATCCGGCAGCGCTGCGTCCGGGTCGGCTCCTGCGCGGCCGAAGCCCTAGACGCGCTGCGGGCCAACGAAGTGTTCGTCGCCATCACCGACTTCAACCTGCTCCCGCGCTCGCCCCGCACCCTGCTGTTCGGCGCGCCCGCGCATCTGGGATACGGAGCCGCCCGCCTGGCCCTGGCCAGCGGGGCCCCGATCCTGCCGGCCTACGCGTTGCCTGACGGAGACCGCGTCCGCTTCGTAGCCGATGCGCCGATCCGCCCGGCACCCGGAGAACGGCTCACCCATCTCAACGAACGGCTCGCCCGCTCCATCGAGCGCTATGTCGGGAAGCGGCCCGGCCTCTGGGTCCTGTTCCACGACCTCTGGGCTGCCGAGAAGCCCGCCCTCCGGAGGTTCGACTATTACTCGGCCCGGGGGTCGCGGACTCCATGAAGCTCCTCCTCATCGCGCCGTCCTGGACCAAGCTCCCGGAACAGACCCCTTTCCTGCTCCCTTCCCTGGGGCCGATCCAGGTCGCGTCCTGCGCGCCGCCGGGCGTGTCGGTCTCGGTCGTCAACGAGAACGTGAGCCCCGTCGACTTCGACCGCGCCTGCGACCTCGTGGGAATCTCCGTCCTCCTGACCTGCCAGGCGCCCCGAGCCTACGCCCTGGCCGACGAATTCCGCCGCCGGGGGAAGACGGTGGTCCTCGGCGGATTCCATGTCTCCCTTTGCCCCGAGGAGGCGGCGGCCCACGCCGACGCGGTCGTCGTGGGCGAGGCCGAAGGCCAACTCCCCCGTCTGCTGTCGGACTTTGCCGCGGGCCGCCTCCAGCCCGTGTACCGCCGCGACGGCTGGGCCGACCCGGGCGCCATCCCGGCCCCGCGACGCGACCTGTACGATAAGAAGCTCCATTACACCTATAAAGGGTGGGAACTGGCGGACCTGCTGGAGAGCTCCCGCGGCTGCCGCTCCCGGTGCTTCCCCTGCGGAGTCCCCGGGGTGTGCGGGAGCGAGCACCGCATACGGCCCCTCGACGCCGTCCTGGCCGATGTCCGCGGCTGCTCGGACCTGGTCTTCCTAGTCGACAACTCCCTGGAGCAGAACATCGCCTACGAACGCGAGCTCCTGCGCGCCCTCCGCGGCGAGAAGCGCCGCTGGATATCCCATCCCCTCACCCCGGACCCGGAGATCCTGTCTTTGGCGCGGGAGGCCGGCTGGCTCTACGTCTATCACGAGATCCACGGGGTCTCCGACACCATCCGGGAGCGGGTGCGGCGCTACCATGACCACGGCATCGCGGTGGAGGGGGCGGTCTTCATCGGCCTCGACGACCACGACGAGTCCGCGATCCGGCGCCTGGTGGATTTCACCCTGGAGATCGGCCTGGACTTGGTCGAATACACGATCCTGACGCCCTTCCCGGGCAGCCCCGTGGCCCGGGACCTGGAGGCGGCGGGGCGCATCCTCCATAAGGATTGGTCCCTCTACAACGCCGCCAACGTCGTGTTCCGACCCCGTCTGCTTAGCCCCGAGCGTCTGCAGGAATTGTATTTCGAGGCGTGGCGGACGTTCTACGCGGAGCGCTCCCATGCGGTCCGCATGAGCCGTCTATTCCTGGACGTGGTCCACGGCCCGGCGCGGCGCCGACCGCGGCGAACGGGCTAGACTACTGGGGCGGGCGGTTCGCTTCCACGAATTCCGCTATCCGGCGCACGGAGGCGAAGTGGGCTTCGTAGCCGGGCGTCTTGTTGTCGAGCGCGATCCGGTATTTCTTCTTCACGGCCAGGGCCAATTCCAGCGCGTCGATGGAATCCAGGCCCAGGCCCTTGCCGAAGAGCGGCGCCTCGCTTGCAATATCCTCCGGGCGGACATCCTCCAGGCCCAGGGACTCGACGATCAGAACCTTCAGTTCCGCTTCCAGCGCCGCAAGATCCGACATGGACTCTCCCCTCGGTCAGGATTCCCTGGGACCATTCTGCCATATTACTTCCCGTCGTTGGAACCCGCCCGGGCCGGATCACAGGCGCGGGCAGTGCCGGCAAGGGCCGGGCGGGTTGCGGGAGAGCAGGGCGCTCCGGTGTCCCTGCATGACCGGTCCGTTCCACAGCGCAGCGAACGGGTCGCGGAGCAGGTCCCCGGCGGGCGCCTCCGGCTGGCAATCGCAGACCGAAAGCGTCCCCCGCACTCCCACCACCGCGGTCTGCCAGCAAGAATGACAATGGGACGGGACCCTCGCCGCGGCAGCCAGACCGGCGGCGGGATCAGGCGGGAAGTCCCGGACGCGCCGGCGCAGGCCGAAGGACTCGAGGCCGTGCACCCCCAGGACCGGCAGTCCCAGCGCGCGGGCGCGCGCCAGGCCCCGGCGCACGCCCGCCGCCTCCTCGGGCGCCGCGGCCCGGACCGAGTCCGCGGCGTTCCAAGGGAAGTTGAGGTCCGTGAGCATCAGTCCCCCGACCCCGAGCGTCCCGACCCGCTCCACGAGGACCTCCAGCGCGGCGGCGTTGCGCCGGGACAGGGCCGTGAAGACCGCCGTCGACAGCCCCCGGCCCCGCAGGGTCGTGCGGGCCAGACTCGTGAAGGCGCGGATGTTCTCCAGGATCCGCTCCAGGTCCGCGCCCGGGCGGAGCGCGCCGCAGAGGGCCGGCTCGGCCGCGTCCAGGCTGAAGGCGATCGTGCGCAGCCCCGCCGCCAGCAGCGCGCGCGCCGTCGGCTCGTCGAGGCGCAGGGCGTTGGTGGCGAGCCCCACCCGCCGGCCCTCGCGGGAGGCCAGGCGGACGAGTTCCGCGACGCGGGGGTGATTCAGCGGCTCACCCAGGCCGACCAGCGTCACCCGGTAGGCGTGCGGCAGGGCGTCGAGGACCCGCCGGAAGGTCTCGGGAGTCATGTCCTCGGGAGCCGGTTTCAAACGCGTCCGCGCGCAGAATACGCAGGCCAGGTCGCAGCGGGTGGAAATCTCGATGTTGGCGATGACCGGCGCCCGGTCCGCGCGCGCCTCGTGCGCGGTCCCCAGCCCCAGCAAGGCGCGGCCCGAGGGCGACCCGCCCAGATGGCGGGCGCTGTAAGGGCTCCGGCGCAGGAAGACCGCGGCCTCCGGCTCGAGGGTCTCCAGCTCGCGGACCGCGGCGCGCTCGTCTTCCGTGGGCTCGGCGGCCATGTCCGCCACGGCCCCCAGGACCGCGTCGGTCGCGAGGGCGGCGCCCGGCTCCCCCTCGCGGAAGTGATGGCCGGCCCCCGCGATGAGCAGGCGGCGCGCGGGCCGCCCCTCCAGGGCTTCGAGCCAGCGGTCGGCGTCGGAAGGCGGCACGAGCTCGTCGGCCGCGCCCTGAAGCACCAACACGGGCGTCCTGGTGTCGAACGGCCCGGCCCCGGCGTCCCGGATGAGCCGGAGCAGGGCCAGGCTGTCGCGGACCCCGGGCGCCGGGCGGCCCGCGCGGTGGCGTTCCCAGCGCTCCCGGGAACCTTCATCCAACCCGTGCGGCGCGGCCAGGAGGATGAGGAGACCGGGGCGGAATCCCCCCGCACGCAGGAACGACAATGCCAGGGAGCCTCCGGTGGAGTGTCCGATGAGCGCGACCTTCCTTCCCGCATCCGCCAGGGCCGTGACGGTCCGGCCGATCTCGCGCTCGAACGCTTCGCGGTCCCACCGGGGCGCCGCGTCGTCCGGGCCGCCGTGACCGGGGAGCAAAACGGCGCGTACCGCGTCGCCGCCCCAGCGGGCGGCCAGGGCCCTCTCGAACCCGGCCAGGTCGCCGGGCCGGCCCGTGTAGCCGTGGATCAGGACTATGCCGGGGAGCATGGAGCTGAATCCAGGAGGTCGGCCACCGCATCGGCGCCCCGATAGCGGGCCAGGTCCTCGCGCATGCGCGCCAACGCGGAGCGCACCCCGGGGTCCATCGTCAGCAGCCCCACGGCGCGGCGGATGTCCTCATCCGAGAGCGCGTCCAGCGCGGCCAGATAACCGGAAGAATCCCCCAGGAAGTGCACGGGCGGCAGGAGCCTCCGGCCGCAGCCGATGCGCTCGAGGCAGAGGCCGTTCTGGGCCTGCTCCGGCTGGAACGGCATGACCAGGACCGGGACGGCCCGGAGCAGGGCCTCGAAGACGGTCATCTGGCCGCCGTGACAGACCACGAGGGCGGCGTCCGCCAGCAGGCGGCCCATGGCGATGAAGCCGCGAGGTTCGGCCCCCTCAGGGAGACGCAGCCCCTCCAGCCCCGCCTGCCCGCCGGCAGCCACGACCACCCGCCAGCCCATGCCCGTGAGGACCCGGGCGAACCGTTCCGCCGCCGCCGGGCTCCCCGCGCAGGTGCCGAAGGTGACGACCGCCAGCGGCCGGCCGCCGGCGCGGATGCGCCGCGGTCCTGCGCCGACTCCGGATTTGCGTGAGGCGCATGGGCCGCCCGACGGCGCGGGCTCGGCTCCGGTCTCCCCCGCCTCGGGCCAGCGGTCCCAGGCTATGGGTCCCACGTGCCGCGCCCCGGGGAACGGCAGCATGGTCTGGAATTGCGGGGTATCCCAGAGGAAGGTGCGCTCCCCGCGCAGCATCGCGCGCGCGTCCCGCACCGGCCCGAATCCCGCCGGCCCCAGCGCCGCGCTCAGGCGCGCCCCGGCGAACCGCCAGAAGTCGTCCAAGACCGCGGCCTCCGCGGCGCGGCCCGCGTCCCCCAGGACGAACCCCAGGACGTCCGGGCACTCCTCCAGCATGCAGCCGCAGGCTAGGGAATCGAACGGCACCCCTTCCAGCGCGGCGGCGGCCTTCGCGGTGAAGCGGAACACTCCGAGGACGCGGTCCGGCCGGAACTCCCGGATCAGCTCCCGCTCGGCCCTCACGCACGCCGCGACGGCGCCGCGATGGAACCAGCCCGTCGTGGGGCGGGAGGCCTGGTCGGTCTCCTGGATGTCGGGCGCGACGACGTGCGGCAGCCCCAGCCGGTCCAGGAACCCGGAGCGGGAACGGCTCACGGCCACCCGGGTCTCGTGCCCCCGGGCGCGAAAGGCGCGGTCCAAGGCGAGCGCTTTGGCGACGTGCGAGAGGGAGTTGTTGCCCGGCAGGAGGAGGATTCGCATGGCTAAGATTTACGGACGATCTCGTCGAGGCCCGAGAAGAACGATAGGATATCCTCCCGCGTATTGTACAGGTAGGCGGATACCCGGAGCGCCTGGCCCGACGCCAGGGCATCGACCAGCGGCTGCGCGCACAGGTGTCCCGCCCGGCACATCACCGCGTAACCGTCGCTGAGCATCCGTGCGATCTCCGCGAGGTCCCGGACCCCCTTGACGCGCACGCTCAGGATCGCGCACCGCTCCTCGGGGTCGAGCGGACCCACCACTTCCAGGAAGGGCCGCCGCGCCGCCTCCTCCAGCAGCAGGGAGGCCAGCTCCCGGTCGTGCGTCTCGAGGCGGTCATAGCCGATCTTCTCGCACAGGTACCGGATGGCGGCCCGGAGCCCGTAGGCCCCGGCGATGTGGGGCGTGCCGGCCTCGAACCGGTGCGGCGGCGGACGGCTGCGCCAGCTCGCTCCCTCGACCCGCTCCACCGCGCCCCCCCCCAGCACGGACGGCTCCAGGCGCTCCAAAGCCTCCCGCCGGCCGAACAGGACGCCGATGCCGGTCGGCCCGAGCATCTTGTGGGCCGAGAACGCGAGGAAGTCGACGGGGAGCTTGCGCACGTCCACGCGGCGGTGCGGGACCGACTGCGAGGAGTCCACCACCACCACGGCGCCGGCCTCCTTGGCCATGCGGGCCATGGTCTCGAGCGGGGCGTACGCGCCCGTCACGTTCGAACAGTGCGTGAGCGCGACCACCTTCGGCCCGGACTTCAGCAGCTCCCGGTAATGCTCCAGGTCCGCCCGCCCGTCCGCGCCGCAGCGGACGAGCCGGAGATCGGCCGCGCGCAGCCACGGGAGGATGTTGGAGTGGTGCGCGTCCAGGAACCCGACGACTACGTCGCTCTTCTTCAGCCCGAGCCCGCCGGCGACCAGGTTCAGGCCCTCGGTCGCGCCGCGCAGCAGCACGATCTCGCCGGCGAAGCAGCCGAGCAGGGCCGCGGCCTGGACGCGGGCGTCTTCATAGGCTTCGGTGGCCTCCGCGGACAGGGCATGCCCCCCCCGGTGCACGTTGGCGCCCACTTCCTCGTAATAGCGGACCATCTCCGCGATCACCTGCCGGGGCTTGAGCGAGGTCGCCGCGCTGTCCAGGTAGACGATGCGGCGACCGTCTATCCGACGGGACAGCAGGGGGAAATCAGCGGCGACGCCCAGGTCGCTCATAGCCGCAACCCCTCCGCCGCGACCCGGGACTCGCACTCCATGAACTTCCCGGAGCGGGCCGCGGGGAGATATTCCACGCTCCGGAGCGACAGGCGGACGTCCGTCCCGAGCCGCTCCTTCAGCCGCTGCGCGAGCTCCGGCGCGCGGTCCGCGCGGCCCTCGGCCGGGATGTACGAGAACGAGAAAGCCTCTTCCCCGGTCTGCTCCATCTTGTAGAGCCGCAGCCAATCGCAGTCCCCCACCGTCTCGTCCAGTTCCCGCGGGGTCAGGACGGCCCGTCCCTTCCGCATCAGGAGGTTGCGGATGCGCCCCTCCATCCTCACCAGGGGGGACCCGTGCCCGCAGGGGCAGGGCTTCGCGACCAGCCGGTACGCGTCGCCGGTGCGGTACCGGACATGCGGCGAACAGCCGCCGTCGATGGTGGTGACGACCAGCTCCGCCAGTTCCCCGGGCTCGGCGGCGCGGCCGCCGGTCCGCAGCTCGCAGAGGAAGGCCTCCGAGTTCAGATGCAGCCCCCCCCGGGGGCATTCCGCGGCCAGGAAGCCCAGCTCCGACATGCCCACGACCTCGGAGAACGCGGTCTCCGCGGGGAACGCCGCCAGGATCTGCCGCCGCGCCAGGATTCCGCAGAGCGAATAAGTCGCCAAGATCGGCGCGGCGGGGGGATGAAAACCCCGCTCCGACATGCGCCGGGCCAGGAACGCCAAGTGCGCCGGGGAGACCATGTACAGGCTCGGACGGAAGCGCTCCAGCGCCCGGAGGGACTCGTCCACCATGCGCTCGTCGGTCGCGAGGAGGTCGTGGAAGGCCGGGAGCATCAGCCCCCCGGCCACGGGACGCGGCCGGCCCGCGTCCGCCGGCGCGGATGCGCCGCGGTCCTGCGCCGACTCAGGATTTGCGTGAGGCGCATGGGCCGCCGACGCGGATGCGCCGCGGTCCTGCGCCGACTCGGGATTTGCGTGAGGCGCATGGGCCGCCGACGCGGATGCGCCGCGGTCCTGCGCCGACTCGGGATTTGCGTGAGGCGCATGGGCCGCCGGCCCGGCGCAGGACGCCTCCGCGCAGGACGCCGGGATGTAGTAGCAGTGCCGCTCGGCGCGCAGTCCCCGCCGGATCCCGGGATGGACCTTGCACGCGTCCAGGCAGCGCTTGACCCAGAGCGCGTTCCATTCCACCGTGAGCAGCCGTTCATCCGCCGTCCCCGAACTGGAGAGATGCCGGAGCCGCGGATCGGAAAGGGTGACCCCCTCCGTCAGGACACCTCCGGGGAAGCCCTTGCGGTACCAAGTCTTGTCCGTGGGCGGGATGCGCGGCAGGTCGCCGGGCCGCCCAATGTCCCCGGGACGGACGCCCGCGTCTTCCATGTGCCGGCGGAAGAACGGCATGCGCTCATAGGCGTAGGCGATCTCGTCCTGCGCCGCGGCGAAGACGTCGTCTGGGCTGAGCATCTGGGCACTAGGATAGCCTGTTCCGCGCCGGCATGCCAGTGGGGAGGCCGGCTTGCGGCTGGAGTGAAATGCCGTTATCCTAGGTGACGGTCCCGGGGGACTCCCGGGAAGGAGGATACCGGCATGCGGCCATGGCTCCGGAAGTGGGCTCCGTTCGTCGCAGTACTCCTGACGACCGGCTGTTCCGAACTCCAGATATACTCGCCCAACCCGCGCATCGAGACGCCCGAGCTCCGGGGGGAACGCGGCGTGCGCATACAAGCGGAAGCGGTGGGCACCCATCGCTTCCGGGTCACCGGCAACGCGGGCGCCCGGCCGCCGGATGCCGGTCGCCCCGAGACTCAGGGTTCCATGGGTTTCGTCCCGGGCCTTCACTACGACCCCATCCGGCCCCTGGGGCTGGGGTTGGAGTGGGACACCACGGGCCAAGGGGGCGCCGCGGTGGTCAAGTGGCAGCTCCTGGGCGAGGGAGTGCGCCGCGCGCGCAAGGGGAACTTCTCGCTCGGCGCCTATGGCCGGGCCGGGATGGGGCGCAGTTCCAAGAGCGGGGACCAGAAGGTCGCCTTCGGACCGGGCGGCTACGCCTGGAACGGGACCATGAGCAGCCGCTATGCCCACACGGGGCTGTCGGTCGGCTATCGGGTGGAAAAGGAGATCCTCCTTTACGGCGGCGTGGCCGCGGGCTGGCACCGCATCTATTCGCGCATCGACCAGGACCCCGCCCGCGACGGAAGCGATGCCGGCGGCTCCTATCAGCATACGGACCACGGGAACTCCCGGACGGCGGGCGGCGGCATCCTGTTCGGGTGGCGGGTGGTGCAATTCTTCCTGGGCGGCGAATATACCCATGTCCGCTACCAGCGCAGCTCCCCGATCGAGAACGCCTTCTTCCGCGCCGGGATCCAAATCACCCCGGGCGGAAGCCGCAGCGAATGACGCGCCGCGCCCCGGGGTTCGTAGCGGCCGCCTTCTTCGATTCAGCGGCCCTCCTCTTCATCGTCGTCGCCATCGCCCTGGCGGGTTCTCTCGCGGCGTATATCTTCCGGGACGGGCTCGGCATGGGGCTGACGATACTGGCGGCGGCCGCCCTGGGGACGCTGGCCTTGCTGGCGGCCGTCCGGGGCTGGCGCCTGCTCGCGTCGCGGTCTCCCCTCCTGGACAAAGCCGGCCGGCTGTTCGGCCTGTTCCTCCTTTACGCTCTCTTTGTCTTCGCTCCTTCAGCCGCGGTCGTCGTCCTGGTCTTCTCGCTCGCATTCCCCGAAGCGCCGTTGTGGGTCCTGTATTCGGCGCTGGGGTCGATCGCCGCCGGGATCGCCTGGAAGGTCTCCACCGCCGCACCCCCACGCCCATGAACCGGCTCCTCCTCGGCTCCCTCCTCCTTTTCGCGGCGCCGGCGGCGCTGCGCGCCGAGGAGCCGGAGCCCCGCAGCCAGTTCAACCTGGACTACCGCTATCTGCCGTCCCAACCGCTCCGGCATCCCCGGGCCGGGGTCCCGGGCGACGTGGAGGTCCGGGTGCGGCCCTACCAGTTCCGCACCCGCGTCTCCCGGACCTGGAAGGTCGAGCGCCTCGGCGGCGCGCTCGGCGTCTCCTTCGGGTACGGATGCCTAAAGTTCGAATACGAGAACTGGGACTTCGCCCGCGACCCCTCGCGGGTAGACACGCTCCACTCCCTGCAGGCCTCCTTGAACTATCGCAGGAAATTGGGAGACCGCTGGTCCATGCGCCTGTCCGCCGGCCCCTCCCTGAATTCGGACCTGAAGCGCGTCACGGGAAAAGCCCTGCGCGCCCACGCCGCCGCGGGCTTCGAGCGCGCCGTGGGCGAGCGCGACACGCTGGGCTTCGGCTTCGCGTACGCCCAGATCTTCGGCCGGGACCTGGTCCTGCCGGGGGTATCTTATCAGCACCGCCGCAAGTCCTACCGCATCGAACTCATGCCCCCCGCGCGCCTCGGCGCCTTCTGGCTGCCGAGGCCGGACCTCGACCTCGGCCTGCTCCTGGCATTCAGCGGGGGCAATTACCTCATCGAGGCCGAAGGCCCGCTCGCCGGCCGGAGGCTCCGCTACTCGGTCGGGACCCTCGGACCCTCCCTGCGGTGGAAGCTCGCTCCCGGCTGCTTCGGGACCCTCGACGCCGGAGCGGTGCTCCGGCATCAGGCCGAGGTCCGGAACGGCCAGGACCTGACCCGGGACCTCTCCCCCAAGCGCTCCTACTTCATCGCCACGGGCGCCCGCCTGGGCTTCTGAGGAAATAGCCCAGGATATCGGCGGCCGAACCGTTGCATTGTCATGACGAAAGGGCGTATCATTTGCCATAGACTGCGGCCGGGCGACCGGAGGCACCATGATAGACCTCGTCAAGAACCTTTCGATCACTTCCCGTCGGGTCAAGGGCAGCGTCATCCGGGAGCTCCTCAAGCTCACGGAGAAGCCCGGCATGATCTCCTTCGCCGGCGGCCTCCCGTCCCCGGAGAGCTTCCCGGTCAAGGACATCGCCGACATCGCCCAGAAGGTCCTCAAGGAGAACTCCGCCACCGCCTTGCAGTACTCCTCCACCGAAGGCCGCATCGAACTGCGCGAGGAGATCGTCAAGTTCATGGCCAAGGACGGCTTCGACATCGAACCTGACAACGTCCTGGTCACGGCGTCGTCCCAACAGGGCCTGGACCTGGTGGGCCGCGCCTTCATCGACCCCACCGACCCCATCCTGGTCGAGCTCCCCACCTACGTCGGCGGACTGCAGTCCTTCTCCGCTTACGGGGCCCGCTTCATCGGCGTGCGCTCCGACGAGCACGGGATGATCCCCGGCGACCTGCACAAGAAGCTCCAGTACCTGCACGACACCGAGGAGCACTACAAGTTCGCGTACGTGGTCCCCGATTTCCAGAACCCCTCGGGCATCACCTGGACCCTGGACCGGCGCCGGGAGCTGGTCAAAATGGCCAACAAGTACAACTGCCTCATCGTCGACGACTCCCCCTACCGGGAGCTGCGCTTCGAGGGCTCCGCGCCCCCGACCTTCAGCGCCCTGGACAAGGAAGACAACGTCATCACCCTGCGCACCTTCTCCAAGATATTCGCTCCCGGCTTCCGGCTGGGCTGGGTGGTGGCGCACAAGAGCATCATCGCCAAGCTCTCCTTGGTGAAGCAGTCCGTGGACCTCTGCACCTCGGCCTACAGCCAGCTCATCGCCGCGGAGTACCTCAAGCGGGGCCTGATGACCGCGCACATCGAGCACACGGTGAAGATCTACCGCGCCAAGCGCGACGCGATGCTCCGGGCCCTTAAGGCGCACATGCCCAAGGACGCGGGCGTGTCCTGGATCAAGCCGGACGGGGGGCTGTTCCTCTGGCTGAAGCTGCCCGAGCACGTCAGCGCGGACGAGATGTTCCCCGAGGCCATCAAGCAGAAGGTCGCCTACGTCATCGGGAGCGCCTTCCACTGCGACGGCACGGGGCAGAACACGATGCGCCTCAACTTCTCCTACTCCTCCCTCGAGGAGATCGAGGAAGGCATCCAGCGCCTCGCCCGCACCATCGAATCCCGGCTGCGCGTCCGGGTCTAGATAAGTCCCATTACATTCGTCACCCCGGCGAAGGCCGGGGTCCAGGCGCCAGACGTCACCCCGGCGTTCGCCGGTGAGACGGCTAGCCCGAACCTTCTGGGCGACTGTGCCCGGGCACAGTCAGGGGGGACCAGTCGCTGAATGAAATGGACGAGCCAGCAGCGCCCAGTGTAGTGAGTCATAAGTCCGATCGCATTCGTCACCCCGGCGAAAGCCGGGGTCCAGGCGCCAGAACAGGATTTTCGAATCCGTTCCACACGCTGGATACCGGCTGGCGCCGGTATGACGGCTTTTCAAATGTAGAGAAGCGTTGAACTCACTACACCGCCGACACCTCGAAGGCGGGCGGATCCAGAAGGACCCGCTTGACCGCGCACTGATCCACGGCCTTCAGGATGGCGCCGCGGTATTTGTCGGGAAACCCGGCGGGAAGCTTGACGGAGATGCGTACCTTGGCGAGGCGGTGAGCCGCCGCGTCCCACCCGGGCTCGAGCTCGACCTCCAGCCCCTCGGTCGGGAGCTTGCGCGACTGGCAAAAGCGCAGGGCGAAGAACCCGGCGCAGGTCGCCAGGGAGGCTAGGAACAGCTCGAAGGGAGACGGCGCGCTCTCCCCGCCGCCCGCGTCCTTGGGCTGGTCCGTGGGGACCATGAAGCCCTTGAAACGCGCCGTAACCGCCACCCCGCCCGGGAACCCCACCTCCATCTTCATATGCGTCACTCCTCAGACAGTATGTCTCCCCGCAGGCCCAGCGTGATCACCTTTACCGGGAGGTCCTTCTTGGCCCGCGCGAGGGCTTCCTGCACGATCCCGTCGATGCCGCAGCAGGGGACTTCCATGCGCGCGACGGTGACCGACTTGACCGCGTTGCCCGCGAATATGCGGGAAAGCTTCTCGACGTAGAAATCCCCGTCGTCGAGCTTGGGGCAGGCGATGGCCAAGGTCTTGCCGGCCAGGAGCTTCTCATGGAAGCCCGCCATGGCGAAGGGGACGCAGTCGGCCGACAAGAGGACGTCGGCGCCCTCCCACATGGAGCCCCGTTCGGGCAGGAGCATGAGCTGTACGGGCCAGCCGCGGAGCTGCGAGGGCCGGTCCCCGCCCGCCGCGGGCGCGGCCGCCGGCGCGGATGCGCCGCGGTCCTGCGCCGACTCGGGATCTGCGTGAGGCGCATGGGCTGCCGGCATCCTGGCGGGTCTGAGCTCCCGCTGCATGGAGCCCGGGCAGCCGCAGGGCCGTGCGTCCGGAGAACCTCCTCTTGCACGGTCCCTGCCGGTCGATAGCGGCAGGGGCGGCTCCGCGTGCGCGGGCGCCGTCCTCTTGGCCGGGGCGTGGGTGTGCCCGCCGGCCAGCGCGGCATGTACCGCGGCTTCGTCGAAATCCTGGGCCGCGCGCTTCTCGATCGTGATCGCGCCCTGCGGGCAGTGGCCCAGGCACGCCCCCAGCCCGTCGCAGAGGTTGTCCGCCGCGAGGCGGGCCTTCCCGTCTATGATCTTGATGGCGCCTTCGGCGCACTGCGGGACGCAGAGCCCGCACCCGTCGCACTTCTCCTCGTCGATACGGACGATCTCCCGGACCTTCCTGCCAGTCTTCATCGCCATCCTGCCTCCCCGGAGCGCCGGGCACCCGACGCCGCCATGAAGATAGTATGCCCGCGCAGTCTCTGGACAGCCTTGACCTAGGTCAAGCCCTCGGCGGCCCGGCGCAGGCCCGCCGGGTCGCGGAGCGTGATGGCAGAGCCCTCCACCGCGATGAGCTTGCGCGCGCTCAGCTTGGACAGGGCCCGGCTGAGCGTCTCGGGGATGGTGCCGATCTGAGCCGCGAGCGCGCGCTTGGACTGTTTGAGCTCGAAGCTGCGGCTCCCGCGCCGCTCGGATTCGGCCAAAAGCGCCCCGGCCAGCCGCGCCGGGACCTCTTTCAAAGAAAGCTCTTCGATGAGCCCGGCGAACTCGCGGAGCTTGGCCGACATCCCGGCCAGCATGCCGAGCACGAGGTCCGGGTCGGAGGCCACGGCCTTGCGCAGGGCGTCGCGGGAGACCGGCAGGATGGCCGAGTCCTCGACCGCCTCCGCGAAGGCGGGGTACGGCAGCCCTCCCCAGGCCGCGGCCTCCCCGAAGGTGTTGCCCGCCCCGTAGAGGTGCAGGATCTGCTCGTCCCCCTTGGGGGAGATCTTGTAGAGCTTGACGCGCCCGGAGAGCACCACGAAGAACCGGTCCGCCTTCTCTCCCGCGCTGAAGAGGACCTCGCCGGTCTTGAGCCGGCGCGGCACGCAGCGCTCCACCAGGCGCCGGGCGGAATCCTCCCGCAGCAAGGAGAACATCGGCGCGGCCTTCAGTTCCTTTATCACTTCCCCCCCTTTCCGAACACTTCCTCCAGCCAGACCCCGAGGTCCGCGATCTCCGGCTGGCAGATGGCGTGTTCCATGTCGTAGCGCCGCCACTCCACCCGGAATCCGGACTTCCGCAGGCGGTCCCGCGCCGCCTCGGCGCGGGCGAAGGGCACGATAGGGTCGGAGCCGCCATGCGCCAAAAAGAACGGGATGCCGGCCGCCGCCGCGCTCTTCTCGGCGTCGAGCTTCCCTTCCAGCAGGAGATAGGTGGACAGGGCGGCCACGCCCGCCAGGCGGAACGGGGAGCGCAAAGCCGTATGCAGGGCGATGGCGCCGCCTTGCGAGAAGCCGAGCAGGGCGACGCGCTCGGGCTCGAGGCCCCGGCGGCCCTCGGCCGCGATCAAGTCTCCCACCTGCTCGGCGCTGCGCCGTATGCCCGCCTCGTCCTCGTCGCGGGTCAGGCTGTCGTCTGCGATGTCGTACCAGCCGGGCATGCGCATGCCGCCGTTGACCGTGACCGATATCAGCGGAGCGGTGGGCAGTACCGCGCGCAGGCCCAGGCGGTCCAGCGGCAGCTGCGGCAGGAGCGGCTCGAAATCGCAGCCGCTGGCGCCGAGGCCGTGCAGAAGGAGGAGGGCCCCAGCCGCGGTCCCCGCAGGCTCCACCACCTGGACGGACAACTGCTCTGCGCTCATCTCTCTTGACACCCGTCCGCCGCACTCATACTATCAGGATAGCCAATCCGGGACGGCGCCGCCAAGCCGCCCGCCGTCCGGCACGGGGTGGGACCATGATCGAACTCGATCCGGAAAAGAAGCCGGAAGCCGTCCTGGAGGCGGCCCGCCTCATCTGCGCGGCGGCGCGGACCGCGCCCAAGGGCCGGGGCAAGGACCTCCTCGTGACCGCGATCATCGCCGGCGCCGTGAAATCCCGCCTCACCCGCAAGATGCGCGAGATCGCCGCGCGGGACGACGTCCAGTTCTTCGAGCGCGACGCGGACTGCCTCGACCGGTCCCTCGTCGTCGTCCTCCTGGGCAGCCGCAAGGAAGCCCTGGGGCTCCCGCACTGCGGCTGCTGCGGTTTTCCGGACTGCGCGGCCATGGCCGCTGCCGGCGGCACCTGCACCTTCAATTCCACCGACCTGGGCATCGCGGTCGGCTCGGCCGCAGGCCGCGCCGCGGACCTCCGCCTCGACAGCCGCGTCATGTACAGCGCGGGCAAGGCCGCCCTGGAACTCGGGCTCCTGGGCAAGGAAGTGCGGCTCGCCTACGCCCTGCCGCTATCCGTCTCCGCGAAGAGCCCCTTCTTCGACCGGACATGAGCCCCTTCCTCCCGGCCGGACTGCTGCTGCTGCTGGCGCTGGCCTCCCCGGCGCGCGCGGAGGCCGCGGGTCCCGGGGTGGAGTTCGTCCACGTCACCGACCTCCACGTGGGAGGGGCCGAGGCCGAGGCCGCCGTGGGCGCCATCCTCCGGCGCATTGACGCCGCCTACCCCAAGCTCGACTTCATCGCGGTCACCGGAGACAACGTCAACCGCGGCTCGCGGCCGGAGGAAGTGGAACGCTACCGGAAGGCCGTCTCCGGTCTCCGGGCGCCGCTCCATGTCGCCCCCGGCAATCACGACCTCGACGACGACGGCCGGGTCCCCCCCGGCCTCGCGGAACGGCCCTACCACTCCTTCGACACCGGCGGCGTGCATTTCGCGGCGGTCGACGTATTCGGCGCCCGGCCGGAGGAGGAGGTCTGGCTGGAAGCGGACCTGACCCAGGCCGCCCGGAAAGGGCTTCCCGTCATCCTGTTCGCCCACGACGCCCTGGGCCGGGAGCATCGCGGCGGGGTCCATCTCCGCGACGCGGTGCTGCGCAGCCGGGCCGACGTCATAGCGCTCAGACCGGATAATTTCGCGAGATTTGGAGGCCCGAGATTGAGGAAAGCGCTAGGCGTGAGGAGCGCAGATAGTGTGAACTATC
>MGTY01000035.1:0-2200 GCA_001799695.1 Elusimicrobia bacterium GWA2_69_24
TCGTCAACGCCGGGGTCATGGGCTCGGATTCGACCAGCGACCTGCCGCTGGTCCGGGAGCTCCTGAGGTACTCGCCGGACCTCATCCTGCTCTACGAGGGCCGCAACGAAGCAGTGTCGGCCGGACTGCACCGGGGAGCCCAGGGACTCGCCCTGCGGGCGCACGGCCTGCTGCTGCGCCGCTGCCGCCTGTACGCCCGGCTGAAGACCCGGCTGGTGTCGGATTTCCGCGAGCCCTTCGACCACGCCGAGGCGGTCCGCGATTGGACCGGGGCCGCGGAGCGGCCGGAGGTCCTCAAGCGCGTCCTCCGCCGCAACCTGCGCGCCATGGCCGCCGCGGCGGCCCGCCGCGACACCCCGGTGGTCCTGCTGACCCAGGTCGCCGCCCCCGAGGAACGGGAGAGCGGCGCCCCCATCGTCGCGGTGAACGCCTGGCTGCGCGAGTTCGCGGCGGCGGAGGGCCTGCCGCTCATCGACGTCGCCGCGGCGTTCCAGGATCCCGCGCCGGACGGCGCGCGCCGGGTGATCCCCGTGTCCGTGCATCCGGACCTCGCGGGCTACGCCCTGCTGGCCCGGAGCGTGGGCCGCGGGCTGGCGGAACGCGGCCTGCTGGGAGTCCCGGCGGCGGGGTGGCGCTGGGAACGGGGACGCGGCGACGCGGACTATATCCGCGCCCTCGACCTCAAGGCCGCGGAGCTCGGGGAGGTCTACGCCCGCCTGGGAAGACTGCTGACGGAGCTGCAGGCGCCGGACGCGGCGGCGCGCTACCGGGCCCTGGCCCAGAGGCTGGGGCGGCGGAGCCCGTCCGCCCAGCGCCTGCGCGACGGCGACCTGTAGCGCTCAGAGCGTGAGCAGGAATCCCGGACCGAGCCGGGCGATCGAGATGCGAGCAGCGCAAGGCGCGACGAACGAGCATACCGATAGGTATGTGAGTGAGGAGCAACGCGGCGATGCGACGCAGATCGAGCGATCCGGCGACGGGAGGGATTTCTGCTCACGCTCTCAGTCCCGCAAGCGCCAGAGCAGGCCGAGGGCGACGATGACGCCGAAGAGGAGCAGGAGGAACTTCCGCTCCGGACTGCGGAAGGTCTCGGCCAGGCTCTTGGGCGCCGCGGCCGGGCCCGCGCGCTCCGCGGCCGCCGTCTTTCCGCCGTCTCCGGCCGGAGGGCGGCTCGCCCCCAGCGGAAGCGGGCCGGCCGGCTCTTCCCGCGCCGCCCCGGATCCCGTGAGCAGGCGGGCGACGTCCAGGAGCCCGTCCTTCAGCGTCTTCGCGGAACTCCGCGCCCGGGCGAGCATCCCCGCGGGGGGCGCGGACAGGGGCCGCCCGAACCGGGACGGCGGCGGGCCGGTCCCCCCGGCCTCGTCGGCATCGAGCTCTTCCTGCAGGCCGCCCCAGACCTTCTCGAGGTCCTCCGGCGACACGGACTCCCCCTTGCGGTAGGAGGATTTCCCCACGCTCTCGTTGCAGTCCCCGGACATACGGTCGCAAGAGGCCGAGTAGACGAAATCCCGGCCGTCCGGAGTCATCGCGATGTGCTTGAACTGCTTCTCCGCGAGCCCGGGACGTTCGCGGAAATCGCGGCCCAACTCCTGATAGTGGGCCTGGGGCAGGGCCGTGAAATAGTCCGCCCGCTTGGCCATGCCGGCTGGGGCCGCGAGTATCCCCTGCCGGAGGCTCTGAAGCTCCGCCTCAGTCGCGGGCCGCTCATCGGCGATCCGGACGATTGAGCGGCCGTCGCCCCCGAGCTTGAACCCGGCGGCCTGGAACAAGGGCGCGTAACCCGACCGGGAAGCCAGGACGAGGTCCGAGGCGCTGGCCGGATGGGCGGGGTCCCGGCTGGGGGAGGCCGAAAAGGGCGGCGCGGCCTTCTTTTCCGGTCCCGTCCCCGGGGGAATGGGCCGGGGCGGCTCTCCGCCGGCCGCGCCCCCGGGCCCCCCGGACGCCTTCCGCTCCGCGGGACCCCGCTGCGTCCCGGAGAAGCCGGACTCCCCCGTGAGTCCGGCGGCGGACCCGGGGACGGCGTCGTCGGCGGAGGTCTCCAGGGCCTGGAGCGGCCGGGTGAGGGAATCCCCCTCCGTGCGCGCCTTCTTCAAGGTGCCGGAGAGCGAACCGGGCTCCTCCCCCTTATCCGTGGTGAGGCCCGAGGTCTTCTCCCGGCTGCGCGCCTCGCGCCGCGCCTTCCGGCGGGCGCGGCGCTCCT
>MGTY01000035.1:2218-11699 GCA_001799695.1 Elusimicrobia bacterium GWA2_69_24
CGGGGGGTTCGGCGGGCTGCGGCGGAGCCCCCGCGGCGGACGGTGCGGCGGCCGCGCAGGCCCAAAGGACGCAGAGCGCCGCGGACAGCGGCGCCCGCCGCCACCCTGCGCGCAGCGAGCCGGACGATCCCATAGTTGTCGCTCCCAGCGCGATTATACCGCCTTCCGGCGGAGCATTTACGCTACAATCGGGAGCGGTCCATGAGATTCCATGCGGCGGTCCTGAGGGAACCCGGAAAACCCCTGACCCTGGAGGAGCTCCAGGTCCCCAAGCTGCGCCCCGGCCAGGTCCTGGTGAAGCTCGGCCGCAGCGGGATCTGCGCAGCCCAGCTCGCCGAGGCGGGCGGCGGCGCGGGCTCCCCCGGGGAGCTGCCCCGCCTCCTGGGCCACGAGGGGACGGGCTGGGTCCACGACCTGGGGGCAGGCATCAAGCACGTCAACTCGGGGGACCACGTCGTACTCCACTGGCGGCCGGGACGCGGCGCCGCGGCGGAGCCCGCGCGGTACCGGGCGCGCGGCCTGGGGACCGTGTACGCGGGTCCGGTGTCGACTTTCGGAGAATACGCCGTGGTCTCCGCGGACCGGGTGACCGCCATCCCGCCGGACTTCGACCCCGATTTCGGGGCGCTCATGGGCTGCGCCGTCACCACGGGGCTCGGCATCGTCAACAACAACGCCAAGGTCCGGTTCGGAGAGTCGGTCGTGGTGCGGGACGCCTCAGGCATCGGGCTCAGCGTCGTCCAGGGCGCGGCCCTGGCCTCCGCGGGCTGCATCGTGGCCGTCGACGCCTTCGAGCCCACGCTGGCCCTGGCCCGGAAGCTCGGCGCCACTCACGCGGTCAACGAACGCAAGGAAAAGCTCCCGCAAGCCGTCCTCGCCATCGTGGGTCCCGGCGGGGCGGACGTGGTCGTCGGCGACGCCGGCGGCGCCGACGCCGCCGCGCGCTGCTGCGAGCTGGCCCGGCCGGGCGGCCGGGTCGTCCTCGTCGGAGTCTCGCCCCGCGACTCCCGCCCCTTCCCGCCCCGCGGTCCCCGCAAGACCCTGTCGGTCTCCCAGGGCGGGGAGTCCCGCCCCGACCAGGACATCCCCCGCTACGTCGCCCTGCACCGCATGGGGAAGCTCCCCCTCTCGGGGCTGGTCACCGCCCGCTACCGCCTCGAAAAGATCAACGAGGCGCTGTCCGACCTGCGCGACGGGAAGATCGCCGGCCGGTGCCTGCTCCTGTTCCAGTAGGTCAGGAGGGCCGGGCGTAGACGATGGTCCGGACCCGCTCCAACGCGTAACCCAGCTCCCGGAGCACGGCCCCAGCCTCGTCGCCGTCCGCCGTGTTGTCGTGCTCGTAGGCGACTCTCGGCCGGTAGCGGCGGAGGGACTCCCGGGCGCCGCGCAGCACCCGCGCCGCCGTGCCCTCCGTATCGATCTTGACGAGGTCCAGCCGGCCCAGGCCGAGTTCGCCCAGCAGCGAGTCCACCGTCACCAGGCGGACGGGGACGCTGGATCCGGTGGGGCGGACCAGGGAATGGTTGATGCACCGGTCGTGGACGTACAGCACGCCTTCGCCGGCGGACGAATCGCCGGCCGCCCGGACGGCGCGCAGGTTCCCCAGCCCGTTGCGCGCCGCGTTGCCCGTCAGCAGCTCGAAGTTGGCGGGGAAGGGCTCGACGGCCACCACGGCGCCCTCGGGTCCGACGCGGCGCGCCGCGAGGATGCTGTAGGTCCCGACGTTGGCGCCCATGTCGAGGACGACCTGGCCCGGGGCCGGGGCGAAATCCGGCGGCGCCACGTAGTCCCCTTCGCACAGGATGGAGAACAGGGGGTCGAAGGCCGTGTGCAGGTCCAGCCGCAAGCGCAGCCCCTCCGGGGTCTCGACCTCCACCAGGTGGTCGGAGAGGCCGGAGCGCTTCAGCCACACCAGAGGCCGCAGGTGCCGGTCGCCGGACCGCAGGCAGATGAAGATCAGATAGTAGGCCGTCAGATAACCCAGCCGCGCCGCGAGCCCCCCGCGCAGGGAAGCGTGGAACCGGTAGTTGGCGGCGATGTTGCGCAGCGCTTCCGAGAGGGCCATGGGACCGGACGATTATACACCGCTTGCGCCCTCGGCGGCGAACCCGCTACAGTCTCCGCATGCGCTTCTCGGAGCGGACGCCCCGCGACATGACCCGCAACCGCATCGCCGAGGCGAGTACCGAGGCCGGCCGGCACGGGGTCGTCGACCTGACGGAGTCCAATCCCACCCGCTGCGGCTTCGCCTACCCCGAGCCGCTCATCCGCCGGGCCCTGGGCGGCGCGGCCGCCCTGCGCTACGACCCCGACCCGCGCGGGAGCCTGGAGGCGCGGCGGGCCGTGTCGGAGCACCTGCGCCGCGAGGGCCGCGAGGTCCCGGCCGAGCGCCTGTTCCTGACGGCCAGCACGAGCGAGGCGTACTCGTTCCTCTTCAAGCTGCTCGCGGACCCCGGCGACTCGATCCTCGCCCCGACGCCCGGCTATCCCCTCATCGACCACCTCGCCGCCCTGGAGGGCGTCCGCAAGCTCCCCTACCCGCTCCGCAAGGCCCCGGGCTGGCCGGTGGACCGGGACGCCCTCGCCGCCGCCGCCGAGGAGGACACGCGGGCCGTGGTCGTCATCCATCCCCAGAATCCGACCGGGACCTTCCTGAAGCCCGCGGAGTGGGGATTCCTCGGCCGCTTCTGCGCCGACCGGGGGCTCGCCCTCGTCTCCGACGAAGTGTTCAGCGGCTACGCCTATCCCGGCTCGGAGCCCCTGCGGGCCGCTCCCATCCCCTCCAGCCTCCTGAGCTTCCGCATGGGCGGCCTCTCCAAATCCATGGGCCTGCCCCAGCTCAAGCTCTCCTGGGTCTCGGTGGACGGCCCTCCCGCCGCGCTCGACGAATGCCTGGCGCGCCTCGACCTCATCGCCGACACCTACCTCTCGGTGAACACCCCGGTGCAGGCCGCCCTGCCGGCGCTCCTAAACGAGGCGGAAGGGATGCGCCGGCAGATCCTGGAACGCGTCCTGGGCAACCGCGGCAGACTGGAAGCCGCCCTGGGACCGCTGGGCGACCGCGCGCGCTTGTGGCCCGCGGAAGGCGGCTGGTACGCCCTGCTCGAGCTGCCCCGGCCCGCGGCCGCGGAGGAGGGGATCGTGCTGGACCTCATCGCCCGCCGCCGCGTCCTCGTCCAGCCGGGGCTCTTCTACGACTTCTCCGACGCCTGCCTGCTGGTGCTGAGCCTGCTGCCGCGCCCGGACGTCTTCGCGGAAGGGCTCTCCCGGCTCCTCCCCGCCCTCTGACCCTCCCGCAACAATCCGGGCCTTCGGACCTGATCGGCGAGGCACGGATGGCCCGGGTCTTTCGGGCGATTCCGTGCGATAATCAAGGTGGATGGACCGGGGGGTGTCATGGTTAAACGGATCTGGGCGTGCGCGGCGGCGCTGTCTTTCCTGACGACGGGAGCCGGAGCCGAGCTGACCCTGCCGGAACTGCCGAGCCTGGCCGCCGTCCAGGAGATCCTGGCCCAGAAGGCCGACGAGATCGGCCACGTCTGGATGTTCATCCGTCCGGGCTCCGGCGGAGGCTCCTATTCCATAGAGGATTCCTTCCTGCGCGTGCGCCTGGACGCCCGGGGCCGCGGGGACGGCGAATTCGCTTTCAGCGGCTGGGTGGACGACGAATGGTTCGACCTGGACTCCCGCCGGATCTTCGCGGGGCGCAAGGACTATTCCCTGAACGGGTTCGGCGCCAACCTGGATCTGCGGCAATGGGGGAACTTCGGCAAGGACTACCTGCTGACCGGGAACATCCGCCTGCCCGACCACCGGGACTTCCGGGTCAACGTCACCTTCCACTACGACGACTTCCGCAAAGCCTACGACGTCTCGGGAGACGGGCTCGGCGTGCGTCTCGACGCCTTCTCCGGCTGGCAGATGAACGGTTCCGTGAACCTCACCCGCTTCCCCCGCACCGCGCTCGCGGCCGTGGGCGCCGCGGCGACCCTCGTCATCAACGACACGCGTCCCGAACGGGAGCCCAAGGGCGGGGCGAAAGGGAAGCAGTAGGCCGGACGGCTAGGGGAGGCCGGCCAGCTCGGCCTCGAGCGCCGCCGCCAACGCGGAGGATTCCGCGGCCGCGGCCTCGAACCACGGCCCGGCCTCATCCGCGGCCCCCGCCTTCCCGAGCGACTCCAGCCTCCGGCACAGCCCCTGCAGGTGGCGGGCGCCCATGGTCCCGGCCGAACCCTTCAGCGAATGCGCCTCGTTGGCGAGCGCCTTCGCATCGCCCGCCGCGATCGCGGCGCGCACCAGCTCCAGCCGGGTCCGCGCGTCCTTCAGGAACACCTCCAGGAAGTCGCGATAGGCCGGGACGTCGTCGGTCCCGATGAACTCCCGGAGCCCTGCGAGGGTCGCGCGGTCCACGGGATCGTGCCAGCGCTCGAGCAGGGCCTTCAAGGCGGCGACCCGGAACGGCTTGGAGAGGAAATCGTCCATGCCCGCGTCGAGACAGCGCCGGCGGTCCGCGTCGAATCCCTCCGCGGTGATGGCGACGACCGGGATGCGTCCCTGTCCGCCCTCGGACTCCCGGATGCGCCCGGTCGCCTCATAGCCGTCCAGCACCGGCATCTGGCAATCCATGAGCACCAGGCGGTAAGGGGTCCGCTCCAGGGCCAGGAGGGCCTCCTTCCCGTTGCCGAAGATGTCGAAGGCATAGCCCAGCTTCTGGAGCTGCATCCGGATGAGCTTCTGATTGACGTCGTTGTCCTCCGCCACGAGGATCCGTCCCTTGGCCGTCGCCGCGGGCGCGGCGGCCGCCTTCCCCTCGACCGAGGGGAGCGGGGGAACGGATACGCTCGCCGGGGCCGCCACCGGGGCCGACCGGCCCAGGGGGAGCCGGAACCAGAACCGGGAGCCCCGGCCCGGCCGGCTCTCGGCGCCGATCTCTCCGCCCATGAGCCCGACGAGCCGGCGGCAGATGGCCAGCCCGAGGCCGCTGCCGCCGAAACGCCGGGTGGCGGCGGCATCCGCCTGCGTGAAGGCGGTGAAGAGGCGGGGCAGCGCCTCGGGCGGGACTCCGATCCCGGTGTCGCAGACCTCCGCCAGGACGGCCGGGGACTCCTCGTCCCCGGAATCCCGGAGCACCCGGACCGTGACCGCCCCCTGCTCGGTGAACTTCACCGCGTTGCCGATCAGATTGACCAGGACCTGGCGGAACTTGGCGGGGTCGCCCGACACCTGAGCGGGAACCTCCGAAGCCACGGACGCGCTGAGCCCGAGGCCTTTCGCGCGCGCCTGGCCCGCGAGCAGCTCCACCGCGCCCGCGACTTCCCGGCGCAGGTCGAACTCCAAGCGCTCCAGCGTCATCCGCCCCGACTCGAGCTTCGCGAAGTCCAGGATGTCGTCGATCAGGGCCAGCAGGGAATCCCCGGCGCCGCGGATGAGCTGCGCGGCTTCCCTCTGCTGCGGCGAGAGGTCCATGTCGAGCAGGAGCTCGGTCATCCCGATCACCGCGTTCATGGGGGTCCGGATCTCGTGGCTGATGTTGGCTAGGAAGGCGGTCTTCGCCCGCGAGGCCTCCAGCGCCGCATCCCGCGCCCGGGCCAGCTCCTCGGCGGCTTTCCCGCGCTCGGCCGCGTCTACGGCGACCCCGATGAACCCGGAGATCTCTCCGGCGGCGTCCCGGAGCGCGGCGACGCCGAGCTTCACCGGGAGCCTGCCTCCGTCCCTGCGGACGTAGGTCCATTCCCGCTCCGCCAAGCGGCCCAGCCGGGCCTCCGAGACCAGGACTTCGAATCCCGCGATGGTCCGCCCGCAGCGCCGGCTCAACTCCGCCCCGTGCTCGGCGATCTCCGAGGCCATGTGGAAGAGCAGGGGGGTCTCCTGCCCCACCAGCTCTTCGGCCATGTAGCCGAGCATCCGCTCCGCCCCGCCGTTCAAGAAGGTGATGACCCCCTGCGCATCGGTGATGATGATCGCATCCCGGCAGGCCCCTTCCGGCGCCTCGCGCGCCGGCGGAGGGGCGGGCGCGGGGGAGGAATGTTCGTCTTCGCAGCGGTCCGGGTCGGCGGAGCTCATCTCTTCTTCCTTACATCGGGATATTAGTAAATATTGCGCTTTCGCTCTCCCGGGAGTATCCTTGGATGG
Source organism: Elusimicrobia bacterium GWA2_69_24 (assembly GCA_001799695.1). GTDB lineage: Bacteria > Elusimicrobiota > Elusimicrobia > UBA1565 > UBA1565 > UBA10166. Next base: position 8,351 of record MGTY01000035.1, read on the forward strand.
CTCCGCACCGCGCCGCCCACGATGCCCCTCTACGAGATATTCGCAATCGCCTTCGGGCTGGCCATGGACGCCTTCGCCGTCTCCATCGCCACCTCCGTAGCCCTGTACCCCTGCACCGGGCGGCACATCCTGCGCATGGCCTCCGCCTTCGGCCTGTTCCAGGCGGTGATGCCCCTCGTGGGCTGGTTCGCCGGCCGCACCATCGCCGCGTACATCTCCGCCTGGGACCACTGGCTCGCGCTGGCGCTGCTCAGCTTCGTGGGCATCCACATGATCCTCGAGTCCCGCGCGCCCGCCTCCGAGAATCCTCTGGGCCGCGATCCGACCCGGGGAGTGCCCCTCCTCCTCCTGTCGGTGGCGACGAGCCTCGACGCCCTGGCCGTGGGCCTCAGCCTGGCCTTCCTAGAGGTGACCATCTGGGTCCCCTGCCTCATCATCGGACTCGTCACCTGGGCGTTGAGCTCCCTGGGGGTCGCGTTCGGGGGGATGCTCGGCCGGGCCTTCGGACGGAAGATGACCGCGGTCGGTGGGATCGTGCTCGTGCTCATCGGTCTGCACATCCTGGCCTCCCACATCCTCTAGTGTAGTGTACCCAACGCTTCTTTACATTTGAAAAGCCGTCATACCGGCGAACGCCGGTATCCAGCGTGTGGAACGGATTCAACAATCCTGTCCTGGTGCCTGGACCCCGGCTTTCGCCGGGGTGACGTCTGGCGCCTGGACCACGGCCTTCGCCGGGGTGACGAATTTAATCGGACTTATGACTCACTGCACTGGTTGCCGCTTCCGGGCCGAAATTCGTAGAATCAGGCATGCCCAGCGTCGGCCGGAACGTTCCCCGCCGGGAAGGCCCCGACAAGCTCACCGGCCGGGCCAGATACATCGACGACCTCGACTTCCCGGGAGGCCTCTTCGGCGTCACCTGCCGCTCCTCCGTGCCCCACGGCGTCATCCGCAAGATCTATTTCGACCCCGCCTTCCCTTGGGCTGAGTGCGTCGTGGTCACGGCCGCCGACATCCCCGGCGACAACCAGGTCGTCCTCTTCGAGGCGGACCAGCCCCTGCTCGCGCCCGGGATCGTGCGCCACCGCATGGAGCCCATCGCCCTCGTCGCCCACCCGCTCCGGGAGAAGGCCTACGAGGCGCTCAACCACATACGGGTCGAGTACGAGGAACTCCCCTCGGCGCTCTCGATCGAGGAGTCCCTGGCGCGCAAGGCGGTCCTTTACGGCACGGATAACGTCATGCGGCGCTACGAGATCCGCCGCGGCGACGTGGACGCGGCGCTCGCCTCCGCCGACGTGGTCGTGGAGGGGGTCTACCGGGTCCCGCATCAGGAGCAGGCCTACATCGAGAACAACGGCGTCGCCGCGTACGAAGACGAGAACGGAGTGCTGACCATCGTGGGATCTTTGCAGTGCCCCTACTTCATCGTGAAGGCCCTCAAGCCCATCCTCAAACGGACCGAGGAGAACCTGCGCGTCATCCAGGCCGTCACCGGCGGCGCCTTCGGCGGCAAGGAAGAGTACCCGGACATGATCGCGGGCCACGCCGCGCTCCTGGCCCTCAAGGCCAAACGCCCCGTGAAGATCATCTACGACCGCACGGAAGACATGATGTCCACGACCAAGCGCCACCCGGCCGTGGTCCGCCACCGCACCGGCCTGACCCGCGACGGGAAGCTCGTGGCCCAGGACATCGACGTGGTCATGGACGCCGGGGCCTACGTGACGATCTCCCCCGTGGTCCTCTCCCGCGGCGTCCTGCACGCGACCGGGCCCTACGAGTGCCCCAACGCGCGCCTCACGGCCCGCGCCGTCGCCACCAACACCCCTCCCAACGGCGCCTTCCGCGGCTTCGGCGCGCCGCAGACCCTGTTCGCCGCCGAACTGCACTGGGAGCGCATCTCCCGGGCGCTGGGGATCGACCCGCTGACCCTCCGGCGCCGCAACATCCTCAAGAAGGGCTCCGTGATGGCCACGGGACAGGTCCTGCGCGAGAGCGTGAGCGCGGAGACCGTCCTGGAGCGGGCGGTGCGCAAGAGCGGCTACCTCCGCAAGCGCCAGGCCTTCGACGCCTGGAACCGCGAGGCCGCCCGCCCCACCTGGAAAGGGATCGGGCTCGCCCTGGTGCACCACGGCCCCGGCTTCACGGGCAACGGGGAGGTCGTCCTGGCCAGCCGGGTCGCGGTGACCCTGACCCCCTCCGGGGACGTGCGGGTCGAGGTGGCCAACACCGAGATGGGGCAGGGCCCCACCACGACCCTGGCCCAGATCGTGGCGGACACGCTGGACCTCCCGTTCGAGCGGGTGCGGGTGCAGAACCCGGACACCCACCGCGTCCCCAACAGCGGCCCCACCGTGGCCAGCCGGACCTGCATGGTCGTGGGCGGCCTGCTGGCGGCGGCGGCCCGCAAGCTCCAGGCCGCCGTGCAGGCGGAGACCGGCCGCTGGCCCAAGACCAAGGCCGGCCTGGCCGCGGCGGCCCGGCGGCTGTCCCAGGACGGCGGGGACGTCCGCTTCACCGCGGATTTCCAGAAGCCGGCCGACATCCACTTCGACGACCAGACCTATCAGGGCGACGCCTACGGCACCTACGGCTTCGCCTGCGCCGTGACCGAGCTGGAGGTGGACAAGACGACCTTCGAGGTGAAGGTCCGGCGCTTCACCACCTCCGTGGACGTGGGCAAGGCCATCCACCCGCTCATCGTCGAAGGCCAGATCATGGGCGGCGCGCTCCAGGGCCTGGGCTACGGACTACTGGAGAACCCCGTCTACGACCGGGGCGCCATGCTCAACGCCCAGTTCACGAACTACATCATCCCCACGGCCGCGGACGCGCCGCCCATGGAGGTGGACATCGTCGAGGACCCCTACTCCCGCGGACCGTTCGGGGCGAAAGGGGTGGGCGAGATCCCCCTGAACTCCCCGGCCCCCTCGGCGGCCGCGGCGGTGCATCACGCCACGGGGCTCCTCGTCAGCGACCTGCCCGTCCTGCCCGAGAAGATCGAGAAGGCGCATCACGAGCGGGAGCAGCGCGCATGATCCGCTTCACCGTCAACGGCCGGCGCCGCTCCTACGAAGGGCATCCCTTCCGCCGCCTCATCGACGTCCTGCGCGAGGACCTGATCCTCACCGGGACCAAGGAGGGCTGCGGGGAAGGCGAGTGCGGCGCCTGCACCGTCCTCCTCGACGGCGCGCCGGTCAACAGCTGCCTCATCCCGGTCTGCCAGGTGGAAGGGCATGACGTCCGGACCATCGAGTCCATGGGGTCCCCCGGCGCCCTGAGCCCGCTCCAGGAGCTATTCCTGGAGACCGGCGGCACCCAGTGCGGCATGTGCACGCCCGGG
>MGTY01000036.1 GCA_001799695.1 Elusimicrobia bacterium GWA2_69_24
GGCCGGGCCGGGGGCCGGCTCGTCATCGGATGGGCGGAGCTCGGGCAGCTCTCCCGGGGCCATCACCAGCGTCCCCGCGATCTCCTCGGGAGTGAACCCCCCTTCGGCTTTCCCCGCCGGGGCCGCGGCCGGGGTCGGCGCGGCCGGAGCCGCCGGCGCCGCGACGGCCGGAGCGGGGGCGCCCCCCTGCATGACGGCTATGCAATCCCGCAGATCCTTGGCGAATCCCGCGCCCCGCTGATAGCGTTCCTCGACCTTCTTGGACAGGATCTTGTGCAGGACGGGCTTCACGGAAACCGGCATCCCCGGGTTGACGGTCATGGGATCCGGATCCGGCTCGTTGGCGATCTGGTATAGGAGGGTCCCGATCCCTTCCCCGCCCTTCCAAGGCTTCTCGCCGGTCAGGAGCTCGAACAAGGTCACCCCGAGGCTGAAGAGGTCGGAACGCCCATCCACCTTCTTGCCCGCGATCTGTTCCGGGCTCATGTAGGAAGGGGTCCCCATGACGGTCCCGGTGGCCGTCTTCGATGAGGCGGTGATGCGCGCGATGCCGAAATCGGTGACCCGGATGGAGCCGTCCTTGAGCAGCATGATGTTCGCCGGCTTGATGTCGCGATGGACGATGCCCTGCTGATGCGCGTAGTCGAGGGCCTCGGCGACGCGCGCCACGTAGTCCAGCACGGTCGCCGGGGGCAGGAGCTTGTCCTTAGAGGTGAAACGCACGAGGTCGTCTCCGTCGAGCAGCTCCATGGCGATGTAGCAGACGTCCTGCTCCTCGCCCGCGTCGAAGACGCGCACGATGCCGGGGTGGTTCAAGGTCCCGGCCGACTCCGCCTCGCGGAAAAAGCGCTCCTTGACCTCCTTCATCTCGGCCGAGCTGCCCACGTCGTCGAACACCAGGGTCTTGATCGCGACCTGCCGGTTGATCTTGGGGTCCTTGCCCAGATAGACGATGCCCATCGCCCCGCGGCCCAGCTCCTTCTCGATCTCGTAGCGGCCCAGGGTCGGCTTGGAGGCGCCGCCGGCGATGACCACCGTGCCTTCCTGCTTCTTGCCCCCGATGCCCCCGAACACGGCGCCGTCCGCCGCGGCCTGCAGGGTCTTGATCTTGGATTCGATGTCCTTGTATTTCGGATCCACCGCGGCGATGTGCTTGTACGTCTCGGCGGCCTTGGCGTACTGCCGCTTGCGCTCGAAATCGAGGCCCAGGTTGTAGAGGGTGTCCTTGAAGCCGTCGTCGATGAGCTCCTTCGGGACGAGGCGGAACTTCTCGAAGGCCATGTCGAGCATGCCCTGCCCCTGGAAGGAGAGCCCGAGCATCTTGTTGGTCTCGACCTGGGAAGCCTCGACCAACTCCTTGCCCCGCTCGGTGAGGAAGAAGCGCTTGGTGACGATCACCACGTAGGCGGCGGAGAGGAGGAAGCTGGGGTAGAGCACGCGCACCCATTCCCCCTTGAACTTGAAGAAATAGAAGCCGGCCCCCATCAGTCCGCCCAGGAGCAGGATGGTGACGAGCGCCCCGAGCAGGGCCCGCAGCCGGGGCAGGATGAACATCGCCAAGAGACCGATGAGCAGGATGGCGCCCGCTTCGGCCTGGAAAGCCCATTCGGGGCGCACTAGGAAGCGCCGGCTCAGGATGTTCTCGACCACGTTGGCGATGAACTCGATCGAAGGGAGGGCGCTGCCGACGGGAGTGGCGTACTGGGTCCCGACCCCGGCGGCGGAAGGCCCCAGCAAAACGATCTTATCCTTGAACACCTCCGGGGGGACCTTCCCGGAGAGCACCTCGTGGAAGGAGTAATAGCGGAAGGTCTGCTCCGGCCCGTTGAAGGTGACCAGCATGGACTGGGCGGCGTCGATCGGGATCTTCGTGTTCCCGATGTCGACCCGCACGCCCGGGGTCAGGGAGATATCCTCCGCCTTGAGCCCGAGCTGGCGGGCGACCAGGAGCAGGGCGTAGGAAGGGAAGAACTGCTCCCCGTACTTCACGGCCAGGGTCTCGCGCCGGACCAAGCCGTCCACGTCGGGGATGATGTTGACGTGCCCGACGCCCGCGCTGCCCTCGATGAACGGGGGGAGCGGGAAGAGCGCCTTGCGCGCCTCGACGAGGGTCGGGGCCTCGCCCTGGCCCGAGGCCAGCCGGATCGTGATGGCGGAGGTGGATAGGGACGGGGGCAGCTCCGGGGGCCGCCCGCCCATGGTCCCGCCGATGTCCATGAAGGCCATGGGCAGGATGATGTTCTGCGCGGAGGTCAGCGCGGCCAGGAGATGCGAGTCCGTGTCCAGGCGCGCGGCCGCGGAGGAGAACTCGGTTTCGAAGGAGACGCCGCGCTGGGAGATCTGCTTGGAGCCCACGAGGTCCAGATAGCGCCCCCGGATCCTCTCGAATTCGGCGAGGGCCGGATTGCGTTCCGGCTCGGAGTAGAGGATGTCCAGCCCGATGACGCGGGGCCTGGCCTGGGTCAACAACGACACCATCTCCGCGATCCGGGTCCGCGGCCACGGCCAGCGGCCGAGGCGCTCGATCGAGTCATCGTCGATAGCGATGATCACGATGTCCGTCGAGGGGTCCAGACTCATGCGGAACTGGGCGCGCAGATCGTAGGACTTGAGCTCGAGGCTCTCCAGGACCCGCCAGCGGAACACATAGGAGCCCGCCACAAAGGCCGTCAGCAGCAGGCCTATAAGGAAGTCCGAGACCCAGCCCCGCTTAGAATTCTGAGCCATGCCGCAGGAAGTTTACTCCTCCCCCCATGAGTCTGTCAACGAAAACCTCAGGAAATTGTATTATGGGGGGATGCGGAGCCTGACCCTTCTCCTCGTACTTTTCTGCGCCGCGCCGGCGCCGGCCCGGCTGGGAGCCGCCTCCTCGGACGTGGGCGAGGTGCTCCGCTCCAAGTCCCGGGTCCTGGGCGATTCGGCTTACTCCTTGAAGAAGCTCAGCGTGCTCCGGGAGGGCCGCTACAAGTGCGTCGTCGCCGGAGTGCTCTGCAACGTATGCACGCGCTCGATCGTGGACCAGCTCAAGCGGATAGCGGGGGTGAAAGAGGCTCAATTCGATTTCGAGGAAGGGTTCCTTTACATCGTGATCGACAAGGACCGCACGGTCCGCGCCGGCAAGGTCCGCCGCGCGCTGAGCCTCGCCGCGCGCAAAGCCAACCTGCACACCCGCTACGAGATCACCGACATCCGGTTCGTACCCTAAGGGCTCGCAATGAAATAAGTGGCGCACTTCGGAGGCCCGGGGTGCTTTTGGGCCTGCGGAAAGGAGTTACTCCCTGCCGCAGGTCCCTGCGGCGCTATCGCCGCAGGGGCTGCGCCTTCGCGCTGCTCGACTTACAGGCCTTAAGGCCTGCGCGTCTCGCATCGCTTCGGCTCGCTCCAAAATCGCCTCCGGCGAAATGCGCCACTTATTTCATTGCGAGCCCTAAAGGGGATCAGTCCCGATAGGCGGATACCGAAAGCTCTCCGTCCTCGACCTCGACCGCGAGCTGGACCACTTTGGCGCAGACCTGGCACTCCTGGGTCATGTCGACCCCTCCCTCGCTGGGATCCACGCGCACCTCGAAGGACTCCCCGCAGTAAGGGCACTCGACGTCCACCCACTGCAGGGGCGGCTTGGCCGCGGTCTCCTTCGACGCCTCGTCGAAGATCTTCTTCAGGGAGGAGAGATCCGGCCCGTCCTCCGACGTGCCGCCTTTCTTGCCGGCCTGGGGGCGCGGCTCCGCCTTCTTGACCTTCACCTTTGCCTTTGCCTTGGGCATGACAGGATCCTCTCTCGGGAGACGCTACCCAAGTATATAGACCCGAAACGCGGAATCGTCAAGCCCTATTTCCTACAATGCGGGCATGGCAATGCGCACGAAGGGCGGTCTGCGCCATCTCTGGTCCCTGGCGCCGGAGACGGCGCCTCTGAACCACGGCTCGTTCGGGGCCTGTCCCCGCGCGGTCCTGGATGAGCAGAGGCACCTGCGCGGACTCCTGGAAGCGAACCCCCAGCGCTTCTTCAGCCGCGAACTGCTCCCCCTGCTCGACGCCGCCCGCCGACGCCTCGCCGCCTTCGTGGGCGCCGACCCCGAAGGGCTGGTCTTCGTCCGCAACGCCACCGAGGGGGTCAACGCGGTGCTGCGCTCCCTCCGGCTGCGTGCCGCCGACGAGATCCTGGTGACCGACCACGGCTACGAGTCCTGCGCCGTCGCCGCGGCCGCGGTCGCGCAGCGCGCGGGCGGCCGGGTCGTGACCGCCCGGCTCCCCTTCCCCCCGGCCGACGAAGGCGAGGTCTGCCGCGCCGTCCTGGGCTCCGTCACCCCCAGGACCCGCCTGGCGATCCTCGACCACGTCACCAGCCCCACCGCCCTCATCCTCCCGGTCCGGAGACTCGCGGCGGAACTGGAAAGCCGCGGCGTGGAGGTCCTAATCGACGGCGCCCACGCCCCGGGGATGCTCCCGCTCGACCTGGACGGCATCGGCACGTCCTACTACACGGGCAACTGCCACAAATGGCTCTGCGCCCCCAAAGGCTCCGCGTTCCTCCAGGTCCGGGCCGACCGCAGGGCGGGCATCCTCCCCGCCGTCTCGACCCACAGCGCGAACTGGCCGGTCGGAGCCCGCACCCGGTTCCACAACCTGTTCGACTGGCCCGGCACGCACGACCCGACCGCCCACCTGTGCGTCCCATTCGCGATCGACTACCTGGGCTCCCTGGTCCCGGGAGGCTGGGACGAGATCATGCGGGGCAACCGCGCCAAAGTCCTGCTCGCCAGGGACCGGCTCCGGGCGGCCCTGCCCGCGACCGAGGAGGCTCCCGATGCCTTCATCGGCTCCATGGTCTCCTTCCTGTTCAAGCAGCCGCCGGCGGGATTTCCTCCCGCGACCGGGCTGGCCCATCCCCTGCAGGACCTGCTCTCCGACCGCTACGGGATCGAGGTCCCGGTCATGCGCTGGCAGGGAGGGCGAAAGGTCCTGCTGCGCGTTTCCGCCCAGCTTTACAACGAGCCCGGCGACTACGAGCGTCTCGCGGCCGCGCTCGGAGAGATATTCGATCGGAGGGGTCCATGCCCGAGTTGAGGCAGAATCTGGCGAACAAGGAGTGGGTCATCATCGCGACGGAGCGGGCCCGCCGGCCCGAGGAGTTCCACCAGGGCGTCCGGACCAAGCCCGTCCTCCCGGAGCGGAGCCCCGACTGCCCCTTCTGCCCCGGCAACGAAGCCGCCTGCGGCACGGAGCATTTCTCCCTCGGCAAGCCCGACTGGCGCGTGCGGGTCGTGGCCAACAAGTTCCCGGCCCTGGTCCCCGATCCCCCCCCCGCCCCCCCCCACACCGGGCTCTACCGGCACCTCCCGGGAGAGGGCATCCACGAGGTCATCATCGATTCCCCCTCCCATGCCAAGCATCCCGCGCTGCTGGACGAAGCCGCGCGCCGAGACCTCTTCCTGGCATACCGCGAGCGCTTCCGGGCCGCGGCCAAGGATCCCAAGGTCGCGTTGACCCAGCTGTTCAAGAACCACGGGGAAGGCGCCGGGACCTCGCTCGTGCACCCCCATTCCCAGCTCATCGGCTCCTCCGTCGTCCCCGCCGGCGTCCGCCACCGCATGGACGAGGCCCAGAAATACCACTACAAGCACAAGGTCTGCGTGTTCTGCGCCATGGCCGAGGAGGAGCGCCGGCTGAAGGTCCGCATACTCGCCGACACGCCCCATTTCACGGCCTTCGTCCTCTTCGCCGCGCTCTCCCCCTTCCACATCTGGGTCCTGCCCAAGCGCCACACGGCGACCTTCGGCGACTCCACGGATTCGGAGCTCGACGACCTGTCCCAGGTCATGGGCTCGCTGCTGCGCCGGGTGGACCGCGGGCTCGGGGACCCGGACTACAACTACCTCATCCAATCGTCCCCGCAGGACCGCGGCGAGACCGATGCCTTCCATTGGTACCTGAGCCTCATCGTCCGCCTCACCCGCACCGCGGGCTTCGAGCTGGGCTCCGGGATGTACGTGAACACCTCCCTCCCGGAGGAGAGCGCGCGCTTCCTCAATGGGATCCCCGACGGAGCATGAACTGAAGAACCTCTCAAGGGAGACCTGGGGCGGCCTGGCGGCGCTGGCCATATGGTCCTCCTCGATCGCCGTCGCGCGCGGTCTCAGCGAGTCCATCGGCACGCTGACGGGGCCCGCTTTGGCCTGCGCCCTGGGCGGGACCTTGGCCGTGGCCTGGGCGCGGGCCCGCGGGGACTCACCGGGGCTCATGCTCCGGCTCCCCCCGCTCTATCTATGGGGCTGCGGCGCCCTCTTCGTGTCCTGCAACGTCGGCCTCTATCTCGCCATCGGCGCCTGCGAGACCCGGGAGCAGACCCTGGTCATCGGGCTGGTCAACTACCTCTGGCCGACGCTCACGGTGGCCCTCTCCGTGCCCCTCCTCAGACGGCGGGCGCGCTGGACCCTGGCCCTCGGCTGCATCATCGCCGCGGCGGGGACGGCCGTCGCGATGGTCGGCGGCATGGGAGTCTTGGACTCCGGACTGGACCACTGGCGCACCCCGGCGGGACTGTTCGCCCTGTCCATGGCCGGCGTCGCGGCCCTATCCTGGGGGCTGTACTCGAACCTGGCCCGGCGCTGGGGGAGCGGCGAGCGGGGCGCCGTGCCGCTCTTCGTCCTGGCCACGGCCGCCGCCCTCGGGGCCCTGCGCCTCCTGCGTCCGGAGGTCTCGCATTGGACGCTCAAGGGCGTGCTGGAACTCTGCACGCTGGGAGTCGCCTCGCTCATGGGAGCGTACGCGCTGTGGGATTGGGGGATCCGCCGCGGCGACCAGGCCTTTCTCGGGGTGTGCAGCTACTTTATGCCCGTGGCTTCGGTGGCCATCGCGTCTTTGTACCTCGGCGTGCGTCCCGGCGCGCACGTGGCGGTCGGCTGCGTCCTGGTCGCCGCCGGCGCCTTTCTATCCCGCACCGACTCCCACAACAGCTCCCACAACGGTTCCGGGGATTAAGTTATTTAAGTAATTCGGTAGTGGGGGCAATAACTTAAATAACTTAATCCCCGGGACGGGGTTGGGGGGGGTGGCGGGCGGTCCAGGTTCCCGTAGGCCAGGTCTCGTTGGCGTGGCGGAGCAGGGAGGGGTCGCCGGGGATCCGCCCGATGAAATCCGCCACCTCGGCGGAAGCCCAGGCCGCCTGGTACGCCTCCCAGGCCTGCCGGATGGTCTGGGTGCGCAGGTCGGCGGGGGCGAAGGGCAGGGCGTTGAGGAGCTTCACCTTGCCGTTGGGCACGACCAAAAGCATGGCCTGGGGGCTGGCGAGGCGTTCCTGCGTCTCGCGCACGATGTCCCAGGGGTAGACGCAGAGGCGGATGTCCCCGCCCGCGCGCGCGGCGCATTCCCGCAAGCGGGAAGCCGCGGCGGACCAATCCGCCTCGGGGAGGGAGAGCTCGTCCCACGCGGCGGCGGCGCGGCCCAGGCGCATCATCGGCCCGGTCACGAAGGCGCGGCAGCCGGCGTCCACGGCACGCGCGAACGCCGCCTCCAGGTCGCCGATGTTGACGCGGTTGGGGACGAAGACCCACTCGGGGCGGATCCCGCGCATCGCGAGGCGCCGCAGGACGGCCAGGGCCCCCGCGAAATCGCCGCCGGGGCGGACGCGCTCGTGCATGGCGCGGCTGGCCCCGTCGATCGAGATCTGGACGCATTGCGCTCCCATCCGGCGCAAGCGGTCCGCGCCTTCGTCGTCGATGCCGAGGCCGTCGGTTTCGAGCTTCAGCTCGCAGCCGCCCCGGGAGAGGATCTCGAAGACCTCCCAGGCGTGGGGCACGGCCAGGGGTTCGCCGCCGCCGAAGGCGGCATAGGGGATGGCGCACGCCACGATCTCATGGGCGATGCGCAGGGATTCTTCCCGGGGGAGCTCGTCGGGCCAGGCCCGCTCCGGGCCGGACTCCTCGCAGCAGTGAAGGCAGCGGCCTCGGCAGCGGTTGGTGAGCTGCCAGGCGAAGAAGAGGGGGGCCTCGTAGTCCGTCACCGAGGCCCCCCTCTGGTTCGTCACGTGAAGCGGATGTACGGCTGAGCCATGACCCTCTGGGAAACTTCTTCGATCGTCGGCTTTTCCCAAACGGGCTTCTCAGCCGTCTCCTTCACGTTATTGCAGGCAGTCATGATGTCTCCTTTTTCTCCGTCGCCCAAGGAGACGACGGGCGACGAAACGGGCCGGGGAACGTCCCCCGAAAACTGGATACGCCTTACGAAGGCCCTGCGCCTGCGCTCAGGGCGCCTCTGCGAGGCGCCGCCGGACCTCCGGATCCTTCCAGGCCCGCCGATAAGCGTCCCAGGCCTCGCTGATGCCCTGCCGCGGCACGAACGCGCATCCCTCTTCCAGGAACGCCGACACCTTGACTGTCCCATCGGGGAGGATCAGAAGCGTCGCGGGGGGCTCCCGCAGGGCTTCCGACATCCCCTCCGCGATGGTGAAGGGATGATAGCAGAGTTCCATGGCGCTGCCAAGGACATCCGTCATCCTGGAGAGGACCGAAATCATCTTCGCGTATTCCTCCGGGGTCGGCTCCAGCTCCTCCCAACGCCGCGCCGCCCGCCCCACGCGCATGAGCGCTCCGGTGTTGAACCGGAAGGCCCCGAGGTCCCGCGCCCGGCGCACAGTCGCGGCGATCTCCCCGATGTTCCGGCGCGTGGGCGCGAAGGTCACCTCCAGGGGCAGACCCGCCTCCCGGACCGCCCGGCAGGCGGCGTGGGCCTTCTCCAGGGACGCCCCCGGCCGCTGGCGGGCGTAGACCTCCTGGGTGTCCCCGTCGAGGCTCACCTGCACCGACCGGATGGGCAGGGCCGCCAGCCTGCGGGCCTCCGCCGGTCCGAAACTCTGTCCGTTGGTCTCGATCTTGAGCTGGACTCCGCCCCGCCCCAGGACCTCGGCGACGGCGAAGGCCTGGGGCGCGAGCAGGGGCTCCCCGCCGCAGAGCATGACGTAGGGGACTTCGCAGGCGACGATGTCGCCCGCCAGGCGCAGGGACCCTTCCCGGTCCAACTCCTCCGCAGCGGCGCGATCCGGCCCGGAGTCCGTGCAGCAGTGGACGCAGGCCAGGTCGCAGGCGTGGGTGAGCTGCCAGGAGACGCAGAGCGGGGCGCGCAGGGCGCCGCTGTGGAACTCCATCTCAGCGGAGGCCCTCGAAAGCCAGGGCCAGGGAGAACAGCACCGTGCCCACCACGTAGCAGAGGACGATGCTCCGCACCGCGGGTACGAACTCCAGGGGCGTCTCGTAGGTGCCGGCGGCCGCGCGCCCGCTCTTCACCAGCAGGGGGACCGCCGCGAGGGTTCCGAGCGCGGTCCAGGGAAAGAGTCCCAGGAGCGCTCCCGCCGCGGGGATGGCCAGACCGGCCGCGGCCAGCCCCAGATAGATCCGCACCCCGACGCGGCGTCCGAAGCGCACCACCAGGTTGCGCTTGCCCACCAGCCGGTCCTGGTGGAAGTCCGGGATCTCGTTGACCACGGCGAGAGCGGCGATGAGGCAGGCTGGCACCATGGAGGCGAGCAGCCCCCCCCAGGAGAAGCGCTGCGTCTGCAGATGCAGGCTCCCCAACGTCATCCAGGGCCCGTAGGAGAGGGCGATCATGATCTCGCCCAGCCCGCGATAGACCCACCGGATGGGGGGCCCGACGTAGAACGCCGCAGCCAGCCCGCCCAGGCCCGCGTAAAGAAGCACGGGCCAGCCGGCCTCGCGCGCGAGGAGGATCCCGGTGACTGCCGCCCCGGCGAAAGCGGCCAGACCCAGCCAGAGCACGCCATCGGAGATGGGGGGCTCGTCGTTGGGGTTGAACACCCGGTCCGTGCCCAGGCGCGAGTCGAAGTACTCGTTGAAGGCCTCCACCCCGACCACGGAGAGGAAGATGCCGAAGAACCCGGCCCAGAAGACCCCGGGGCGAAAGATCCCCTCCATCCCGAAGCCCCAGGCCGCGCCCAGCAGGTAGGGCAGCAGCCCGGCGAACAGGAAGAAGCGGTAGCGCACGAGGCTGAAGATCCGGAGCAGGGCGACGGCCCAGGACGGCCAGGAGCCCGCGTCGGCGGCGCCCCGGTCCGGAGGCTGGAAATGCGGGGGGTCGTTTATAACCGGACCCATCGGTGCAGCTCCGAGGTTAGTTCGGGCCGGACTTCCATATCCGCGACGAAGCGGGCCACGCGGGGATCCCTCCACGCGGTCTTGAAATGCTCCCACACCGCGAGGAGGGTCTGCTCGCGCAGGTCGCCGCAGACGAAGGGTAGGGCGTTGATGAGCTTCACCAGACCGTTGGGGAGCACGATGAGGAGCGCCGCCGGGTGCTCAAGGCGGCACTTGAGCTCCGCGAGGAGCCCCATCTCGTGGAAGCAGATCCGCATCCGGTCCCCGTATTCGGCGGATTTCTCATGCAGGACCCGGAAGTACCCGGCGTACTGCTCCTCGGTCGGGGCGATGCGGTCCCAGGAGCGGACGGCGTTGCCGGTGTACATGGTCCGGCCCGTGAAGAAGGCGCTCGCCCCGCACTCGAAGGCGAGGTCCACGGCCTTCCCCACTTCGCCGGCATTGCAGCGCGTGGGGCTGAAATTCACCTCGGTCGTCACCCCGGCCTCGCGCAGGCGGCGCAGTCCGCCCAGGACGTCGTCCAGGCGCCCCCCGGCGCGCAGGCGGCCGTAGGAATCCTGGGTGACCCCGTCCATGCTCACCTGCACCGACTTGACCCCAGCGCGGCCGAGCCGGGCGCAGCGGGGGGCATCGAGGAGGACTCCGTTCGTCTCGACCTTGAGCTCGATCCCCCGGCCGCACACGGACTCCGCCAGCTCGAAGAAGGCGGGGTGCAGCATCGGCTCCCCGCCCGAGAAGGCCACATAGGGGATCTGCGCCGCGATGACCTGCTCCAGGATGCTCCGGCACTGGGCCTCGGACATCTCGTCGGGCATGCGCTTGCCCGGCCCGGACTCCTCGATGCAGTGCAGGCAGGCCAGGTTGCACTCGTTGGTCAGCTGCCAGGCGAGGTAGAGGGGAGAGCCCAGGTCGAAGGACGAGACGCCCTGCTCCATCTACCCCTGCTCGACCAGCCCCTTCTCCTTGAGAAAGGCCAGGAACTCGGTCGCCTCGCGCTCGATGGCGCCGCTGGGGTCCTGGAAGCGGGCTTTGAGCCGCGCGACGATGGCCGCCTCGTCTCCGCCGCCGGCGATCTCGCGCACGACCGCCGCCCCGGTGGGGCTCAGCGTGAAGACGCGCTCCGAGCGGGTCTCGAAAAGGACCCCTCCGAACTTCTCTTCGCGGAACTTGACGTACTGCGCCAGCTTCATAGCTCCCTCCACGATCGACGGATGTTCGGCCGGCCCCCGGAGCGGGTCGTACGCCTCCCGCTCCACGATCCACTCCAGCTTCGAACGCAGGAAACTCCGCAGCGCCTCCGCCTCCCCGCTCCCCGCTCCAGCCGCGTTCGGGGACTCCGGCGCCGCCTTGTACTCTCCCGACTTCCAGGACCGGCGCGCGAGCTCGTCGTACCGGGTCATCAGAACTCCCTCCGGAGCATCTGATCCAGGAAATCGCGCAACCGCCGGGTTTCCTCCGCCACGGGAAGGGATTCGATGAGGGGCTGGAAACGTCCCAGCATCCCCCGCGCCGTCTCCTTGGCGGCGTCCAGATGCCCCCGCTCCCGGAATAGCGCCAGGGCTCCGGGAAAGGACTCCGGGGCGTGGCGCCGCTCCCACAGCGCGACGAAGCGCGGCCGCGCGGCCTCATCGTCCAGGGCGAGTATGCCGGGCAGGGTGAGCCGGCCGTTGGCGAAATCCTGGCCCGGAGGCTTCCCGGCGACCTCGGCGGCGAGCGTGAAATCGTGGATGTCGTCGATGACCTGGAGGATGACGCCGGTCAGGCGGCCGAGCTTGGGCGGGTCTTCCCGGCGGTGCGGGAGGCGGCTCTCGCCCGAAAGGGCCTCCCCCATCCACTCGAAGAGGGCGCCGGTCTTGCGTGCGGCGATCCCGCAATAGCCTTCGACGGACAGGTTCAGGCTGCCGGACAGGAACTCCTCCTGGAGTTCCCCCACGGCCATCTCCCGGACGGTCCGGATCAGCCCTTCCGTGGCCCGGGCCGAGACGCGGGCCGCCTCGGCCATGCCCTCGGCGAAGGCCAGGTCCCCCAGCATGACCGCGGTACGGTCGCCGAACCGCGCGTTCGGGGTCGGGGCGCCCCGGCGCACGGAGGCGCGGTCGATGCAGTCGTCCTGCAGGAGCGAGGCGTTGTGGACGAGCTCGGCCGCGCAGCCCAGGCGCTCGCAGACCCCCGCGTCCACGCCCAGGGCCGCGCCCAGCGAGAGGCCGAAACGGGCCCGGAGCATCTTGCCCGGCCGGCCGATGGCGGAGGCCAGATGGTCGCCGATGCGCCCGCCGATGGCGGCCACGTGCCGGTCCAGGCTCTCGCGGATACGGAGGAGGGGTTCCTCGACGGCGGGGGAAGTCACCTGTAGATTCTACTAAAACAGCCGGATGCGGTAATACGCGCCGGCCATGAGTCCGGCTCCATCCCCGTGTAGTGAGTCCAACGCTTCTTTACATTTGACAGGCCGTCACCCCGGCGAAAGCCGGCAGCCAGCGCGTGGAACGGATCCAAAATTCCTGCTATGGCGCCTGGACCCCGGCTTTCGCCGGGGTGACGAATGTGATTGGACTTATCTAGGCTAACCCTGCTTAACGATGATGGACTCGATGATGTTGGCTACGTCCTCGCATTTGTCCATGGTCTCTTCGGTGATCTCGTAGATCTCCTTCCACTTCATGACCTCGAGGGGGTCCGGAGTCCCCAGGAAGAGCTTGCCGATGGCCTGCGTGTAGATCTGGTCCCCGGCGTTCTCAAGGCGGTTGATCTCGATGCAGTAGTCGAGGATGCGCCGCGACTTCTCCAAGTCCTTCATGCTGAGGACGGCCTTGCGCAGGTTCTCGGTGGACTGGCAGAGCACGTCCGCGAGTTGGACCAGCTCCTCGGTGGAATGCCCCACCCGGTAGAGCCTCATGCGGATCGAGACCGCCTGGATCAGGTCCACCACGTCGTCGAGCTCGCTGGCCAGGGCGTGGATGTCCTCCCGGTCGAACGGGGTGACGAAGGTGCGGTTCAGCTTGTCGATGATCTCGTGCGTGGTGATGTCGGCCTCATGCTCGATGTCGCGCAGGCGCTCGAAGGCGGGGGATTCCAGGTCCCACCTGGACACTAGGGCCTTGAAGACCTTGGCCGCCTCCACGCTGTGCGCGGCCTGGGACTCGAACAGCTCGAAGAACTTCTCTTCCTTCGGGATGAGGCTGAAGCCCATCGGGGGTCTCCTTGGATCCGGCCGCCGCCGGGGATTATAGTAATTGTCAGAACAGACCGAACCATTTCCGCCGGGAACGGCCGAAGCGCCGTTCCACCGCGTCCCAGGCCTTGCCCACGTCTTTGAGCTCGCGCAGGGCCGGGTTGAACGCCGACATGAATTCCTCGACGCCTCCAGAGGCGCGCTCCCCCGCCTTGGGCTTGCCGCCGCGGGACGCCTCGCGCAGGACCGCGCCCAGCTCCGCCTCGGGCACCGGGATCTCCCGAGAGAACCCGTCCTCGGTCCCGCGGCTCTCGAACACCAGGACCATGGCCTCCTGGCGCAGCACGCGGTCCATGTAGCCGGCGACGGCCGGGTCGGAGAGGTCCAGCACGCGGTGCACGAAGTAGGGCTGGTCCGGGATGTCGAAGAGCCGCAGCCAGCAGCCGATGAGCGCGCAGCCGCGGACCCGGAAGAGGCGGAAGCGCAGGTCGTGGCGCACGCCGCGGAAGCGCTCGGGCTGCGGGACCCGGATGCGCCAGGCGGACTTCCCCTCGACGACGAACAACTCGACCGCGCCTTCGCTCATGGCACAGGAGTATAGCATGGGTAACAACCCTGTTACTTTCCGCAACGCGGGTGTGAATTGACGCTGGGGCGGTTGCGTGGTATATGCGTGATGAAGCATCGTTTCAGGGCAAACCCCGCACTTGGACGAGGTGTGCGCCGGACCCGATGACGGATCGGACCCGGCGCGGAGAAATCCGGGGGACGCAAAGCCACGGGGCGTTCCGACCAGGCGCATCACGAAGACATCCGAGCCAGCCGGGCTGCCGATGGGATCCTACGAGGTCGGCAGCCCTATGGCCCACAACCGCCATACCGTTCTCCTGGTCGTCCTCACCCTCCTCTCCGGAGCCGCGCCCGCGCAGGCCGACCCCTACGACCGGCTCTCCCGGGACCTGGCCCTGGCGGCGCGCAAGAGCGGCTGCCGCCGCGTAGCCGTCCTCCCCTTGTCGCCGGTGAGTTCGGACGACCGGCACAGCGGACGCGTCCTCTCGGAACGCATCATCTCGCGGCTGGCCGGCGAAGAAGGGGTCCAGGTGGTGGAGCGCGCCCTGCTGGAAAGCGTCCTCCAGGAACAGCGGCTGGGCGCCCAGGGCGTCATCGACCCCCAGCAGGTGAGGCAGGTCGGCCGCGTGCTCGGGGTGGAAGCCTTGATGACCGGGACCTTCCTCCCCCTCTCCGGACGCCGCATCGAAGTGCACACGCGGCTCATCGACGCCCAGACCGCCCGCATCCTGGGGGTCGCCATCGTCCAGGTGGAGAAGGAGTGGGAGGACGAGACCTTCGTGGTCCCTCCCCCGTTCGATCCCATGGGCGAAACGGGGGACTTCCGGATGCCGTCGGTGCGGCTGGTCCCGGACCCCTTCCGCGACGCCCTCCGGGGCGGCCCGGACTGCGCCGCCTGGGAGCGGCGCGTCGACGGGCTCCAGGCCGACTCCCTGGAGCTCAAAGCCCGCCATTGGGCCGCGCGCCTGCGCGACCCGGGCTTCTCGTCCCACTCGCTCAAACAGAACCCGGGCTCCGACATCCGGAGCCTGGAGACCCGTCAGGCGTTCTTCGCCCGCCTCAAGGAGCTCTACAACCAGGGCGAGCGCCGGGGACTCACGGCCGACGAGGACGCGCGGCTGCAGCTCGTGGAACGGAAGGCGGGCGAACTCCGGCAGGAGTGCTACTGATCCGACGGCGGGATGTAGATGTAGCCGAAGCCCTTCACCGACTTGATGCGCTGCTGGAGGACGACGGGCAGGGCCTTGCGCAGGCGGTTGAGCAGGATGTCGAGAGAACGCGACAACTCGGGCTTCTTGGTGCCGGCCACAGCCGTGAAGAGGATGTCCTTGTCCACGGGCTCCGGGCTGCGCTCCAAAAGCACGTGGAACAGCTCGAACTCCTTGGGCGTCAGCGTAGCCACCAGGACGTCGCGGTAGTAGACCTTGCGGGTCTCCACGTGCAGCGAAACGTCCCCCTTGCGCACGATGTCGAGGTCCAGCTCGCGTCGGCGGAACACGGCGCGCAAAGTGGCCAGGAGCTCGGCCGGGTTCTCCGACTTCTGAACGAAGTAGTCCGCCCCGAATTCCAGGCCCATGATCTTGTCCTTGCGGTGCGCGGTGACCATGATGATGGGGGTGCGGCCCAGGGCCGGGATGGAGCGGACGATCTTGCACACCTCCATCCCGTCCATGTCCGGCAGAACCAGGTCCAGCAGGATGCAGTCGGGGATGGCCTTGCGGGCCAGCGCGATGGCCTCGTTGCCCATGCGGGCGAAATACAGCTCCTGGTAGCCCGCGTGATTGAGCCACACCTTGAACAGCTCGAGCCAGGGCTCATAGTCCTCGACGACCAGGATCTTCTGCGAGGCGGGCTGCATCCTACGGAGTCTAGCAAAATATACGACTGGATGCGGTCTAACGCGAACTGCCGGACTGCGTTGACTTGCCGTCGGGTTAGGAAGTATAATCACCTTTATAATACGGCGCTTTTCCGAAGTCGGAGGTACGATGTTCCGAATCAGGTCCTTTTGGGTCCTCTTGGCCTTCACCGGCGTCCTTTGCGCCGCGTGCACACCCAAGAAAGTCGTGAGGAAAGCCGTGGACGGCGACCTCTCCGCGGACGCGGACGCGCGCCGCGCCGGACTCAGCGGCAGCGGATTCGACGACCCTTCGGTGGACGTGCAGGAAGCCAGCATCCGCAGCAAGCAGTTCGGCGACGCCCCGGAGCTCAAGTCCGTCGGCTTCGACTACGACATGTATTCCCTGGACGACGCGGCCCGGGGTCTCCTGCGCGGCAACGCGCAGTACCTCAAGGAGCATCCGGACCTCGAGATCCTGGTCGAGGGGCACTGCGACGAGCGGGGCACCGCCGAGTACAACCTCGCCCTGTCCCAGAAGCGGGCCAAGGCGGTGCGCGACTACTACATGACGCTGGGCGTCTCCGGCAAAGCCGTCGGAACCCTCGCCTTCGGCGAGGAACAGCCGGTCTGCAAGGAAGCGACCGAGGACTGCTGGAGCCGCAACCGGCGCGCCCCGACCAAGATCCGCTCCCAAGTCTCCATGAACGGGATCCCGGGCAAGCCGAGCATCCAGTAAGTGAACGGATCCTCGCGCAGGTGCCTCCCGCTCCTGGCCCCCCTGCTGGCCTGCGGCTGTTTCGCGACGCAGCGGGACATCCTGGACCTCTCCCAGCAGTACGACAGCATCCGGATCCAGAACAACAGCCTCAAGAAGATCATGGGGGAGCTGCAGGGCAACCAGGCCGACCTCAACGTCAAGCTCGACGAGCTCCATAAGGGGCTGTCCGTCCTCAACGAGAACCTGAAGGACAACCGCGACGACATGTCCCGGCTCGCGGCCAAGATGGACGATCTCGGGGCCGTGATCGGGACGAAGGTCTCCTCCATGGGCAAGACCCTCGATGAGAGCCGCTCCCTCGTCCGCGCCACCGAGGAGAAGCTGGTCAAGGAAGGAGAGGAGCGGCGCAGAGCGGAAGAGGCGCTAAAGAAGAAGCAGGCCGAGGAGGAGGCGCGGCGCCAGGCGGAAGCCGAAGGCCCCAGTCCGAGCGAACTTTACCGGTCGGCCCGGGTCCAGCTGGACAAGAAGCAGTACGACCTGGCGGTCCAGGGCTTCCAGGTGTATCTCGAGAAGTTTCCCAAGGGCGAGGTCGTGGACATGGCGACCTATTACATCGGCCAAGCCCGCTATCTGCAGGGGCGCTGGAAGGACGCCGCCACCCAATACGCCCTGGTGCTGGACCGCTATCCCAAGAGCGAGGTGACGCCGTCGGCGCGCCTGCGCTACGCCCTCTGCCTCATCAACATGAAGACCCATCTCGACGAGGCGAAGCGCTACCTGGAGTCCATCCCCCAGGATTTCCCGAACACCCCCGAGGCCAGGAAAGCGCTGGAACTCAACAAGGAACTGGGGGCCAAGGCCGCACCCAAGAAGAAGCCGGCGAAGCCGCGATGAGCGGGCTCTCGGGCGTCCTGGCCCTGGCGCTGGCCGGGCCGTGCGCGTACGCGGCGGACGTGTTCATCGGCGTCGAGGGCGGCCCCTCCAAGCGCGCCTGGGTCGTGGGCCTGGACGCCTTCCTCCCCGCGGACCCCAAGAACCAGGAGAGCGCCGAAGCCGGACGGCTCCTGCGCGATACGTTGCGCTCCGACCTCCTCTTCTCCCGCTACGTGGACTTAGTCGAGACCATCCCGCCGGCCAACATCGCGGACGCCAAGGAGCGCGACCGCCGCTGGAAGACGGGCGGCGCGGCCCTGGTCCTGCAGGCGAAGGCCTCGCGCACCGCGGACCAGGTGGTCCTGGAAGCCGTCCTGCGGGACCTCGCCTCCGGCCAGGCCATCCTCTCGCGCTACTACCGGCAGAGCGCGGAGCATCAGCGCTCGCTGGCGCACCGCCTGGCCGACGACGTGATCAAGCAGCTGACCGGCCGCATGGGGATCGCCCACACACGCATCGCCTTCTCCAACGACCAGACGGGCTCCAAGGAGCTCTACCTGGCGGATTACGACGGCTCCGGCGTCAAGCCGGTCACGCGCAACCGCTCCATCAACCTCCTGCCGCGCTGGCATCCCGACGGCCGCTCGCTGGCCTTCACCAGCTACAAGGACGGCAACCCCGACCTCTTCCTGTTCGACCTGAACCGGGGCTCCCTGCGCACCCTCTCCGACCGGCAGGGACTCAACCTGGCCGGCGGCTTCTCGCCGGACGGGAACTCCCTGGCCGCGACCCTGTCGCGCGGGAAGAACCCCAACATCTTCCTGATCAGCCTCAAGAACGGCGCGGCCAAGGAGCAGACCTCGCATTGGGGGGTGGACTCCTCGCCCACCTTCTCACCGGACGGCAATTTCCTGTCCTTCGTCTCGGACCGGAGCGGCAACCCCCAGGTCTACACCCTGGAGCTGGCCACGGGCCGCACCAAGCGCCTGACCAACCTGAACTGGTGCGACACGCCGGCCTGGTCGCCGAGCGGGGAGTGGATCGTCTTCGCGGGGCGCGCGAACGTCAAGGACCGCATCGACATCTTCCTCGTCGACATCACGGGCACCCGCCTCGTCCAACTCACCCACGGCGAGGGCTCCAACGAATCGCCGTCCTGGTCCCCGGACGGGCGCTTCCTGACCTACTCCTCGACCCGCGACGGCGGGCGCCGGCGGATCTTCGTCATGGACGCCGACGGCAGCGCGCCCCACATCCTCGCGGACGTCCCCGGGAACTCCTTCAACCCGAGCTGGGGCCCCTGACCCCCCCACCCCGACCCTCCCCCGCGAGTGGGGAGGGAGCAAGGCCGTTGCTCTTGGGCCAATAGACCGCCAGGAGTCCATAGCCCAGCGCCATCCAGGCCAGTTCCCGGGCCCTGCGGATGAGTCCGTACGCCATGCCCGCGGCCGGGGGCAGCCCGAGCACTCCGAAGATGAGCACCCGGCTGCCTTCCAATACGCCGAGCCGGGCCGGAATGAAGAAGGTGACGTTATTGAAGAATAGGGCGAAGGTCTCGATGGCCAGGGCCAGGCGCCAGCCGGCCGGCAGGTCCAGGAGCCGCAGACAGATGTAGGCTTCGACGACCCCTCCGAACCAGCCCAGGACGTTGCACAGAAGGGAGAGGGCCGCGGCCCCGGGCTCGCGCGCGGCGAACTCCCGGACGCTGCGATCGGCCGATTCAGCCCCCGCGCGCAGCCCCGCCGACAGGGAGAGCCCCATGAGCCCGCTCCCGCCCTTGAGCAGGGGGCCGTAGAATCCCGTGCGGCGGGCGAGCAGGAACAGCGCGGTCACACCCGCCATGCCGAAGAGGACGACGGACGCCCCCCACAACCAGGGCCGCGGGAAGGAGAGGCCGGAGCGCGCCACAGCCAGGCCCAGGCTCAGGAAGAGGAGCAAGGAGACGAAATCGGAGGCCTTGTAGAGCGTCACCGAGGCGACGCAGTCCTCCACGGGGACCCGGTGGCGCAGGAGCAGGACTTTGACCGGCTCTCCCGCCGCGTTCGCGGAGGGGATGCTGCAATTGACCGCGTCCCCCGCCAGGAAGGGGATGACTATGCCGCGCAGACCGAGCTTCTTGCGCCACGGCCCCAGGGTCCAGTACCAGCCGCAGCAGAACAGGAATTGCGGGACCGCGTACAAGAGCGTCAGCCCGACCGCGGCGGTCCAGCCGATGGAGCCGATGGCCGCCCCGATGGCACCCCAGCCGATATGCCGGCCCAGCCAGAACACCGTCCCCAGCCCGAAGGCTCCCGCCGCGCCGTGGATGGCGACGGTCCAGAAGCGGCCGGGCGATGCCAGGCGGGATTGCAGCCAAGGGAGCACTTCCGACCAGCGGCGCAGGTTCAGGGCGCTGGAGAACGCGATGCGGAAGCAGGCGGTCCCCAGGAGCAGGCCCGTGGGCAGATCGAGCAGATAGTGCTGCTTGACGAAGAGCGTGGAGACCGTGATGAACAGGCAGAGGGCCCACATCCCCGCCCCCGATGCCGCCCCCCCGAACCGCCCCATGACGCAGGCGATGTAGGCCGTGTTCGCGACGTGCAGGCTCGGGAAGATGTTGAAGCCGTCGTCGATCTGGTACATCCACGACAGCGCCGTCCAGCTCAGCCCGGCCTCCACGACAGGGGGCCGCAGCATCCGCGAGGGCGCCGCCCAGAACACCAGGATGGAGACGAGGAACTGGATCGTGAAGCCGAGCGCCGTGCGCTGGAAGGTCTCGGCGTCGTCGCGGACCCGGCGCAGGAACAAGGGCGCGAAGCAGGCCGGGAAGTAGAGGAGATAGACCCAGATCCAGCCCGGGTGGAAAGGGATGGAGTCGTCCAACGGCAAGGACGGGCTCCAGAACTCGCGCCCGCGGGACGCGAGCGCCGCCATGTGCAGGTCCGTGGCGTAGAAGCCTAGGGTCAGCACCGCGGCCACGCCCACGGCGGTGGCGATCTGCTTTCCCCGGAACCCCGGCACTCGGCCGGAGAGGAGCGTCACGCGGCCGGGGTCCGGTCTTTTTCCCGCCGCATCGCGACGAGCAGCTCGGGGAGCCGCTCGAGCGCGGCGTTCATCTTGTGCATCTGGCGGGCGGGGCGGGCCGGCGAGCCGAAGTAGGCCTGCCCGGGCTCGGTGTCCTGGGCCACTCCGGACATCCCCATGACGATCGAGCCCTTGGCGATGCGCAGGTGATCCTTGATGATGACCATGCCCGAGATCATGGCGCCGTCCTCGATGACCACGGAGCCCCCGATGGCGGAGTTGCCCACGATGTAGACGTAGCGCCCGACCTGGCAGTTGTGGCCGATGTGCACCTGGTCGTCGATCTTGGTGAACGCTCCCACGGTCGTGCTCTCGATGGCCGCGCGGTCGATGGTGCAGGAGGCACCGATCTCGACGTCGTCGCCGATGACCACGTTGCCGATCTGCGGGATCTTGTACCGCCCGCCGGGCCGGTCATAGAAGCCGAAGCCGTCGGCGCCGAGCACCGTGCCGCCGTGGAGGATGCAGCGCTCCCCCACCGCGCAGTCATAGCCGACCACGGAGCAGGAATGGATCACGCTGTCCGCCCCGACCGCGGCGCGGGGCTCGATCACCGCGCCGGGATAGAGGACGGCCCGCGCGCCGACCCGGGCCCCTTCCATTACGACCGCCCCATCGAGGACGCAGGCCGTCGGGTCCACCGCGGCCGACGGATGGACCCGGGCTCCAGCCGCGATCCCCGGCTTGAAGCACGGGCTCTTGTCGAAGAGCTTGAGGAGCGCGATGAAGACCAGGCGCGCGTCCCCGTCGGGGGCGATGAGGCAGCGGGGGAAGCGCTCGGCCAGGGCCGCGGGGACGAGCAGGGCGCCGCGCTCGGCGGCCTTGGGGTGGCGCTTGTGCACGGCCGGGGTCTCGATGAAATAGACGGCGTTCTCTGCGAGTTCCGCCTCGGGCGCCAGGCGCTCGATGTCGCGCACCCGGTCGATGCGGTACTCCGGGTCTCCCTTGAGCTGTACGCCGAGCGCCTTGCCGAGTTCCGCTAGTGTCATAGTCCCTCCCGCCGAGTCTAAATCATAGCGCCTTTCGCGCCTCCGGTGCTATCATCTGGGAATCGATGCCCGCCCTCCTGGTCCTCCTCCTTTCCGCGTTCCTGCTGCCGTCGTCGGCCGCGGCCGATGAGCGCGAGGAGGCCGCCCGGCAGAGCATGGAGGCGCTCTACGATCTCGACTACGAGGACGCCATGGCGCACATCCGCGGCCACATCGACGCCGCCCCGGCCGACCCCTTCGGCTACCTTTTCGAGGCCGGCCTGCTGTTCTGGCGGGAGACGACCGAGCCCGGCGTCCTCAAGAGCAGCGCCCCGATGGAAGCGCGCTTCCTGGAGGACATCGACTTGGCCCAGGCCCTTTCCCACGACTGGCTCGCCTCGGACTCCGCGGCCAAGCGCGCGGACGCGGAATTCATCACCGGGCTGACGCTCGGCATCCGCGCGCAATGGGAGCTCACCTACGGACGCTGGCTCAAAGCCTATCTCGACTCGCGGAGGGGGAAGCGCCTCCAGGAACGCTGCCTTAAGAACGACCCCGGCTACTACGACGCCCACATCGGCATCGGGCTCTACCTCTACCTCACCGACCGCCTGCCCGGCATACTCGGCATCGGCGCCCGCTGGCTCATCCGGGGCGACGCAGCGAAGGGCAAGGAGTCTTTGCGCATCGCCATGGAGAAGGGACGCTGGCCTTTCGCGGCCAGCCAGGCCGCCTCCAACCTCCTGACCATCTACGGCGCGTACGAAGGCGACCTGCCGCACGCCTTGGGAGTAGCCCGCCATCTGCTCACGCGCTTCCCGAACAGCCCCTATTTCCGCTTCGCCGAGATCCTCATCCTGGCGCGCTCCGGGGACTGGACCTCCTCCCACGAACGCGCCCTGTCCCTCTACGACCGTGCCGCGCAGGACCCCGCCATCCTGGGGGGCAAGCGCAAGAGCATGCTCTGCGGTCTTGCGGGAGCGGACTGCCTCAAGCCCGAGACGCTGGGCCCGGTCGTGGACTGGTTCACGCGCGCCCTCGCGGCGCCCGGCCCCGCCCCGTCGGGCTGGCGGAGCCTCTGCCATCTTTACCGCGGGGTCGCGCTCGACATCCTGGGGAAGCGGCCCGAAGCCCTCACCGACTACCGCGCCGTCCAGGAACTCCCCGACCATGCGGACTTCCGCGCCGCCGCGCGCAGTTGCATCCTCAACCCCTGCACCCGGGACTCGGTCCTGCGCGAACTCCAGAAGTAAACCTGTTGCCTCTCCCGACGACCCAGGGGCACCCCCCCGGCCCCTGATCCGAGGCGCAGCATCGACTGTGCCCGGGCACAGTGCCGCTGCGGGAAGTCTAGCCGCGCTCGAAGCAGCGGCGGCAGCGGGCCTCGTACTTGTCCGCGGCGCCCACGCTGATGCGCTTCTTGGTCTGGGTGAGGCGCTGGCTCCGGTTGGCGGGGTTGCCGCAGACCATGCAGATGGCCAGCTGCTTGGTGACGAACTCCGCAATCCCCATGAGCCCCGAGGTCGCCTCGAAAGCCTGTCCCCGGTAGTCCTGGTCGAGGCCCGCCGCGATCACCCGCTTGCCCTGGTCCGCGAGCGTCTCGCAGACCTCGACGATGGCGGGCCCGAAGAAATGCACCTCGTCGATCGCCACCACCTGGGTGTCCGGCTCGATCAAGTCGAGGATCTCCCTGGCGGCTTTCACCGGCTTGGAGGGGATCTTCACCTGGTCGTGCGAGATGATGTGGTTGCGCCCGTAGCGGATGTCCAGCGCGGAGTTGAAGGCCTGGACCTTCTGCCGAGCGATCTTGGCCAGCCGCAGGCGGCGGATGAGCTCCTGCGACTTGCCGGAGAACATGCTGCCGCAGACCACTTCGATCCACCCGCACGGCACCTGGACCGGCCGCATGTGCGCTTCAGGCTCACGGGAATTCAGAAGGGTCGGATGCATGGCGTTCACCTCAGGGTCCGATACTGCTTGCCATAGTACTTCTTGAAGCCCCCGTGCCGCTTAAGGGGGCGCCACCAGGATGCGTTCTCCTGATACCACTGGATCGTCTGCCGCAGGGCTTCGTCGAAGCCCAAGGAGTGCTTCCAGCCGAGCTTGCGGAGCTTGGAGCAGTCCACGGCGTAGCGCCGGTCATGCCCCAGCCGGTCCGGGACAGGCTGGATGAGGGTCTTGGGCACGCCCATGAGCCGCCGCACCCGTTCGACCAACTCGCGGTTGTCCATCGAGAAGGCGCCCCCGATGTTGTAGATCTCACCCGGAGCGCCGCGGCGCAGGAGCAGGTCGACGGCGCGCACGTGATCGAGCACGTAGATCCAGTCCCGGACGTTGCGGCCGTCCCCGTAGAGCGGGAAGGGCTTGCCCTCCATCCAGTTGGTGATCATGAGGGGCAGGGCCTTCTCGGGGAACTGGTAGGGCCCGAAGTTGTTGGAGCAGCGGGTGATGATGACCGGCAGCTTGTGCGTGACGTGGTAGGCGCGGACCAGGAGGTCCGAGCCCGCCTTGGAGGCCGCGTAGGGGCTGTTGGGCTCCAGGGGGTCCCCTTCCTTGGACTCCCCCTTGGGGATGCTGCCGTAAACCTCGTCGGTGCTGACGTGCACGAAGCGGGATACCTTGTGCCGCAGGGCCGCGTCGAGCAGGACCTGCGTCCCCACCACGTTGGTGCGCAGGAAGGCGCCCGCGTCCAGGATGGACCGGTCCACATGCGTCTCGGCCGCGAAGTGCACCACCGCGCCCGCGCCCTTCATGGCGCGCTCCACGGCGCGGGGGTCGGCGATGTCGCCCCGGATCCAGGAGTAGCGACGGCCGCAGCGCGCGGCCACGTCCTTCAAGTTCGCGGGGTTGCCCGCGTAGGTGCGCAGGTCGAGGTTGACGACCGAGTCCTTGGGGTGCGCGCCCAGGTAATGGCGCACGAAGTTCGACCCGATAAAACCTAGCCCCCCGGTGACGAGCAGCCTCATTTCCGGGCCGCCTTCTTGAAGTACGTCTCCTCGAAATAGCGCCAGGTGTCGGACAGTCCCTTTTCGAAGTTCATGACCGGCTTGTAGCCCAGCAGCCGCTTGGCCCGGGAGATGTCGGCCCAGGTCTTGCGCACGTCGCCCTTGCGCATGGGATGGTGCCGGAGCACCAGCTTGCGGCCGGCGAAGCCCTGGATGACCGCGATGAGGTCCAGCAGGGAATAGGTCTTCCCGTTGGCGATGTTGAAGGCCTCCCCCACGCCGGTCCGGGTCTTGGCCGACAGGAGGTTGGCCTGGACCACGTTGGCGATGTGAGTGAAGTCCCGGCTCTGCCGCCCGTCCCAATGCACATCCAGGGGCTTGCCCAGGTAGGCCGCCTCCATGAACTTGGGGATGACCGCCGAATACAGGGATTCCGGGTCCTGCCGGGGGCCGAACACGTTGAAGTAGCGCAGGGCGACGGTCTCCAGCCCCATGTTTTTGGAGAAAAGGAGGCAGTAGTGCTCGCCGCACAGCTTGGACGCGGCATAGGGGCTGATGGGCTCCGGCTTCATGGTCTCCCGTTGGGGGAAGACCTTGGCGTCCCCATACGCCGAGCTCGAGGAGGCGTAGACCAGCCGGCGCACCTTGGCGTCCCGCGCCGCGACCAGCATGTTCAAGGTCCCGGTGGCATTGGCGTCGTGCGAATCGGTGGGCCGGTCCACGGATTTCGGGACCGAACGGATGGCGGCCTGGTGGATGACGTAGGTCGCGCCGCGCACCGCGCGCCGGCAGGCGGCGGGGTTGCGGATATCGCCGCGCTGCAGCTCGATGCGGCTGCGGAAGGCGGCCATGTGCTGGGGTTTGCCGGTGGAGAAATTGTCGAGGACGCGCACCGTCTTCCCCTGCTCCACGAGCGTCTGCGCGATGTGCGAGCCGATGAAGCCGGCGCCGCCCGTGACCAGCCAGAGTTCTTTGCCCATCCGATTCCTCTCCATGGGACGAATTAAGGGAATGCAGCGCGGGAGACGACGGAGCGATTATATCAAAATGGACTCCCTACCAAATCTCTCCAACCCCTGCTATCCTACGGAGGCGGCCATGGACCCCATGAAAGCCTTCCAAATCCTGGAGCTCGAGGCCGACGCCTCGTTCGAGGACGTCAAGCGCGCCTACCGGCGTCTCGCCAAGGAGTGGCACCCGGACCTCTACCCCTACGGCCCCGAGCTGCGCCGCCAGTGCGAAAGGAAGATGGCCCTCATCAACTCGGCCTACGCCCTGCTCCGGGAAGCGGCGAAGGCGTCATCCCCGCCGACGGCAGAGGCCGGGCCCGATCCCGAAGCGACCGCGCCGGACCCCCCGCCCCCGGCTGAGGCGTCCGCTGCCGAGGAAGCGGAGGCGGAGTCCGACCCCGGGCTCGAACCCTGGGCCGGCAAGACCGCCGAGCCCCGGCCCCGCTGGGACCCCTTCGTCTGGAACGTCCCCGAGGACAAGCCGGATTACCCCAGCCTCCTGCGCGTGGGGGCGGGCTTCGTCGCGTGCTCCATCCCCATGGGCCTGTTCTTCGTCCTCAAGCCCGCCAACGACGCCTATTTCGCCGTGGTCCGCATCGCGGCCACGGGCGCGGTCATCTACGCCGCCGTCTTCGGCTTCAACCGCGGCTACTGGGAGTTCGGCATGCTCCTGGTCCTGTTCGGCTTCGTCATGAACCCGTTTCTGCCCGTCATCCTGGACCTGTGGGAGTGGAAGATATTCTGCTTTTTGGCGCCCTTCCTGCTCACCTACATCTGGCTGGAATTCTACCGCCAGGAGTCCCGCCGGCGATGAAGGTGCTGCGCCCGCTCTTCTGGCTGTTCCTGGCCCTGGTGGCCGCCAACCTCGCGGTCCACCGCCGCCTATGGCTGCCCCAGCTGGCCGCCGCGCGGGAACGCTTCGACGGCATGCGCTTCCCCTGGAGCAAGCCACCGCCCACCGGACTCGACCTGGACATCCGCGTGAACGCCGAAGGCGAGGCGCTGATCCTGGACAACCGCGGGGGTCCGCTCCAGGACCTCAAGGTATACTTCACCGAGTACCACATCGAACTCCAGAGCATCACCAAGCTCGGCCCCATCCTCACGCGCGACGCCCTGCCCAACGGCGGACGCCAGCGCATCACCCTGGACTCCCTGGTCGGCCAGCTCACCGCCAAGACCGCCGACGCTCCGGCCATGGGCTGCTTCGCCATCTTCTTCACGGAGGGGACCCCGCCCAGGAAATACCTGCATCTCCTCCCCGCCAGCGTGATGGTGGCTCCGGAGGTCAAGATCATCGACCCCATCTTCAACGCCGCGGACCTGGCGGGCGACAACCCGTCCGACATCGTCGCGGAGCGCATCAACGCGGGCCAGGCGATGCTCGCGCACCAGCAGGCCGTCTGGGGACCTGAGTTCGAATACTACCGGCTCCCCGCCAAGCGCCTCCCGCCCATCGTCAAGGCCGACCTCCCCCCCGTCGAACCCACGGAGGAAGCAGCCCCGTGAAACCCCGGACCACTCCCGCTCCCTATCGCAGTTGGGGCCGCGATTTCGATTCGGAGGCGGTGCGGCAGATGGAGAACGCCTGCCGCCTGCCGGTGTCGATCCAAGGCGCGCTCATGCCGGACGCGCACGTGGGCTACGGCCTGCCCATCGGAGGCGTCCTGGCCGTGCGCGACGCCGTCATCCCCTACGCCGTGGGCGTGGACATCGCCTGCCGCATGAAGCTGAGCGTTCTCGACCTCCCGGCCGCGGCCCTGCGCACCGACACCGAGCGGCTCTCCCAGGCCCTGCTCCAGGAGACCCGCTTCGGCGTGGGCGCCGCGTTCGAGCGCAACCGCCAGCACGCGGTCATGGATGAGGACTGGTCCTTCAGCCCCGTGACCCGGCGGTTCAAGGACAAGGCCTGGAGCCAGCTGGGCACCAGCGGCAGCGGCAACCACTTCGTCGAATTCGGCCGGCTCACGGTCCTGGACCCGGCCGCGGGTCTGGCCCCGGGCGAGTACACGGCGCTCCTGAGCCACAGCGGCAGCCGCGGCACGGGCCTCGAAGTGGCCCGGCACTACAGCGAGCTCGCCCGGGACCGGAACCCGGGGCTCCCCAAGGAGCTCGCGCACCTGGCCTGGCTGGGGCTCGAAACCGAGGCCGGCCAGGAGTACTGGCGCGCCATGGAGCTCATGGGGCGCTACGCCGCGGCCAACCACGCCCTCATCCATAGCCACGTGACCGCGGCCCTCGGCGCCAAGATCCGGCTCGACATAGAGAACCATCACAACTTCGCCTGGAAGGAGCTCCGCGACGGCCGGGAGGTGATCGTCCACCGCAAAGGCGCCACTCCCGCGGGCAGGGGGATCATCGGCATCATCCCCGGCACCATGGCCACGCCCGGTTACGTGGTGCGCGGCAAGGGCCATCCCGACTCCCTCGACTCGGCCGCCCACGGGGCGGGGCGGCGCATGAGCCGCAAGCGGGCCAAGGACACCTTCACCCAAGGCGAGCTCAACCGCTTCCTGGCCGAGAAAGGGGTCAAGCTGCTCTCCGCGGGCCTCGACGAGGCCCCCATGGCCTACAAGGATATCGACCAGGTGATGGCCGCCCAGGCCGACCTGGTCGAGATCCTCGCCCGCTTCGACCCGCGCCTGGTGCGCATGGCCCCCGGCCGCGAGCGCCCCGAGGGCTGATACTGGCGGAGGCGGGGGCGGCGGGGAAGCGCGTTGATGCATTGCTTGCGGATGCTATATACTGCGACCATGAATAGATTTCGATTCCACCACCACCGTGCCCGGGCAACGCTTGTCATCCTCACTATGACCTTCATTGGGAATGCCGGCCATGCCTCGGAGATCCCGTCGCGGATGGAGAGGATGGCGAAGACCCTCGTCTCCGGGTATCAAGGGAAGCGGGGAGTCCCAGCGGGAGCGGTCATCGCCATCCTCCCGTTCAACTCGAGCCCTAGGCTTTCGGAAAGACACATCGGAGAGGCGGTCTCCGAACTCCTGACGCGACCCTTCGTGCTCGATTCCGGCTTCAAGGTGGTCGAGCGCGCGGCGCTCGCCAAGGTTTTGGAGGAACAACACCTTCAATCAAGCGGCGCCATCGATCCAGAGAGCGCCGTGCAGGTCGGGAGACTCCTCGGCGCCCGACTGCTATTGCTGGGCAGCATCGACAAGCTGGGGGACCGGTATCAAGTCAATGCCCGGCTGGTCGACGCCAACGATGGGGAGGTCCTGAGCGCGGCCTACGAGGATTTCGCCTCCCGTCTTTTCGAGGAGGAGGCCCGGCCCTTCCTCGCCGACGTGCCGGAGCAGCAGACGATCGGACTGTACCTCCTCTACAACTATCGCCGCAACGGGAACGACCTCGCCTCCTATCAAACCACGCAATCCGGCGCCTGCGTCGGCGGCAGTCCCTGCGGGGCGTCGGCGACCCCGCGCTCATTCTCCCTTGGGCTCGTCGGCGGCGGCATCCGCTACGCGCCGCTCAGGTCTTGGATATTGGACCTGAGCGTCGCCCT
Organism: Elusimicrobia bacterium GWA2_69_24; assembly: GCA_001799695.1. Classification (GTDB taxonomy): domain Bacteria; phylum Elusimicrobiota; class Elusimicrobia; order UBA1565; family UBA1565; genus UBA10166. The sequence continues at coordinate 28,783 of MGTY01000036.1, forward strand.
CCTCGCGAAAAACGTCCGCTTCGCCGACACGAGCAGCGACGCCGTGTTTTCCGGGGAGTTGACGAGCGGCGATGTCATCCTGCTCCGGGGAACTGTCAATCGCAGCTTCCACATGACGCCGCGTTTCAAAGGGTCGCTCGGGGCGGGTCTGAGCACTTATAAGATCTCGACACCGAGCGTGGACTTCAAGACCACCGTATCGCCTTCCATCCGAGCCGGCTTCGAATATCGACCTCAGCCCCGCGTCGGAGCCGGCTTCTTCCTGAATTACGATTTCCTGCTGCCGAAAGGGACTGATACCCGAACGCCGAGTCATGACGCCCTCAAGATCGATGGGCTGTCCTTTGAACCGACCCTCGCCGTATATTTCTGAGCCGACGGGTGGCCCTGCTCCCGTCCCACGGGGCTACAGACCGAGTTCGGAGAGCCCCTGCTGCCAAGGCAGGCATGACACGCCGGCGATCTTCTTGGGGATGGGATCCAACGAGAGGCAAAAGGCCTCAGAATTGGGGATGTCCGGCGACAAGCGCCCGAGCCCCCGGACTTCCTCCGGCCCGACGCGCTGGGTCGATTTGATCTCGACCAAGGCGCGCCGGAGACCCGGCCGCTCGACGATCAAGTCGATCTCGACGCCGTCCTTGGTGCGCAGATAGGACAGCCGGTAGTCTTTCTTCGCGTAAGACTGCAGGCGGAGGATCTCATTGATCAGGAACTGCTCGAAGGCCGCGCCGTATTCATAGGTCCGCGGCACGAGATCGACGGTAAGCGCATGGGACAGCGCGCGCTGTATCCCGGTATCGAAGAAATAGAATTTTGGATTCTCCCGCTGCCTCTTGCGGACCGATTCATGGAACGGCTCCAGGAGAAAACCGACCAGCGTGTCCTCAAGGATCTGGAAATAGGTCTGCACGGTCGGCACCGTGGTCCCGGCTTCGCGCGCGATCTTGGAGAAATTGATTATCCGGCCGCTCATTTGAGCCGCCGTGTAGATGAAGCGCCGGAAGGGCTCCAGTTTTCGCACCACTTGCTCCTGAGTGATCTCTTCCTGCAGATAAACATGGGCATAGCTGCGCAGGAAATCGCTCTTGACGTCGTCGCCCTTCAGCGCGAAGAGGCGCGGCAGCGTCCCCCAACGCAAGGCCTCGGCCAACGAGAAGGTCTCTCCGAGCTCCCGCGCGGTGAGCGGAAAGAGATTATAGACGAAGGCTCTTCCAGCCAGGAGATTGGCGCTCCCATGCCGAAGCTTGCGGGCGCTCGATCCGGTCAGGGCGAAGCGGATGTCCCGGGATTCGATCTGCTGATGCACGATGTCCAGAAGGGAAGGGAGCTTCTGGATCTCGTCGATCGCCACCCAGCGGGTGCCGGGCGCGAGCGCATCCAGCTGCTCGATGAGCGCTTTGGGACGGAGACTGAGAGTTTGGAATGTCTCGGGGTCGAGCAGATCGATGTAGAGGGTGGAAGGGGCGCGCAACCTTTCCTTAAGCAGATGGGTCTTCCCCGACCCGCGGGGACCGAACAGGAAGAAGCTGGAATCCTGGGGCAGGCGAATGTGTCTATCAAACATGGTTTAATTTAGTCCGCCGAATTTATACCATATTATAAGACAATCTGGCGGCGGATGGCACTGCGCCCCGGGCGGCCGGATCTCGCGAGCGGCGCAGACCGCATTCAGCGACGCGAGCGCTAAGCGCGACCGCAGGGTCGCGCGGTCCGGACGCTCGGGCCGCAGGGCCAGGACCCGCCGCGGGACTAATATTGGCGGAGGCGGGAGGCGCGGGCTTCGGGGGAGGCGTCGGTCAGGCGTTCCAGGCGCAGGGCGACGTTGGCGTAATCGATGTCGGAATCCTGGGTCCTGCCCAGGACCTGGCGCGCCAGGCCGCGGCTGACCAAGGCTTCGCCTTGGCCCGGGTCCGTGCTCAAGGCCTCGGAGAAGTACTCGTCGGCCGATTCCCAGCGGCCCCGGACCGCGGCTTGGACCCCCAGGTCGCTGAAGCCCTTGATGGCGGCGGCCATCCCCGGAGAATCGGGCGCCTCGGGGCGTTTCTCGCGCAAGAGGAGCGCCGACGAGTACATATAAAGGAACAGGATCGGGGCGAGCCCGGCCGCCAGGAAACCCCAGGCCGCTTTCTCCGCCATGGGCGGGTCTTCCCGGCGCAGGAACCGCGCCGCCCCGACGGCGGCGAGCACGCACAGGACGCCATGCACGGGCCGCACGAAGCGCGGGAAGACGCCCATGAGCAGATGGACGTTGAAGTAAAGGACCAGGCCGAGCAGGGCCAGCGTCTCGGCGCGGTGCCCTCTACGTAGAAGTACGGTGAATGACAATAGGAGGAACGGCCATTGCTCCCGCCACAGCACGGGGATGCGCTTGAGGCATTCCCAGGCGTAGGACGACGGTCGGGCCAGCAAGTTCCCCCGTACCCGGCGCCAGAGATCCCGGCGGCGGGCGGTCTCGCCTTGGGCATGATAGTCTTCGAGGACTTCCCCCCAATGGCGCTCCGCGATGAGACCCAGTTCGGTCGGGGCCTCGAGCCGGCCGACGGAAGCGGCCCATATCGCCATCATGGGGGCCTCGTTCTCGAGCGGGATGAACGCGTGGAACACGCGGAGGTTGCGCAGGCTCCACGGCAGGAGCAGACAGGTCGGGATCGCGACGAAGAGCAGGGCCGCGCGCCAGGACGAGCGCCAACCCTTGGCCAGGAACACCGCGGGGACCAGGCATACGGGGAAGAGCCAGAGCGTGGAGCGGCAGGTGAGGCACAGGCCCAAAGCCAGGCCCGCGGCGGCCGCTCGGCGCCCGCTCCGCGGCTCGCGGGCCCAGAGCGCGAGGGCGAGAGCGGTCAGGAGCACGAGCCAGCCGAAGAAGCAGTCCAAAGTCAGTTCCGGGACCTGCCCGAGCATGGGGCCGGAGACGGCATAGAGGGCCGCCGCCGCGGCGGCGGCCAGGGTTCCCCCCGTGAGGGCCCCCAGGACGTAGACGCCGCCGATGGCCGCGGTGTCGAAGGCGGCCTGGGCGAAACGCACCGCGCGCGGGCCCGGAACCGTCTGCCGCAGGACGCCGATGAAGGCGGGGTAGAGGGGCAGGCGGTTGGCGGTGGGCTGGAGACCGGGCAGGACGCGGAGCGTGCCGGACTCGGCCAGCTCCACCCCCATCCCGTAGTACTCCCACTCCTGCCAGAATTCGGCGAGACCCTGGGAGCGGCTCGCCGCGGCCCAACGCAAGGCGCCGCCGGCCAGCAAAGACGCGAGTAGCAGGGCCGCCGCGGCCCGGAGGCTCATTGACCGTCGGTCGGGGTGCGGCCCCGGCGCCAGGGGAACCACTCGCTTTCCCAATCCTTCTTCTCCACCCGCCGCTCCGGGTCCTTCTCGAAGCGCAGTTCC
>MGTY01000037.1:0-2952 GCA_001799695.1 Elusimicrobia bacterium GWA2_69_24
GGCCTCGGCCTTGGGGACCATGGCGTCGATCGCCGCGTTGATGGCCTTCACGTAGTCCGAGAAGTTGTTCTTGAGGTCGTTGGCCGTGAGGTCGTACTTGATGTCCGGCGTGACGCCCAGGTTTTCGATGGGCTGGCCGTTGGGCCGCTCGGCGATGGTCCAGGTGTAGGCCAGCTGGGCGATGCCGAACTGATTGAGGAACTCCATGCTCTTTACGCCGCCGCCCGCGCCCGAGGTGCGCACGCCCATGAGGGTGGCGCGCTTGTTGTCCTGGAGGATCGCGGGGAAGAAGTCCCCGCAGGAGAAGTCCAGGGCGTTGATGAGCAGCAGCATCGGCTTGGTGTAGTGCGCCACGGGGTGCGGCGCGATCTTGTCGATGCCGAAGAGGTGGAAGAGCCGGGTGAGCCGGCGCCCGGACTTCAGCTCGTCGATGATGAACTTGGCGTAGCCCAGGACCTTCTGGGTCAAGCCGTCGTCGACGCTGAGGTTGAACTCCTTCTTCATCGCCTTGACCACTTCCTTCTCGGCCCCTTCCTTGGCCGCCTCTTCCATCATCTGCGCGGCCCAGTAGGCGTCGCTCTCATCCACGAGCAGCTTGTGCTGCGGGACGATGAGGGGCTTGTCGGTGAGGTTGGAGAGGAGCGAGTACATGTAGAACAGGCTCCCGCCCGGGTTGTTGAGCTGGTCGATGATGAGCCCGTCCGTCTTCTTCTCCAGCTGCGCGATCAGCTGGGCGAAAAGGGCGGCTTCCTTCTCCTCGCCCATGTAGTGCGGGATGCGGACGTAGCCGATGAGCTTGCCCGCCGCGTTCTCGAAGATGTACGCGTGCAGCGGCATGTTCTTCGGCATCTCCCAGAGGACCTTCCCGAGTTTCGGGACGTAGCTCTCGCGGGAGCCGATGATGAACTTGTTGGCCGAGTCCGCCTCGGCATTGCTCTTGAATATCTGCGCGTGCGGGTGCGCCGCGTCCGGAAGCAGCTTGCGGACCGCCGCGCGCAGGGCGTCCACGATCTTCTGCGCGACCGAGCGGCTCGGGATGTCCAGGTCCGCGCGGCCCAGCCCGAGGTCCATCTGCTGGGTCTGGGCGTCCAGGCCGCCGTCGAGGACCGGGACGTCCTGGGGGACGACTTCGCCCTGGTAGGCCCATTCCAGCGTCACCACGTGCTCGACGCCGTCGGAGGTCTTGATCTTGAGGCCGACCGGGCCCTGGGGGACCTCGGCGCCGGTCTGGCGGATGCGGCTGGTGAGGCGCATCTCGGCCAGGCGCAGGTCCGTGGAGCGGACGTTCTCGCCCGTGGCCTTCACGATGTCCTCGATAGCCTCGGCCGTCGGCTTGCCGGCGAACTCGACGACCTCGTCGCCGACCTGGTAGGGGAACTCGGCCTCGGAGAGCTTGGTCCGGTCGACGTAGGCGATGTAGTACTTGCCCTCGGCCTGCATGATGAAGAGGGGCAGCTTCGCCTTCTCGGTGGAGAAGAACTGGATGCCGGTGTGGTAGTCCTTCGTGGAAGCGACGAACTTCGCGAGCAGGTTCTGGAACTGCCGGAAGCTCATGTTGGGGGTGTCGACGACCTGCTTGCGGATGTCCTGGTACACCTTCTTGAGGTCCACCCCGTTCTGCTGCTTCCAGCCCAGGGGCGCGTAGTGCTCGGTATATATGGAAGCCACGTAGTCCAGCGTCTGCAGCATCTTCTTCTGCGTGATGTTGAGAGAGGCCTCGGGGTTGCGGGCGAGGCGCGAGGCGTTCTCGGCGTCCGCGGGCTGCAGCGGCAGTTCCATCTGGGTGGACTGGGCCGGGGCCGGGGCGTCGTCCGACTTGCCGCTGAAGCCGCCGATCAGGAAGCTGAAGATGCGGTCGCCGAGGCTGACCGCCGATTCCGCCCGGGAGTCTTGGACCGGGCCAGCATCGTGGAGGATGTCCCGGACCTGGCTGGAGACCGCGGCCACGTTCTTCGCGTTCACGGGGGTCTGGGAGGCCTGGACGGATGCGCCTTTGGCCGGGGTGACGCTCCGCGCCGCGGCCACGCCGGAAAGGACGGCCTGGGCCGAGACGCCCTGGGCTTGGAGCGAGCGGGACTGGACCGTGGGCAGGCCGGAGGGGGCCTGGAGCGCGGGGGATACGGAGACCGGGGCCAAAGACGGCAGCGCCGACTGCAGGCCGGCCTGGGTCTGGATGCCCGCGCCGAAGTTCCCGATGACGCCGCCCATGGGCAGGACCACGGGAGCCACGACCGTGTTCGCGTGGGGCGTCGCCGTCGGGGCGACCAGCGCCGCGGCCCAAGAGGGAGTGGGGCTCACGATGGCGAGGCTGAGGGCGACGGCGAGGGCGCTTCGATTGGACATGTTCCGGGCCTCCAAAGAATGCATGCGCGTCATAAGATGTAGACAGATTCTATCGCGAAGGGCCTTTCGCCGTTTAGGTCCAGAGGGTAAGGCCGGGTCCGGTATTGGTCCTATGCGCCCTCGGTCCGAAAGACCCGGATGGGGAGCGGGCCCGGATAAAGCTATAATGGCATCGTCGGGGACAGCCGGGAGCTCGCCGGGCGAGCGGGGGGAGATACAGGCCAGGAATGAAGATCGCATTCACCCACAATCTCAAGCAGAACGATTCGGAAGCGGAAGCGGAGTTCGACACGCCGGAGACCGTGCAGGGCATCGTCGATTCCCTGACCCGCCTGGGCCATCAGGTCGAACCCATCGAGGTGGGCGTGCCGCCGTCTTTGTGCATCGCCAAGCTGGAGGCCCTCAACCCCGACCTCGTCTTCAACACCGCCGAGGGGCGCTTCGGCCGCTATCGCGAGGCCTTCTTCCCGGGCATATTCGAGCAGCTCGGCATCCCGTTCACGGGCTCCGACGCCTACGTCTGCACCCTGACGCTCGACAAGGACCTCACCAAGCGCGTGGTGCGCAGCGGCGGGGTCCCGGTGCCGCGCTCGCGGCTCGCCCTCCAGC